>CAYULU010000015.1:34286-40449 GCA_964445745.1 uncultured bacterium | reverse complement strand
ATCGATTATCAAAAACCGTTAACTGAACCTATTAAATTTGCAGAACTCAAGTTTAATGTTATTCGAGAGTATCTCCGTTTCCTGTTCTGGCCAAGCGGTCAGTCGATTTATCATTCGTTCCCCATCTCCTTTACCCTTATGGAGCACAAGACCCTTCTTTCTCTCGGGCTTTTAATTGCTTTATTTTCTACAGCTCTAGCCTTGAGAAAAAAACAACCTGCCATTGCGTTTGGGATTTTTTGGTTTTTTTTAACATTGTTTGTTGAATCAAGTATTCTCCCGATTGAGCATGTCATATTTGAACATCGAATGTATTTGCCAATGGTCGGCCTCTGCTTGGCTTTTTCAGTATTGCTGGTATTGATCATTAAGAGTCGCAAGGTTTTAGGCGTGATCGCTGTGTTTTTTGTAGCTGCTCTTTGCTTTGTGACGTACCAGAGGAATGAAGTTTGGAAAACCGACGAGAGCTTATGGGAGGATGCAGCAATAAAATACAAGGCCGCAAAACAGCAGCTTGCTTATGATAGAGGGGTTGTTATTCAGACAAGAACCGAAAGTGCGCCTTTTTCTGAATGGAAACATGAAGCACAATAAGGTTACAAACAGAACTTGTTGAAAGTGATCGCAAGGCCTCGTTTATCTTCGCGGCAAGATTCGATGATCCCTGCCCCACGGAGCGATAAAACCATCAATGTCCACCTCACAGGCTTGGACATTCTGTATCCTATTCAGCAATAATAAGTTGCGGAAAAATGTCCCTCAAAAAACCGGACAAAATGGACATTTTGGACATCATTTTGTCCTGATATGTCCGGTTAAATGTCCTCTATGATGGCATCTCTGAATTAGGCTGGTAATCGGTGATGCAGCTAAATATAATGGCGTCTCATTCAGCCGGGAGGAGAGATAACACATTCATCTCAACCTGATCTGGCAGATTTTTAAAGTCCGGTTCACGGAAGATGTTTTGTTGTCTCAATCCCAGAAATATCTCTTGAGACCTGTTGCCTCATGTTAAAACCTTATCATGAGGATCATGGTTGGCCCGTTGCGACCTTATCGCGCGAGTTGTTGTATTCTGGCGATTTTCTCGTCGATTGTTTTTCTGAGTCTGAGGCGGGATACACCCGAGGGATTCTGCTTATGGAAAAGAAGATCTGGTTTTGGTATGATGCGTCATCTTTTGAAAAGTCTGAACGGAAGAAAGGACGGAAAGATCGGACACCTTATGGCATCTAAATTTCAGGGTTTCCCCGGCATGGATGATGTCCTCCCCGGCGAGATTGAGAAATGGCAGTGGTTTGAAGAGAAAGCCCGAGTTTTTATGGAGGCCAGCGGGTTTAAGGAAATCCGGACTCCGATTCTCGAACCGACAGAACTTTTTATTCGCTCGATCGGACAGAGCAGTGATATTGTTCACAAGGAAATGTTTTCTTTTAAGGACCGGGGCGAGCGAGACATGACCCTGCGCCCCGAAATGACCGCGTCGGTCGCCCGGGCTGTTCTTGAGAGAGGACTTCTGACCCAGGCGAAATCCCTTCGTCTTTACTACATGGGCCCCATGTTTCGTGCCGAGCGTCCCCAAGCAGGCCGAAAGCGCCAGTTTCACCAGATCGGGGCCGAAATTATCAATGAAGGTTGCGAGGCGGATTTTGAATCGATCGCGTTGATTCATGGATTTCTCCAATACGCAGGGCTGAAGGAGTTTACACTTCATGTTAACGATCTTGGGGGGGGAGAAGATCGTGACAGGGTTCGCGTTGCGCTCGTGAAATATTTTGGGGAGGAAAAAGAAAAACTCTGCAAAGATTGCCAGTGGCGGCTTGAAAAAAATGTTCTCCGCATTTTTGATTGTAAAATCCCATCGTGCCAGCCCGTGATCGAGAAGGCACCGTGGGAGGAGTTTGCACCGTTGAGTGCCGGGTTTCAGGCTCTGATCCAAAAACTGGCGGATCGCGAAATCGCCTGTACCGTGAACCGGAGGCTGGTGCGCGGTCTGGATTATTATAACGGCGTTGTTTTTGAAGTCACAGCGGGCGGCCTGGGCGCGCAAAATGCGGTGGCCGGCGGCGGACGGTACGATGGTCTTTATCAGGACCTTGGCGGGGCGAAGACCCCTTGTACGGGATTTAGTATCGGGTTTGAAAGATTGATTTCCGCGGTCGAATCCCAGAACGTCCATTGTTTTGCCTCCCTTAAGGAAAAAACCGTTTATCTGGCGCCTCTGGAAGATGGTGCCGCCATCGCAAAGGTGATCAGACATACTGCGCTGGACCTCAGGGAGCGCGGCTTCCGGATTGAGACGGCTCACGGGGTATTTTCACTCAGTCAGCACTTGAAGAAGGCGGACAAAGTGAAGGCTCGTTATGCGGTGATTGCGGGAGCGGATGAATTGAAAAAGGGAGTCTTGAATGTGAAGGATCTTGCCAACCGAACTCAACAAGAGGTTGAGATGAATAAAATCGTACCCTTTTTAAGTCTTTCATCCGCGCCGGGCTCCCACTCTTGAACCGGATCTAAAGCGGCTGATTTGATAAAAAGGAGAAAGAGGATTTATGCTTCGTAGTGTGACGTGCGGTGGATTAAATAAAAGTTTTGTTGGAAAAACCGAGTCCCTGACTGGTTGGGTGGACACCCGTCGGGACCACGGTAACCTTATTTTTGTGGACTTGCGCGACCGCTATGGTCTGACGCAGGTGGTTTTTAACCCGCAGGTTCATGCGGCGATGCACAGGATCGCCGAGACTCTTCGTTCGGAATACGTTATTCGTGTCAGGGGTAAAGTCGCGGAACGGCCCGCTGGCACTGTGAACTCCAGAATTCCGACGGGTGAAATTGAGCTCCAGGCGGAAGAAGTCGAAATCCTGAACGCCAGTCAGCCGCTTCCCTTTGAGCTGGGTGAAAAAAATGTCGGGGAGGAGCTTCGGCTTGCTTACCGGTTTTTGGATCTCAGGCGGCGGGACATGGTGGAAAGTCTGACTCTCAGGCATCGTGTGACGAAGCTTGTTCATGAGTATCTTGACCAACACCAGTTTATCGAAGTGGAAACCCCGTACTTGACCAAAAGTACGCCCGAAGGGGCGCGTGATTTTCTTGTTCCGTCACGGCTTAATCCCGGGACCTTTTATGCGTTGCCGCAATCCCCTCAGCTTTTTAAACAGCTTTTGATGGTGTCAGGCTATGACCGCTATTATCAGTTTGCCCGCTGTTTTCGCGATGAGGACCTTCGCAAAGACCGTCAGCCCGAGCACACGCAGATTGATCTGGAGATGTCTTTTATCGATGAGGAAGACATCATGGGCATTGTGGAAGGGATGGTGGCGCATGTTTTCAAGCATGCGAAAAACAGGGACCTTCCGTTACCGCTCCGCCGCCTGAGTTATCAGGAGGCGATGGAAAAGTATGGTACGGACAAACCGGATCTTCGCTACGGAATGGAGATGAAGGATTTGTCCGGTATTTTTACGTCGAGCGGATTTAAGGTGTTTGATGAGGTCCTGGCGAAGAAGGGCTCGATCCGCGGCCTTGCGTTTACGCCGCCGGCGGGGGTGGAATTTTCACGAAAGGATTTTGATGATCTGACCCAGTGGATAAAAAATTACGGTGCGAAGGGGCTCGCGTGGTTCAAGGTCACGGGGCCGGATTCGGTGGAATCACCGATACAGAAATTTTTTGATTCGGGCCGGATCGGAAAAGTGATTGAGACGACGGGCGCGAAGGCGGGGGATATTATTTTTCTTGTGGCGGACCAGTTTAAGGTAGCCTGTGTGGCGCTCGGGGCGCTTCGCTGTTTTCTTGCAGAAAAATATGGTATGCTTCCTGAAGGAAAATTTGAGTTGCTCTGGGTTGTGGATTTCCCGCTTTTTGAGTGGAATGAGGAAGAACAGCGGTGTGATGCGTGCCATCATCCATTTACGTCACCCAAGCCGGAGGATGTGCCGTTGCTTGATACCGAGCCGCTCAAGGTGCGGGCGCGGGCTTATGATATCATTTGTAACGGGACGGAGCTCGGCGGTGGGAGCATTCGTATCCACGATCAGAAAGTGCAGTCAAAAATGTTTGAGCTTTTGAAACTTTCTCCGGAACAGGCTGAGGCCCAGTTTGGGTTTTTGCTGAAGGCGCTAACTTTTGGAGCGCCGCCGCACGGGGGACTGGCGATCGGGCTGGATCGTTTTGTGACGCTTCTCCTTGCGCGTGATTCGATCCGGGAGGTGATCGCGTTTCCCAAGACCCAGAAGGGGACGTGCCTCATGACGGATGCCCCTTCGCCCGCGACGGAGCGACAGCTTAAAGAACTTAATCTTGATGCGAAAAAAATGTGGATTGAAAAATCCAAATAGCGTCCAGCGTTTGGCGGATGGGGTATAGAATTTCAAAAGCAGATACCCTGTCCCCTGAACCCTAGAAAGGGTCCATTGCAGAAAATTATCAAAATTCACTCGAATGAAGAAGCGGCCGCGGTGTACGGAAGCCTCGACCGGAATCTCCGCCAGGCAGAAAAAGATTATCGCGTTCGCCTGATCGCTAAAAATGACCAGCTCAAAATTTTGGGTGATAAAAAAGACGTTGAGGATGCGTACGACCATTTTCTCCGACTGACTCATAGTCACCGGAGCGGAGGACATGAGTCTGGTCGGACCCCGCCGGATCCCCGTGGGGTTCGGGACGAGCGGGGGGACGCCGCTTCCAAGGGAGGCATTCACTTTTTTCACCGCGGAAAAGTGGTCCAGGCTAAAAGTGAAAACCAGAAGGCCTATCTGCAGGCGATCCAGTCGAAGGATGTCGTCATTTCAATTGGCCCCGCCGGGACCGGAAAAACATACCTGGCCATGGCGGCGGCGGTGGAGGCCCTCAAGAAAAAATATGTCGGGCGAATCATCCTGACGCGGCCGGCCGTCGAGGCGGGCGAGAGCCTTGGATTTCTGCCCGGTGATCTTGCCGCGAAAGTCAATCCGTATCTGCGGCCCCTTTATGACGCCCTTTACGATATGCTTGAATATGAGGAAGTCGCTCGCTACACCGAGCGGGGGGCCATTGAGATTGCCCCGATTGCCTACATGAGGGGACGCACGCTCAATGACTCTTTTGTCATCCTGGATGAAGCGCAGAATTGCACCCATAACCAGATGAAAATGTTTCTCACGCGCATGGGGCAGACCTCGAAGGTTGTGATTACGGGCGACATTACCCAGGTCGATCTTCCGGCCGGGAAAAAGTCCGGCCTGATCGAGATCCGCCAAATCCTTGCCGATATTCCGGACATCCAGTTTATCTACCTGAACGAAACGGACGTCGTGCGGCATCCCCTGGTTCAGGAGATCATTAAGGCCTATGAAAAGCACGAGCGCAAGAAAGCACAAAACGAATCCTGAAATGGTACTGCGGAGACGGGCAGGTGCGAAGCTTGTCCCTTTCGGGATCTTTCTACTTGCGGGAACCCTGATCGCCCTGGTCCTTTTCTGGAATCAGCCCTGGCGTTTTGAACAGCAAGAGTTTGTGCAAGATGAGCCGGCCCCCCGATCCTTTTTTTCGCCCGTTTCATTTTCCTATGTGGATGAGGCGAAGACCGAGGTTTTGAGACTCGAGAAACAAAAAAACAGCCCGCCCGTTTACAAGGTTGATCCCGTCCTGACGTCGAACATACGTCATCTTGCCGAGAGCTTTTTCATCACGCTTCAGGAAATCAGGAATGAAAAAGAGGAGACCGGGACACCCTCGCAGAAAGAACTGCCGATCCATCTCCCGTCCTTTTCACTGGAGTCCATGCTTTCGGCCAAGGACATTGCCCAGGTCGAGGCCGTGACTTTGTCAGCTTTGAACGCTTATCTTTTGCGGGGCATGATCCCGGAATTGGAGAAACAGGAGATGATGGATTCCGGCCGGGACACGATCCTTTATGTTGCGGAAGACCCGCGCCAGGAAACGGTGGTACCGACGACACAACTATTAACGGTCGAGGAAGCGATCCAGGAGTCTTTTTCCGTATTGCCCCCCGAGATTTTCAACCGGGATGCCGGTCTCAGAGCAGCGGCCGCGGAGCTGCTCAAGGGTTCTCTCTCGGCCAACTTGGTTTATGATGATGAAAAAACCCGTGAGTACCGGAAAAAACTTTCGGCGGCGGTCCCTCCGGTTGAGATCCGGATCAAGAAGAATGAGCTGATCG
>CAYULU010000015.1:0-34186 GCA_964445745.1 uncultured bacterium | reverse complement strand
CTTTCGGCGGCGGTCCCTCCGGTTGAGATCCGGATCAAGAAGAATGAGCTGATCGTCCAGCGGGGCATGCTCGTGACCCGGGAGATTAAGGAAAAATTAGATCAGGTCCAGAAAAAAATCTCGTCACGAAGACAGCAGATTCAAATCGTCACCGGGTCCTTTCTCATCCTTCTGCTTTATGCCTTTGCATCGTTTTATTTTGCGGCTTTTGAGACAAAAATCTTTTATGACCGCTCACAAATTCTCCTTTTTCATGCGGTGATCGGGCTGACCACCATTCTGTCGCGAATGGTGGAGTCTTTCCCCCAGGTATCGATGTATCTGATGCCGACCGTGTTGGCCGCACTCCTCCTCACTCTCTTGCTACACAGCCGGATCGGGATTTTGGGTGGGGTGATGATGACGGTCATCAGCGGATTTCTTTCAGGATTCAGCGTGGATCTGTTGCTGGCGACCTTGATGGCCTCTCTGGCCGCGACTTTTCTTGCTTACCGGGTACGTAAGAGGAGCCATTTCCTTCGAATCGGGCTTGGGATCGGTTGTACTTACTTTCTGGTGATTGCCGGATTTCAGCTGACGCAAAGTACTCCGTGGCGGGATGCGATCCAGCTCGGTGGTCTCGGATTTCTGAATGCGCTTTTAATTGCCATGGCGAGTTATCTCGTGCTTCCCGTCCTGGAACACTTTTTTGATGTCGTGACCGACGTTACTTTGCTTGAGCTATCGGATCTCAATCACCCCCTGATGCGAAAAATGATGGTGGAGGCTCCGGGGACATATCACCACAGCCTCGTGGTAAGCTCCCTTGCGGAAAACGCTTGTGAACGAATTGGTGCCAACGCCCTTCTCGCCAAGGTCGGCTGTTACTTTCACGATATTGGTAAACTCGAGAAGCCGCAGTTTTTTACGGAAAATCAGGGCTACCTCTACATGAATCAGCACGACGACCTCCCGCCCCGGATCAGTTTTGAGATTATTATTAACCATGTCAAGGACGGGGTCTGTATTGCTCGCAAGCACCGGCTTCGCCGTGCCATCGTGGATTTCATACGCGAACATCAGGGGACGAGTGTGGTTTATTATTTTTTCAAAAAGGCGATGGATATGGCGGCCCCGTCGGATCCGGTTCGGGCGGACGACTTCCGGTATCCCGGCCCCAAACCGCAAACTAAGGAAACGGCCGTGGCCCTTCTTGCGGATTCAGCCGAGGCGGCGACCCGTTCGCTTAAAGAACTGACTCCCGAAACGATCCAGCAACTGGTGAGAAAAATTATCAACGACAAATTCATTGATGGTCAGCTCGATGAATGCGAACTGACCCTCCGGGATCTTCATAAAATTCAGTCAAGTTTTGTCCGAAATATGACGGCCATGTTCCATACGCGCATGAAATATCCCACGGTGGATCGCCCGTTGTCGGCCCCCGATATTTTTGGTGTGGACCAGTTTTCAAAATTTCGGGCGGACGAATAAATCATGACCCGTTCCCGGGATAATGAAAAAGGCCTTGAAATCCAGGTGTTGAACGAATGCCCTCACCCCGGGGTGAACGAAAAAAAACTGGAAAAAGTTGCCGCTCGAATTTTACGGGATCTCGGATTTAAAAAGGCGCTGGTCAGCATTCTTCTTGTCCCCGACTCCAAAATGCGGGTCCTCAATCGGAAGTACCTTAAGCACGCTTGGTCGACCGATGTGCTTGCCTTTGGCCAAGGGAAGATCACCGGAAAAACGCGAGGCACCCGGAAAGAGAGCGCAGGACGTAGCACTGATTTTCTCGGGGACATCGTCCTTTGCATTCCCACCATTGAAACTCAGGCTGATGAATACGGCCATTCGTTTGAAGAAGAACTGGATTACTGTCTTTGTCATGGCATCCTCCATCTGCTTGGGCATGAAGATAAAACCCGGCGGGCGAAAGACCAGATGCATCTCAAGCAAAAGCAGATTTTAAAGCGGGTTTTGTCCCCATCGTCCGGATCCTGAGTTTTCATGAGCATTCACAAGGTTGAAGGTGTAGTCCTTAAAAATCAGCCTTTTCGGTCCAGTTCACTGATTGTGACCTTATTCACCCGAGAAGCTGGCAAGATCCGCGGAGTGGTCAAGGGGGTGCACCGGGAGGGTGAGATCCGGCAGGCGGGCTTTGAAATTTTTACGCGAGCGGAAATTATTTTTTATGAAAAAAAACGCTCGGATCTGCATCTGATCACCGAATCCGCTATTCTTGAAAGCTATCATTCAATTCGCAACAATTTAGAAACCATCGCCTACGGAAGCTTCCTGTGTGAACTGGTCGACGAACTGACAGAGATCCAGGACCCGCATCCAGCCATTCTGGAACTGCTCCTCACGGCCTTTCATTATTTGCCCGTTATTCCTCCGGAAAAACTGACAACCGTTTTCACGGTGAAGCTTTTTGGCGAAATGGGATTAATTCCCTACACAGAAAGTTGTGTTTCCTGTAACGCAAAGCCGATTGAACGTGGCTATTTTTCAGTTAAGCAGGGAGCGCTCCTCTGTGACGGATGCCGCTCCAAGGACCAGGGGGCTCCTGCAATCAGCCCTGCCGGTCTGGAACTGCTCAGGACGCTGAGCCGAATGAACATGACAGAAGGCCTTCGTCAGCCGCATTCAGCACATGCCTTTGCCGAGGTTTGCCGATTGATAACTCAATTCCTCAATTACAGAACCGGCAAAGTGCTTCGGTCACGTCGGTTTATCGACTCCATTCGATCTGCTATTTCAAAATAAATAAACTTCCGATAATAAAACCTCTAACGTGTTTGTTCTGAAGCACTTACGATCAATGATAAAAATTTTACAAATTTGACAGGTTAAATTTGCCATGTTATGTTTATTTTAGCTCTTAAATGTATCAAAATAGATAAGCATGCTATAAAGAGATCGTTATGAAAAATAAATCAACGGAACAAAAAAATCCAGAGCAAAACTTTCTTTTTTTTCAGTTAAATAATGATGAACGGGAATCGGCCATCTATTATTTACTCGAATCCATTTTAAAGGCGAGGGATAGCGGGCCGGGTCTTTCGAGCGGTGGTTTCTTTGATGAAGACGTCAACATCTATCTGGCCCATCTGCTTTTCGCTATGTCGCTCCCCGAGTATCATGATATGGCCGATCCTTTTATTTCGAATGACCCCGGTGAAGTGTCTGAGTGGATACGCCAGGCCGATGATCCGATGCTTCGTTATTTTATCTACAAGGTGAATGCCGACAATCTGCTCGTCCAAAACACCCTTTTTGCCGGAAAACCGGGAGAGATCAACCGGATGATCTGTCAAAAAGCAGAAAAAGGGGTTAGCCGTCTGGCCGTAGAGTACTATGATCATGCGGCTCGTTGCCATAAGGGGATTTATCAGAAAAAAACAGGTGTAGGACAGGTTCTGGACAAGATATCAGGACGCTATGACCTGTATCAGAAAATACTTTTACGAATCAAGGAGGATTATTTCCAGTTTATTAATTGTTTCAGGGAACAAGCCTTTGATCATTTTTTTACACAGATGAACCGCTATGAGCGGCTTACCCGGAAGGATGATTTACTGGACCAGTTCCTTGGGGTTTATCAGTCCTGGCTTGTCAGCAAAGTCCCCGGATTGCGCGATCAGGCGCGGGCCCTGGCGATGGAGTTAAAGGACATCGACCCCGAATTCCGATTCGACCTCTCCAAATTGTCCTGACAGATCAAAGAGTGTTAAGCTCTTCTTGTGTGTTTCGTCGTATACGAGAACGGGTTTAAGGGAACAGGTTACGAGTCCCACAAAAAGGATAAAGTCTGATATAATTTCCCGCCGTGAATGCCGTTGGAGTGTGAGCCTTTAATCTTTGAATCCATGAAATCGAGAGAGGAAATTTATGCTTAAAACACCGCTTACCATTGAGCCGACAGGCCGGCTTCAGAAACTGCCCCCCTACCTCTTTGCGGAGATTGACAAGAAAAAGCGTGAATTAATTGCCAAGGGGAAAGATGTCATTGATCTTGGAGTGGGAGATCCCGATATTCCAACTCCGGATTTTATTATTCACGCCATGCAAAAGGCGGTTGAAAATCCGAGGAACCATCGCTACGCCCTGGACCAGGGGATGCCGGAATTTCGCGTGGCCATCCGTGACTGGTTTGAACGCAGGTTTCACGTCAAACTGGATCCGGATAAGGAAATATTACCGTTGATCGGTTCCAAGGAAGGGATTGGGCATCTTCCTCTTGCGGTGATCAATCCAGGACAGGTGTGCTTGATTCCGGATCCGGGTTATCCCGTGTACCGTTCGGGGACCCTTTTTGCGGAAGGAATTCCCTATGCCATGCCGCTTCTTGAGAAAAATCATTTCTTACCGGAGTTCCATTTGATCCCTGCGGATGTGCTTAAGAACGCGAGGTTGATGTTCCTGAATTATCCTAACAATCCGACCTCTCAGGTCGCGGACAAGAGTTTTTTTTCGGAGGCGGTGGAGTTTGCTCACAAGCATAAAATTCTGATAGCGCATGATGCGGCTTATTCGGAAATGACGTATGACGGATACAAGGCCCCCAGCATTCTTGAAATCCCCGGTGCGAAAGAGGTTGCGATTGAGTTTTTTTCGCTTTCCAAAACTTATAACATGACGGGCTGGCGTGTGGGATTCGCGGTGGGGCATCCCCAGGCGATCGCCTTGCTCGGAAAGGTGAAATCAAATCTGGACTCCGGAATTTTTCAGGCGATCCAGATGGCCGCGATAACGGCCCTGAAGGACGGCGACCTGGCCCTGGAGGGGAACCTCAAAATTTATCAGGAACGGCGGGACCTTTTGATTCAGGGGATGAACAAACTTGGTTTAAAGGCCGCGCTTCCCCGAGCGACTTTCTACTGTTGGATTCCGGTCCCTCCCGGGTACACTTCGTCCGAGCTTTGCCTGAAGTTTCTTGAAGAGATGAATATTGTGGTGACGCCCGGGAACGGATTTGGCCCGAATGGCGAGGGATATTTCAGAATTTCTCTGACGGTCGCGGAATCCCGTCTTTTGGAAGCGTTGACCCGTATCAAAAAAAGTCATTCTCATTCATGACTCCGCGTTCACGTCTTTCCGTGTGACGATCATGCCGCCTGTTTTTCTCGGTGTTGGGTCCAATCTGGGGGACCGCAAGGCCAGGCTGGATGAGGCGGCTGAAAGGCTGACGGCGACCCCTGGCATCGAGCATTTACAATTCTCCCCGGTTTATGAAACCGATCCTGTGGATGCATCCGGGGGAAAATTTCTCAATGCGGTCTGGAGTTTTGAAACGCACATGAGACCGCGGGAAGTGCTGGCGGTTTTGCAGGTGCTGGAGGCTAAAGCGGGGCGGGTTCGGAAGACCCGGAATGAACCCCGTCCGCTGGATCTCGACCTCCTGTCCTATGGAGATGCAATCATTCGGGAAGATGGATTGGTGGTTCCTCATCCGAGGATGCATGAGAGATATTTTGTTTTAAGACCCTTTTGTGATCTCGCTCCCGGATGGGTCCATCCGGAGTTGGGACAAACCATAAGAGACTTGCTTTCGAAGGTGGAGGGGGCGAGTTGAAGACCATTCTAAGCGCTGGGTTTGATGGATCCGAGGTAATACCGTGAAGATGATCCGAAGTTCAAAAAAGCTTTGTCACATTCTTGAAATTTGCCGCCAGCAGGGAAAAACCGTTGGGTTTGTACCGACCATGGGCGCTTTGCACGAAGGACATCTTTCGCTGGTGCGTACGGCCAAGCGGGAAAATCGCGTGACGGTGGTGAGCATTTTTGTCAATCCCACCCAGTTTGGACCGAACGAAGATTTTAGCCGGTACCCGCGCGTTTTAAGTCGTGATCAACAGTTGTTGTCAGGATGGGGAACCGACTATCTTTTCTATCCGTCAGCGCAGGAAATGTATCCGGAAGGATTGTTGAAGCCGCTCAAAATCCCCGGCGCGAAATGGCCGGTTCTCGCCAAAGGGCTTTGCGGTAAATTTCGTCCCGGACATTTTCAGGGTGTTGTCACCGTGGTGGCAAAGTTTCTTGAGATGATAAAACCCACGCGCCTTTATCTTGGGGCAAAAGACTATCAGCAGGCCAAGGTTTTAACCCGCATGGTGGAAGATTTGTCACTCAAAGTGAAGGTTCGTGTTATGTCGACGGTCAGGGAAAAGGACGGGCTTGCCATGAGTTCCCGAAACCGTTTTCTCACTCCGGAGGAAAGAGCGCGCGCCGCGATGATTCCGCGGGTGCTTTTTAATCTTCGAAGGGGACTCAAAAAACGAAAAAAAACGATCCGCGAACTGAAGAAACAAGCACTCTGCGATCTGAGACGGTATGTGGACAAGGTTCAGTATCTTGAGGTAGCGGATGCCGATTGGCTTGTGCCAGTTCGTTCCTATGGGGGGGATTTGGCGGCTCTTACGGCCTGCTTTGTCGGCAAGACAAGGTTGATTGATAATGTTATAATTCACGATTCTTAACAGGACGAATCGGAGATTGGCTCGTGGAGAGGCTTTCTCCGCGGGAGACGGGGTGAGTTGATTTCTAACGGAGATGATATGAAAAAACAATTATTGAGTGGGAAAATACATCGAGCGCGAGTGACTGAGGCACGTATTGATTATGAGGGAAGCATTACGATCGATAGCCAGTTGATGAAGGGCGCCGGAATCCTGCCTTATGAGAAAGTTCTGATTGCAAATCTCAATAACGGATCCCGGATTGAAAGTTACGCCATTTCTGCGCCCGCAGGTTCGGGTGTAATTTGCCTGAACGGTGGCGCCGCGAAGCATGGCAAGGTTGGCGATATCCTTATTATCATGACATTCGGAATTTACGCCGGACGGGAACTTAAAAATCACAAACCTAAAGTTGTTTATGTCGACGAAGGGAATCGGGTCATCAGAAAAAAATGAGAAAATTTAAAGTAGGAATTATCGGCTGTGGCGCCATCGGGACGGCCCTTGCAAAAGTATTGATTAAAGACAGAAAATTGAGCTTTCGTGCTGTTTTGACCGCGGTGTCCGACAAGGATCCGGAACAGGCCGAAAAACTTTATCGCCGGATCCATCGACGGCTTCCGCTTGTGTCAATTCGCGAGATCGTCAAACGGTGCGATTTTGTGATCGAGGCGGCCCACCCGAGTATTTCCTCGGCCGTGGCATCGCTTGCGCTCCGCCACGATAAATACGTTCTTATTATGAGTGTGGGCGGGCTCTTGAAGTTCCCCTTTAAACGGCTCCGGGCCCTCATTGCTAAAACCTCGGGGCGCCTCTACTGTCCATCCGGAGCCATTGCCGGGGTCGATGCGCTTTTGGCCGCACAAACCAATGGATTACGGCGTGTCAGATTAGTCACCACAAAACCGCCGCAGGCACTGAGAGGCGCACCCTATTTCAATACCCACCCGTTTCCGGTCTTCCGCTCCGGAGAGGAAAAGAAACTGGTTTTTCGAGGGACTGCGGTGCGCGCGAGCCGTGCGTTTCCTCAAAATATTAACGTCGCGGCGATTCTTAGTTTGGCCGGACTGGGCCCGCAACGGACGGAAGTCGAGATTTGGGCGACCCAGGTGGCGGGGACGAATCGCCACGAAGTGCATATTGAAGGAGATTTTGGAAGTATTCGTACGACAACTCAAAATTATCCTGCACCGGACAATCCCAAAACGAGTTATTTGGCCATCCTTTCTGCCGCGGCCACTCTTCGCAAGGCGTTTACGACCCTGCGGCTCGGGACCTGACGCGCGAGGCCCTGCCGCATTTTGTGTGATATGCAGGAATATATTGATGTTCGGGGGGCGAGGGAACATAACCTCAAGAATCTCTCGCTCAAAATTCCACGAAACAAATTCACAGTGATTACCGGCCTCTCAGGATCGGGGAAATCCTCGTTGGCCTTTGATACCATTTATGCGGAAGGTCAGCGGCGCTATCTTGAAAGCCTGTCTTCCTATGCGCGGCAATTTCTTGAAAAAATGAAAAAGCCGGATGTGGATCGTATCTCGGGACTTTCTCCCGCCATTGCCATTGAACAACGTTCCACAACCCATAATCCCCGTTCCACGGTGGCGACCGTCACCGAGATTTATGACTATTTGAGGCTTCTTTTTGCCAAAGTCGGTCTTGCGCATTGTCCCTCCTGTGAACGTCCTTTATTGAGCCAGTCAAAAGAAGATATCGGCCGGGACATTCTTGAGAGGTTTGGCGGCCGTGAGATCCAGATATTAGCGCCGCTCGTTCGGGGCCGGAAGGGGGAATACCAAAAACTGTTTCAGACGGTTCTGAAAAAGGGCTATGACCGTGCACGGATTGACGGGAGTGAACGGTTTTTAACGCCTGAGCTTAAGCTCAAGAAAATGGTCCGCCATGATATTGAGATCCTGGTCGATGAGCTGACCCTTGAGGAGAGAACAGAAAACCGCAGGTTCCAAAGTTCCCTCCAAAGCGCGCTTGATCTCGCGCAGGGGCATGTGGCAATCCTGGACAAAACTTTGGCGGCGAAGGGACTTGTCTTTTTTTCTGCCACGAAGAGCTGTGCGGAGTGCCAGGTGAGTTTTCCGGAGCTGACTCCTAACATGTTTTCCTTCAATAGTCCTTATGGCGCTTGTCCGAAATGCAAGGGGCTCGGAACCCTGTCGCAAATTTTTACCCGCGGCGTGATTGCGGATCCTTCGAAACCGCTTATCCAGGCCCTGAACAAGGATGTTTTTTTTGCATTCAATAAATACTTTTTTGAAGATCTCCTGCATGATCTTTCTCAAAAATATAGTTTTGAATGGGACACGGCATATGAGGATTGGCCGGAGGAAGCGAAAGAGGTGTTCTTGCTCGGGGATGGGGATATTTCCGGACTGGTGGAAGAGTGGGAACGTCTTTTCCATGAAACCGATTCTGAAATGATCCGGACAAAGATCCGGAAATTTCTAAGGGAGGAAACATGTAAGGAGTGCGGAGGCAATCGTCTCCGTAAGGAAAGTCTCAGCGTGAGGATCGGCGGGAAGAATATTTCAGAGGTTACCGCCCTGGCAGTGGAAGAAGCCGTACCGTTCTTTGAAGGATTGAGTTTTCAAGGCAACGAACTTTTGATAGCAACACCGATTGTCAGGGAAGTTCGTGAGAGGCTTTTGTTTCTGCTTCATATCGGACTTGGCTACCTGACGCTGGATCGCACGGTCGCGACGCTTGCGGGAGGTGAATTGCAACGTATCCGGTTGGCAGCGCAGATCGGACTGGGTCTGACCGGGGTGCTTTATGTCCTGGATGAGCCCAGTATCGGGCTTCATCCGAGAGATAATAAAAAACTGCTGGATGCCCTCGAGCGGTTGCGAGATCTGAAAAATACAGTGCTTGTCGTGGAACATGATGAAGAAACGATCCGTCGAGCGGATCACGTGATTGATCTTGGCCCCGGAGCGGGTACCCAAGGAGGGGAGATTGTGGCGGAGGGGGTGGCCGAAGCGCTTAAGGATTGTCCCCGGTCGGTGACTGCCCAATACCTTCATGGGCAACTCTCGATTGATGTGCCTGAAGTGCGTAAAGATCACCAACGCGTCCCGAAGCTTATCCTTAAAAACTGTCGGGAGCACAATCTTAAAAATATTGATGTTACCTTCCCATTGGGCCTGTTTACTTGCGTGACCGGTGTTTCGGGGTCTGGGAAAAGTACGCTGGTCCACGACATCCTTTACAAGGAGCTTCACAACCGGCTTTGGAAAACCGCGTATAAGGTTGGCAAATTTGATTCGATCCAGGGCGCTGGCCAGATTGACAGGGTCATTGAAATTGATCAGTCGCCTATTGGGCGAACGCCGAGATCGAACCCCGCCACCTACACTGACATTTTTGGTTTTATCAGGAGGCTTTTCAGCTCGCTTGAGATATCGAAACTCCGGCGCTACACCCAGTCGCGTTTTAGCTTTAATCTGAAGGGGGGACGTTGTGAAAAGTGCCGGGGAGTTGGTTTCGAGAAGCTTGAGATGAGTTTTATGCCGGACCTTTTTGTGGTTTGTGAAGATTGTCGGGGCAAACGTTACAATGCTTCCACCCTTGAGGTCCGGTATCAGGGGAAAAACATCGCGGAAGTCTTGGACCTCTCAATCCTGGAGGCGAAGGATTTTTTTTCAAGGTTTTCTTACGTTCGCGAAAAACTTGAGGTGCTTGATTCGATCGGACTGGGTTATGTGAAACTGGGGCAGTCATCGACGACCCTTTCGGGAGGGGAGGCCCAGCGGGTCAAGATTGCTTCGGAGTTAATGAAGAAATCGACGGGAAAGACCCTTTATCTTCTGGACGAACCCACGACCGGTTTGCATTTTTCAGATATCAAAAATCTTCTGAAGGCGCTTTTCGACCTGCGCCAGCAGGGAAATACGGTCGTGGTGATCGAGCATAATCTTGACGTTATCAAAATGGCAGATTACCTGATCGATCTGGGGCCGGAGGGTGGAAAAGCGGGAGGGAGCATTGTCGTCTGCGGGTCTCCGGAGGAGGTTGCAGGATCCCCTCTCTCCCATACGGGGAGGTTTTTGGGGGAGTTGCTGGCCAAGTGACCATGCTTGTTGTTTTTTTTTATTACAAACAGCTTCCTCATGAAGTTTTTCCATGCTATATTATGTTGTATGGTTTGATGTAAATTCACTGATTGGAGGATCCCCAACATGATCATGGAGATAGGAATCGTGGCCGGCGAGATTTGGCATTATCTCGATGAGCACCGCACCGCAAATCTTGACCAGCTGACCAAGGGTCTTAAACGTCCAAGGGAGCTTATTTTGATGAGCCTTGGATGGCTTGCTCGTGAAGGTCACGTTTCACTGGGAACCCCGGAGAGCGGTTACGCCGCGACTCTCAATCGCAAGTAATCCGAGTGAAATACTGTTGTATCGTTTCCGCTGTTCCGAATATTAAAGAGGCCCGCCGCTTGGCGGGCCTTTTGCTTGCCCAAAAAATTGCAGCCTGTATTCAGCTTGTTCCCGGGATGGAGTCCCATTATTGCTGGAAGGGGAAGCAAGAGAGATCCAAGGAAGTTCTTCTTTTAATCAAAACAAGAACATCTCTCTACGTCGAAGTCGAAAAAACTATCCTCAAACACCACTCTTACGAAGTTCCTGAAATCATCTGTCTTCCGATTCAAAAAGGCAGTCCGTCCTTTCTTAAGTGGGTTGCCGCAAACGTGGGAGCCTAGAGTCACTTTTCCAGGTTTTTTCAATCACTTAAGAGACGCCTGTTTCGGATTCTTCCTGAGGTTTTTGCAAGATTGGATTCTATAAGGGGGGCTGGAACTTAAATTTTGGAAGGTGATACGGCGATGAAGACTTTTGCGGGCTTCCCGGTCTCATGAGAGATTTGATGCGGCAGGGACGCGTCGAAGTAGATGGATTCCTGCGATTTCAGTACGGTTTCTTCCTGATCCAGCCTGATTTTGATGCTCCCGTCCAGTACCCACAAAAATTTTTCCACGCCCCGTTCGTTGGATTCTTTTTCCGTCTTGCCGCCACTTTGCAGAGTTAGCAACAGGGGGGTAATTTTCTTGCTAGAGCTTTCCTGGGTAAGTAATTCAATGCGAACGTCTTTGGTGTGATGGGTGATTTTGCGGGAATCCTTGTCTTGGCGAGCGATCTGCTCATAGCGTTTGTCGACGCCGGAATAAAGTTCCGCCAATCCGATCCCGAGTGTTTCAGCGATTTTCTCATGACATTCGACCGTTCCGATCATGGTGCCGGTTTCAATGCGTGAGAGGGTTGCCTGCGCAACGCCTGTCTTCTCGGAAATCTCGACAAGCGTAAGTCCCTTGGCTTTTCGAAGCGTTCTGATTCTTTGTCCCAAGTTTTTCAGCATGGAGTTAGTCTATTCATTCCTCCTGTAACGTCAAGGGGAATATGGGAGAAGTGCATAATTCAAATATAGATAAAACACATATTAATATTGACAAATATAAATATTTATGTTAAAGTAATCTCAAATCAAAACAGGAGGTGTTTCAATGTCAAACAAAGTAAAGATCCATCGTATTTTGGGAGCGTTTCTGATCGCAACGTTCCTGACCGGAGGTCTCACCTTGGCAGTTGCCACGAAAGCGTACGGGGCGCCTAAAGCTGAGACTCAGGTTAATGCGCCGGTGATGATCAATATTAACAAGGCCGGTGTCGAGGATCTGGACAAGATTCGGGGAATTGGACCTGCCATGGCCCAGCGAATTGTAGATTTTCGCACGCAGAATGGATCGTTTAAAAGCGTGGATGATCTGGTTCAGGTTCGTGGAATTGGCGGTGCCAAGCTCCAGCAGATTAAGGCCCAGATTACGGTCTGACACCTTTGACCCGTAAGAAGGATCGTTTCTCGTTGCTCTCTGGACCTGTCCGGCCGGCAGGTTGCGGGGAGGACGGGAAACGCCCTGAAGACTTTAATGAAAATCAGGGGTTTTTCAAATAACTGTCCGTCGCTTTTAGAACCCTCCGAGACGTTTCCCGCGCTTTATCATCGTTTGATGTCGTTAAAATTTTTGCCGAATTTCAGTTACAACCTCACCATTAACTTCCTAGTCGTGAATAAAATCTCCAATACGAATCCGACTCTTGTTATAAAAAGTTATAAATTGGAAATAAATGACAGTTTAATAGTTAAAACCTTTTCCAAGGCCATTGCTAAGAGCAGGTTCAGGTGTTAGGTTTTAACCACGTTCAACTCATAATCCGAAAAAGACTTGCGATGGATTCCAGGTCTTTCTTTTTAACGGAAAAGAAGGGATGCCAGGAGTAGTTTGATTATTATGTTCTTACGGGCCAAGGGGAGTTTGTTTATATTCATGAAAACGGTTGCTTTGGCAGTCGTGTGCCTTTTTACGTTCACGACGATCGCCGAGTCCGCGCCGATTCTTCATCCGGAATATGGAGTGAGCGGTGCTGAAATTCCCATCGACTCCGTATTGGAAAAAATATCGATCCCTCCCGAATATGGAACCATTAAAGAAATCTATAATGCCCGGCAGTTTGCTCCCCAAGGCAATGTTCGTCGCCATCTAGCGCCAGCACCCGTGGTGATCCAAATCGAAGACGCTCACTCCCAGCTTGATGCCCAGGAAAATATTAGTCACCTGACTCGTTACCTTTCAGAAGCATACGGGATCGAGACGATTTTTATCGAAGGCGGTGTTGGCGAGATTGAACCGGATCTCCTCCGGTTTTTTAACGCTCCGGATCTGAACGGTCAACTGCTGGAACGATTGCAGGACAAAGGGTTGATCGGAGGATTGGAGAAGTTTCTCTCGGCAGAGGATGAAAAATCGCGAGCTGAACCTTTCGTATTGTCCGGGAACCATCAGCGGCCTTCCGCCATAAAAGCTTTTGGTATTGAAGATCTCGGACTTTATCGCAAAAATCTCGACCATTTTCGCGCGGTCTATGCCGCAAAACCTGAAACTGATTTATTCCTTGAAAAAATTCGGCAGGACATTGTGTCTCAGGGGCACCGGATTTTTAGTAAAGAGCTAAAAGATTATTTTGCAACTTGGATGTTTCAAAGCGAAACCGACTCGAAAATTACAGAACGTCTTTCCACGCTCCAAAAATATGCGGCCGACGTCCTCGATCTGGATTTTGATGATGCCCGTGGGCAGTATGACTGGCCTCAGCTGGTTCGATTTTTCAAAATTAAAAAACTTGAAAAAACAGGAGACGGGGCAGAGCGGGAAAGGGTGAAGGAAAGAAAAAATCTTGTGAGTTGGCTGGATCAAAATGGATTAGGGCACTATGCGGCTGATTTTCAGCTTTTAATTTCTGAACCCTATACCCCAAATTCTAAACTTGCAGGTGATGTTCGTTCTCAAATAGAGCGGTTCTATGAATTGGCGGTTTCCAAGGGCTTCCGGTTCGGAGATTACCCCCATCTGACTTGTGAAATCGGAATTGCTATTCTCTCCAATGAATTACAAGCGACCGACCTTTTGGAAGAAGTGGAAAGGTTGAATGATCTGATTTTACAAAATCTTGCCCGGACAGAAGAGGAAAAGGCTCTCATTCTAAAGTACAAGGAATATCGCCTGTTCAAGAAACTATTTGCGCTTGAATTGACGCGAGAGGAATACCAGAAGTTTAAAAATGAATCAGGAGGGACCGGGAATGGAGAAAAGGAGCTGAAATGGTTCAGCGGTCCTTTTCGCCAGGGGCTGGTTGACCGTTCAGCATTGCCTGTTGCGACAGCAATGAGTTTTTATGACACTGCCGAAGCTCGTGAGCAAGTTATGTTTGAAAATATATGGGCGCGTATGGAGGAGTTGCAAACGCCGAGGTCTATCCTCATCACGGGAGGGTATCATTCTGAGGGACTTGCAGAGTTCTTCAGGCGGAGCGGGATTTCTTATGTTCGTATTGCACCGCGCATCACGGAAATCAATCCGGATAAAAGTTATCATCACGCGATGATGTTGGGCCAACCCGGACCCGGCGCCCTGACCGATGCAACCTCAGCTCAAGCTGGAGGTGAAAAATCCGGGGCGGTCACAAGTGCTACGGCTCTTCGATTCGCAACGTTGGCTGTTAAACCCGAAGTATTTGAACAAGCTGTGGGCCGGCCGGCCGTTCTCGCCATCCGGCAGGAACTCCGCGATTCCCTTCGCGAGGTACTCCTTCAAGCTGGGAAGTCCTTCAAAAATGAGTTGAATGTACTTTCCTCCAAGACGCTGGCCGCCCACAGGCTTGTTTCCCCGGATTTTTTTAACGAGCCATATCGCGTGACTCCTGAGATGGGGATTACGACCCTGGCAAGGGCAGAGGCCCGTGACAGCGTTTGGGCGGATATCAAATTTCCCGAAAGGGTTTCGTCTGCTTCGGAAGGGCCTTCAACTGCGATAGGATTTCCCCCGGAAGTCGATCGTTTTTTGACGGGAGAGCAGGTTCTCGGACTCTTTTTTGATCCGGCAAGTGCTTTTATGGCCCTGGTACCCTACACCCGGACTTTGGCACTCAAGCGATTTGGCATTCCCTTTCGGGAACCGCAGTCATTGGGTCGGGTGGCAAATAACCTTTGGATTTCCATTCCGGATCTTGTTCTGAAAAAATCAGGGCTCAAAAATATTGCCGCTTTAGGGATAACGAGTTTTGGGACCCACTGGGCGCTATTTGATCGTAGCCGTTATACATCTTTAGAGCCCCTGGGGAAGTTAAGGTTTTCTAATTGGGCTTCACAAAAAAAATCTCTTCGCATCCAGATTCCTCCCGCACTTTTTTCTAAAATTAAAAATGAAAATTATGCGGTCCTTTTTTCCCCCGAAGGTTCAGAGGTTTTTTATCTTCTCCCGGGGAGTGACGTTGATGCCATTGCCCGGGGCGATAGCACCAGATTTGGGGAGTTCTCTAATGGTGAGGAATGGCTAAATTTTGCAAGTTGGGTTGGAAGCCAGAGTCGGCAAGTGGTCTTGATCCATCGCTCAGGGGAGATTTCTGTCGAGGAAAAATGGCTACGAGAGGCTCATTTTAATCTCGGTCATCTTGGTGTGGGGGCTCAAGGGAACTTGCTCGTTTTATTTGACTGGCAGAAGTACCAGAATGCCATCGCCGTGTCAGACTCCCGGCCGCAAGATTTGAGTCCAGTCTCCAGATCCGAAACGCGCGAAGGTTCCAGCCGCCGGGCTGAATATTCCGGATGGCGTCGTCTTGAAGGGGAAGAGCGGGATCGGATTATTGCGGAACTGGTGGATAAGGACCAGGAAGGTGTCATTCGCTATTTTACGAGGTGGGTTCGCGCGACTTCCGTGATGGAGACTGCTTTGTGGGAAGGGTGGCGTGCCTTTGTCGCAGGTTTGAAGTTCGCTAAGATTTATTTTAATAATCATCACAAAATCTATCACCAACAATTTGTAACGGACTCCGAGGGCAGGGTCTGGATACTTAAAAAAACGAAGCACCGCGTTGCATCCGGGACACTCAGGAATGATCCCCGGGTGGAAATGCTGGTCTACCTGCTTTTGAAAGACCGGATCGACATTACCGAAACCCATTTTTTGACGAATCCGGAAGCCGCTCAACTGGGTATCCCGGCCGAAGAGGCCGGAAATTTTTTCTTGTCGCAAGTCGTTTTAGACGACGGTTCCGCCGATGAAAGCGGCGAGGAAGAGCTCCGCAGGAGTTTTTCCAGAATTTTTGTTGCGGACGTGTGGCTTCGGAAAGAGGATCACATGGTTTCGAATTATAGCTTCCGTCACGCGGCACCGGTTTCTATCGATCAGGAATTAGCCCTGGATTATTCGGAACCGGTCCCGAATCCTGAAGGATTGACATGGTTCATCCTCACGTTTCTTTTGAACGGTATTTGGCAACCGGGTTACAACCTTATTGCGCTTAACTGGCCAAGTCTCGGAGAGGAAATGCAGATAGAGCTGGCTCTTCTGGACATGGCGAGCCACGACTTAAAAGGAAAAATCGAGGCGGTGATTACAACGGCCGTTGACTATAGCCTTCTGGCCGGATTTCGGGCGGCCGAGATGTTAGATCCGGTCAGCGTGAGGGAAGCCGTCGAGGAATTTCAATCGATTGATCGGGCAACGATTCTTGTAGCCGTCCGGGAGGCGGGGTATCAGCAACAGGAGGCGGAATCGGTCGTCGATTATATTGTCGCGTGTCAGAAAACATTGGCCTCGGATGTGAGAAAGCTTTGGATTATCTTAAATGCGGACCGGGTTGCTTTGGACGTGGAGAGCCTCCTGAGTCGGGATCCCGAGGATCCCCTTTCTGATATCAAAGATTTTAAGCGACCGTCCCGTTCCGAGTTGCGAACAGGGGATGGATTTAAATCTTCCGAAAAAGGGAAGCGAAAAACAGGTATAAGCCGCTGGGATGTTTATGCGATTTTTAAGCAACAGCTTCAGATGTTGCCTCCCAGCGTTGTGGAAAGTCTCCGGGCGGTGAAGAACCTTGGTGAGTACAAACGTATTCTGACAGGTGCCGGTGTTGATGCCACGTCTCAGATTGATGGAAAATTTCTGGTGAGAGGGGTACAGGAATTTTTGGAAGGGAGGAAACCCCCGGTTATTGCTCGACGGGGTGATCCGCATCTCCGATGGGGCGGAGAAGGGCGTTATCTCGTTGCTTATGTGAATGACGACTTTGATTTCATCATGAAAACCTACCACACCGACCGACCCGTTAAAAAAACCGTGCAAGTCAAGTGGATCGAAGAGGGGTTTAGCTGGGCTTACGAGAGGCTTGGAGGACTTGCTGCTCCGAGTATGGTTTTTGACACGGATTCCGGACAGAAAGAATTTGATTACTTGCTCGAGAACGGGATCCGGAAAAAAACGGATTTAGCGATCATCCAGAGCAAGATTATTCCGCTGATTGATTACCTCAAAGTGCTTGTCCGCGACGGAAAAATCGAGGAGGCCCAGGGGTGTCTCGACAAGTATAAGAGGGTGATCATGCAAATGTTCCGGCGCGGAGTCGTCGATGAGGATTTTGGCGGGACGCTTGCCAATTACGGGGTGGATCCCCGTACGGGGCGCGTTTATATTTTTGATTTCGGGGATTTATCCGCAGGGATTAATCCGGCCTACGAGTTAGTGGACTATCTGGAAGAAGTGGTGAACCAGTTTATCGAAGATGGTCTAAGGTCCCATGTCAGCGAAGTTTTAGCGGATTATTATCGTGATCATCCTTTGCGGCAGGAAGATTTTTATGATGATAAGGGGAAACTGATTTTTGGCATCGATTTTACTCATGCTGGTCAAGAAGCATTCCGCATGTCTTTTCCGCATAGTGAAGAGGAAATCCGTGCCATGTTTTTCAATCACTCAAGTCGCAAATACGAGATCAACGATACTCGCTCCGAGGTAAGGGACAGTGGGGAGCGATCCGGACCGGTCAAACCACTGGTTTTCATGAGGCAATTGGACCTCGTTATGGCCCCGATGCTGATGGTGCTGGTGTTTCCTGTTTTTATTTCGGCTGTGATCCTGCTAAAAATGGCAACCCGACTTTCTGTTTTTTATCCCCAGGAGCGCGTGGGTTTCAGAGGGAAAATCTTCAAAGTTTACAAATTGCGGACTCTTGAAGCCGACGGGAAAGCCCCTGTTCATCTTGGGAAGATTCCCTTGGGAAAGATATTACGTGTGGCCGCGATTGACGAGATTCCTCAACTCTGGAATGTCCTTGTAGGAGAAATGTCTATCTTTGGACCCCGGCCCAGAATCTGGAGTGAAGTTGCCCCCAGTCCGGAGTATCTGGAGAAAGTTTTGGGCCGACGGATCCCCGGATTTTTAAGTCTCTTGAAAGCTGAAACGGGGGCCGGAAAGGGATTAGGTTTGTGGGAGATTCCTTATGAAATTATTTTCAATGAATTCGAAATCGAGCACTGGTCATGGTTCCTCATGGCGAAAATTGTCTGGAAAACGTTCTGGGTTCTTTTGAGGGATACCGTGTTCCCCGGGAGTTTTCCCACCGAAAAAGTCATTGAGAAAATCCGGTCACAAAGTGAAAAATTTGTGGTTGGGAAAACAGAGGAATTGGGACGTTCGGAATTACGAAAAAAGCCGGTTCCCGGTCAACTCGCGAAGCCGAGTTCTTTAACTCAAGAGACGGGGCATCCTACCTTCTCGCCTCGTCCCGAATTATGGGATTTTCAGTTTGAAATGGCAGGGCATCCCTGGAGTTATTTGCTTGATGTTCTGGGGTTCAGACCTCTTGACGGTCAAACCAGATTAGTTTCAGGCGCGATGGATGTGCTCATGGATCCTGAAAGGGCCTGGATTTTGAAGGATCTGGGACAGCTGGATACCGACATCGAAGATGAAAGGGTTGCCCAAATCATTTTTAAAAATGGCCTTCCCGAGGCCTTCAGATTTTTGGATGATTCTGTTATTTCTGCCGGAGACTGGAGCCATCAAGTGGAAGCATCGGTGTGGCATGGTCACCCACTTTATCATTTTCGGTCAGTTTATGAGTCTCGCGGGCCCGAGTCTTCGGAATTTCGACGCCACCTTATGGAAATTGTAAAAATCCGAAAGTCCCGTCAACAAGCGGCGAAGAAAATTCTCGTGATCGGACCCGGCATGGGGCATGAGTTATTGACGCTTTTGGAGGAGTTCCCGGAATCTGATTTTTATGCGGCCGATATCAACCCGCTTGCGGTTGCTAATACCCGGGCCAATGTTGCGTTGGCGGGGAAACTTGGATTCAAGACGGACAAGGTGCGGGTGGTTGAGGGGGACGTTTTCTCTTCTCCGGTTGTGAAAGATGCGGGGATCTTTGATCTGATTGTTTTTAACGCGCCTTTGCTGGATTGGGACCCCAACGTTTCGCTGGAGGATGTCGCGGTGTTTAGCTCGGGACTGGACACGTTCCTCGAAGAATGCGCGAATTATTTAACGAGTTCCGGTGCTGTGATTTTGGGGATGGACAACGTGCTGACCGGATTCCAGGGGTTGCGTGTTTTTTATCCGTATGGTCTGGAGTCAGTTGAAGAACCCAGGGCAACGACCCGTACGGGAGATCGGTCAGTTTTTTACTTGAAAAAAAATACCTCTGTCTCCGCGCTTACTTGGGAATCGGATGGAAATTCTCCGCGATCGGAGATGAGGAATAGGGATTCATCAACGAAACAATCGTTGCCGGATTTATTCCCCAGGATGTTGAAATTGATGGATGAGCGCCGGCATGTGGTCAAAACCCAGCTTGCCTGGGTGCCAGCCGTGGTCGTGTTCGGAAGCGCGCGAATTCCCCGAGGGCATTCGTATTACCAAAAAGCGGTTGATCTCGGGAAAGCGATGTGGGCCTCTGGTTTTGTGCCTAGGACTGGCGCTGGCCCCAGCATTATGGAAGCTGTTCTTGAAGGGTACCGGGATGCTCGCCAGTCAGACGGGGTGCTTCCCATTCCCCACAATCAAACGCAGGGGGTCAAGATTGAACTGCCGTTTGAAACCAAAATGAATGATGCTACCGAACAAGCGGTTTTTTACGACCGGTTTATCACACGAAAACTGGCCCTTCATGAAAATATATATGGGGCTATTGCCATGCCCGGGGGATTTGGGACGCTTGATGAATTGTTTGAGGTGTGGCGGCGTGGTCGACCGGTGGTGTTGATTGGAAAAGATTTTTGGGAGCCTGTCATTCAAGAATGGTACGCAAGCTGGGAAAAGGCCGGGTTGACGGCACGTGTGGATCTTCGTCCCACGCACCCTTATATCACCGATGATATCTCCAAAGCGCTTCTCTATATCGAGGAGTATTCGAACAGGGTAGTTTATAAAACAGATCGGTATGCTTTGCGGAAGATTTTGAAAAACCTGAAACATAATCTGATTCGTTTGCGTCAAATGCCTCGCGCGGTTACCTTGGTGGGCCGTCCGGTCGAAGGGAGTAAAGAACTTGTGATGGCGGAACAGCTTGCCCACCAGATTGGGGAAGAGGCGAAGATTCCTGTTCGAGTGGCAAGCCGCAACCTGCTTTTACACCGTGTTTTTGACAATGCCGAGACCCATGGATGGCTGGATTTACTTCAGGCGGTCCTTTTTTATCCGGCGAGTGACCCTTCCAAAACACTTGCAGAAAAAAGTTTGGGAAAACGGCTGATCAGGGTCAATGATGAATCGAATCATCAGTTTTTGACCACCAACAACTCCTATGCTTTCGTATTTTTCCCCGGGGGAGTGGGGACCATGAACAAGCTTTTCGATATCCTCCAGATTATGCAAACTAATAAAGGTCCCCGCAAGCCGATCATCCTGGTCGGGCGTTCTTTTTGGCAGCCGATCAGGGACGCGCTTGCTCGGGCCATGCTTCATCCGGCAGGCCAGCTTTCTCTCATTGCTCCTTATGACCCCGATTTGTTACGCATTGTGGATACTGTCGAAGAAGCCTGGGATGAACTTAACGGTTATGTTCCGGTTCCGATTGGCCAAGCCAAGAATATTTCCACGATGGTAAAAGATTTCTTGAGAAGGTCCCGTGCTTTCTCAGACCGGAAGATCAAAGGACTCCGGATTTTGTCAACTTCGGGACTCCTGGTGGACGTTATCCCGGTGCCGGCGCAGGTTCGTGGAAAAACGATGGACGAAGATTCCTTTGGCGACTGGGTAGTTAACCGGGTGGGGGACCTTTATGAAGGCGCATCTGGTGAAATGTATCTGGAAAAAGAAGGCGCGGGTCTCGTCCTGGTATTTAAAAACTTTGCTGGCGATTTGAAATCAAGCGTTTCCGAAACACCGACAAGTTCGAAAGACGCGGAACGTCAAAGTCGTTCTGAATTGAGAAATCCTGGCCCGGAGGTTGGAAAAGAAAGATACGTTGATGCAATCGCGAGTGATGTTATACAGAGTGTAGAGGCAGGAAAGGGTAAAAGGAGTCAACTCGTCGCAAGACCCCCATTGTCAACAGCCTGGTGGCAAGACGCGAGGAAAATGTTCCTGGCCATGAGCGTGCCCATTTTTTCGCTGAGACGACCCCGGAATGATCCAGGGATTGGGAAATACACCGATCTTGCCCCTTATTTCCGGGATGTGTTGGCAAAACAGGGAGTACAGATTGTCCAGTTATTGCCCTTTTTCGCAAGGCTGGATGGAAGCCTTTTTGCGCCCGTTAGCTCTTATGCCCTTGATGAGTTCTATATTGATTGGGCTGCTGTCCCTGAAGTGGCCCAAAATCTCCCGCTCTTATCTAAACTGAGTGCGCCTCGTGCGGAACAATCTCGGGTTAATTATGAGGGGGTTGCGTTACGCGAAAAGCATGTGATGGAAGAAGCTTTTGACGCGTTTCAGCATGCGGATGATTTAAGACGAATTGCATTTACGTCCTTTAAGGGACAGCACTCGGCATGGTTGGATGACTATGCCGAATTTATGGCGATTCATTCCCTGACGGACAAGCCTGCGTATCAGTGGACGGAAGACTCCATGAATCAACTTTGGCGGAGCCACGGAACCGAGATCCTTCGACTTGTGGAGTTGCACAAGTTTGCCCAGTGGGTGGCTTACGAACAGTTCCACCAAGCGATCGAAGACGTTCAAAAAGCAGGAGGTAAAGTCCTCTTTGACATGCCGATGTTTCAGGCCAAAGACAGCGTTGGGGTCTGGAAACATAAAGATCGTTACTTTAGGGACGTGGAATTACAGAATCCGGGGGTGGTCAGAAAGGACGTTTATGAAAGCTGGACAGATCTGGCTCTTTGGAATTGGGAGGGGCTCCAGCAGGAGGATTTCCGTTACAAACTGGATCCTTTCAGGCATTGGCTGGCTTTTGGTTTTGATGGGGCACGTAATGATGCGCTTCATTTTTCGTATCGATTCCCCGGACAACTTGGCGGGGATACCGGGACTTTGCCCGGGGACCGTTATCCGGAAAAATTGCTTGAAGTGTTTCGGGAATTTAACGCCCTTCCTTTTGCCGAAGCTTTTGAGGAAAAGGGGACGCGTCTTGAGGCGATGGGATTTGTTGTTCTGGATGGCAACTGGAAACGCTTAAGCACGCATGATGATCCCAGGTTTGCCGCTTCGGTGGATCTTTTGGACAGCTTGGACTGGGGGTTAAAACCGGAGCGGTTCTCTTCCGGAAGTGCCCGTTTTCTTGGGCTGACACTCGGCGACCTGTGGTTAGATCCGGAGCCGGTTAAAGTCGTTTCAGAGCAGATAGGGGAAAATGGTAAAAAGATTCTAAAAGCCAGATGGGATTACCGTATCCCGATGCCCGAAGACACGAATTATGCTCAGCGCTACCGAATTGACATGGCGCCCTATCTGAACTTTAAACGGGTTCAGGCGACCGGAGCCACGGTGAGCGAGTCAGGGAAAAAAGATCTTGCTCTCCCGCTTTTATGGGTAGCGGCCGAATCTTTTGTTCGCCGGGACAAAAACCGGGGCACTGAAATTTGGGCCGCCAATCGTGACTGGATACTTCAACAATGGGGGCGAAACAGCTTCATTTCACTCCCGGGATTATTGCTCGTTACCTCCCGGTGGGAAGAGGCAAAAAATGCAATCCGGAATTTTGTGAGATATGAGCAAAACGGATTGCTTCCCAACCGGATTTTTATTGATCAGGATCCGAAAACGTTTGATTACAACTCAGTGGACGGGCCCCTGTGGCTTATCCAGGCGGTCAAAAAATATCAACGGATGTCTCAGGATAAAGATTTTGTCGTTGAAATGATTCCGCTTATGGAGCGAATCATTGATGGATACATGTTCGGCACGAGTTATCGGCTAAAGGGTGACGAGCATCGAATCAGGATGGATCAGGATGGTTTAATTGTCAGCCCACCGCAGGCAAGCTGGATGGATGTTGGAACCCGCGAAGGGCCTGTGACGCCGCGCAACGGAAAAGCGGTAGAGATCAACGCCCTTTGGTATTCCAATCTAAGATTTTTGGCGCAGGTGGAGCGTGAACAAGGGAATCTGCTCCGAGCGGGTCAATACGCGAATTTGGCAGACCTTGTTCGTGTTTCATTTAACGCAAAGTTTTGGAATAAAAGTTCGGAGCAGGATCTTAATGCCTCGCCAATCTTTGATGTGATTGAGGGAGATCCGCATCAAGGGGCCCTCCGTCCCAATATGATCTTTGCGGTGAGCCATGGGGGAGACCTTCTCTCGCCTGAAAGGCAAAGAGTTGTTTTGGAAGCGGTGAATCGGGATCTTCTGACCCCTTACGGGCTCCGGACGTTGTCACCTCGCGATTCGAATTATCAGGCGCGCCACAAGGGAGATGATCGAAATAATCATCAAGGAAGCGTTCATCCATGGCTCCTGGGCCCTTACATTGATGCCTTGGTTCAGGTGCGGCGGCACGAAGCAATCCCTGAGCATGTTATTCGGACAGAAATAAAAACCCTGACCAGTCCGTTACTCATCTATTTCCTTGAAAGCTCAGTGGGATCTCTGCCAGGACTTTTTGATGGGGGAGAGCCGGGACAGGAAACTCTGCACCAAAATTCTGGTGGCAGTCGTTCCCAGGCCTGGGGCGTTGCCGAATTGCTTCGCTGTCTGGTTCAGTATCAGATTTTCCCGTCCATGCCCTGGCCGATTCCTGATGATGAATCGAAAGATTCTGGCCCCAAGAATGAATTGATGGCTCGGTCTGAAACAAGAACCTCCGATCCGGACCTTCCCTTGAGGCTTCAGTTGCTTGCCAAGTGGAACGCAATGGTCCATACGCAGGAAATCCGGATTGTGAAAGTAACCCCCGATACTTTTTTTGTGAAGACCCCGTTCAGACAACATGAATTTCATTTGACCCGGGCTCAAAGACTTCAGGGTAGCTGGGAGGTCAGGCTTTGGGAGAGTGGTCAGGGACAGCTGATCGGAATAATGGTTTTTGACGGGAAAGAAAACCGGCTCCGAATTTTTAATGTTAAAGAGGAGTTTTTATCGGTCGGAGCGGCTGACATTTTACTGCATTATTTAGTGGAACAATTTCTGGAAAAAGACAGGACCCGTCGAGTTGGGATCCGTCTTTTAAATGATCACTGGCTTCCGGAATCAGGATCGAGTTTATGGTACCTCACGGTGGACCAGCTCCAAATGTTATGGGGACATCCCGGTTTGGGAATTATTGAAAACGTCCTGAATGAAAATTCGAGGGCCAGAATTTTCCCGGATGGGTTGATAGATGAAGAAGATGTTTTTTCGGAAGAACGGGCCGAGGTGAGGATTAAGCTGGATTCCGATTTTCGTCTCAGCCTACCGGTGGACTGGAAGAAGTGGCGAAACCTGGCCGGAGAGACAGTGATGCTTGTTGTTACCGGAGAACCGGGCACGATTGAAATTTGGTTACCTGAAAAGATCCAGGATCCATCTGACGAAGAAAGACTTGCGATGATGTTAACATTGCAAGGACGGCGTCAGCTACGGTTGCTCGGCTCGCGCAGGTTCCCAAGAAAGATAAGTACGCAGGGAAGAATTCACGTTGATGTTCGTGAGTTTTTTCCGGACATGCTCCGGGATTTCCAACCGGGGGCTGAACTTAAGCTCCAGGATAACGGTTATTATATTAAGGTGACCGCCATGCCGTTTCAAAAAAATAAAGAGACCGCCCGTTCTGAACTGCGGTACGGGGGGATGATGGCAAGTGGTTGGAATTTTGTGATGGCGGGGCGGACGAGCCTGACCCGTTTTCAATGGATGATGCACGACTTTTTCCTTTGGAATGTCTTTGGAAAAATTTATTTTCATTGGTTAGCTCATTCCAGAGTTCGGACGGCGGATGAATTGTGGAGCTACCTTGACGCCTTGGTGGAATCCATTGGTCAACGAACAGGAAGGCGTGTGGCGCTCGCTGATATTCTGGCAAATCCTCGCATTTACGAAAAAACATTTTATGGGCCCCTTTATCGGCTCTTTTTCGAGAAATTGTCACAAGATTTTGACGGAACGGGAGCATTTTTGACGTGGGCAAAAGGGATATTAAAGACCGGAGGCCCCGTGGCTTTGAAGCAGGCGCTCGATGCAAGACAAGATTCTGACCTGTCCATGGTTCCCCGAGTCAGCCAGATTGCTTTGAGAGGGTTAGGGGAACAGGCCTCCATCGACTTTTATGGTCTCATTCTTGTTTTTTTGACTCAAAATCCGGAAATTCTTCTTAGTCCGATTTACGACCTTATTATAAGCACAAAACCCTCTCTCCAGATTGCCCGGGAAGGAGTTTCTTATCATGCTCGCGCTGAGAGCACTCTCAGACTTTATGATAAGGCGATTTTATTTGCCAGTCCGGAAGCTGAGAAGAAATATCGGGCGGTTCGGGACGGTATCCTGGAGCGGAATAAGCTTTCTGACAGACGGAAAAGTTCTCATGCGGCATTAATTCGGGCAGCACTGGAGCGCTGGGAAGCCCAGGCGGGGCGGCCGGGTTTTGAGTTTCTGGAACGCCGGATTGGCAATTTCAAAAGAAACAGCATTGTTGTGGAGCTCGACTCTCCTGTGCCTTTTATGATTGGAGATCCTGACCGTAATATTATCCGGGTTTTGCATAATGAGCGTCTTTCGGCGGCATTTAATTTTTCTTCAGAATATCTTGAAAGCCTTGATCCGGAAAATCCGGAAGATGTGGCGGCGCTTGCGACCTGGCTGAATGTGGGACAATCCTGGCTGGATACGTATAGTCAGAAGATTAGTGATTCTTCTCTGGATACTGAGGATCAGTATGAGGTAGTTGAACAGGCCCGGATACGGATCAATCTCGACTTCTTTGATATCGAAGACGCAAAGATGATCGAAGTGAGGCGTCTACGCGAGCGTCTTGCCGCCCGCATGAAAATGGGCGTGATGAAACGCTATCAGGTTCTTTTACCGAAATCTTTTACGGCTTGGAAAAAAGCTGAAGAAGAACTGGATTTGGCCCTGCGGGAACGGAGTCTGAACCATGCGACTGAATCGCTCGACCTCTTCCGTCATCTCTTTTATCGGTATCTCGCGGTGGGGATGAAGGACCACGCCACGAATATTTTCAAGAAATTTGTATATGCTGTTTCGCTGGTTCAAAAATACGATAAAGGGGGGGTGCTTCCATTTCTCGAACAGATCGATCTGATTTTTATAGCGTTAAGGTCAGGTTTTTGGGGGTATTTTCTCAATGAACTGGATATTTTATTGACAGCCCGATCCTCCCCGTGGAACCGGATCAAAAATGCAATTTTACAAGGTGAGATGCGTCCGGGTTATCCGAGAAAGTGGTCGTCCGCTAACGTTCAACAGGTCAAGGGACTTCTTGATGTGGAAAACGTTTCCCAACGGTTCATTGAAAAGAAAATTCAGCAGGGACTGACGACCCAGTTACTGGCTTCACTTCCCGGGACGGTGGAGCACGAGCAGGTGCGAAGCTATGTTCAAAAAGCCCAAAAAATGTTGACGGAATATTATTCCAACCCACCGGATCTTCTGAATTTCCCGTCGGTTCAGGCTCAAAAAAAAGAACAAGGTGTGTCCCGGTCAGAGCTTCGGGTACAAACAACCCATGAACGGGAGAGTGGCGGACGTGAGACAAGGCTGTTCGTGGATAAAAGGCAGGCACTTTCGGATCATCTGGGCAGAATTTTAGGCGAGGCTGTCGAATCTAATATTCATAAAGTGCTGGTTTCTCTCCCCGAGCCAGTGGTGGAAGGTGCGTATTCACGCCGCTTCAATCTGGAACCGTTATTTTACCAAAAGATTTTCCGTGCCGCGTGGAACCGGGATCCCTCTCAGGCGATCATTCAATTGTCCCAAGGACTGAGAACGGCCCATCGTTTTAACAAGGAAGGGGTCGTTTATTTTGACGAAATAGTCCCGCCTGATCCTGACAGTGAGTGGAGACAAAATGAAGAATGCCCGGCGACTGTCTTTGGAAATGCGCTTCTCAAGAATCAGCGTTTTGATCTCGAATGGGCGTGGTTCCCCCAGGCGATGATGTGGCTACCCGTACAGATGTTTCACGAGGATGGCATCGAATCCAAAATGATCAAAACCATTCTGGCTTCGGACCGGACGATCCTTAAAATCGGGAGTGATCTGACCCGTCGAAATCTGGAGGAACTAGGGGGGCGTATCGGGAGCTACCGGATCTACTCCCAAACACCTTCGTCCGGGCATATTTCCATAGCTCGGAAGAAACTGCCTTCGGGGAGAGTGACGGGGAATTATGAATTTGGGCATAAGGGCGGGGAACTCTGTGAGGTTTGGGTGGAGAGGAACGGTGTCCCCAGCCGTTTCAGTTTTGCGGGAGAGCAGGAGCCGGAGGAATTAAAGATCTTCGTACGAAAAGACCGAAAAGGATATATTTCGGAATATCTGGAATCACACCTGAAGATCAATACATCGCTTCGGCAACTGGCCGACGAATTAGGAAGTTTCTGGATCCGGGGGATTCGCGTTCAAGCCGGGGAGAGACAAGGTGTTATCAATATAACGAAGTATCACGCGGAATCGGCTGAAGAGGAAATTCGGGAAGTCGAGTATTCACAATCTTACAGGGTTCCCAAGGAATATACCGGACAAACCGCAGAAGTTTTTGTCGGGGAAAATGGAGTGCCGACCCTGATCCGAATCCCACCCCGGGGAGCACTTCCGCTTTATGAGATATTTCTCAAGACGCTTGAAATTCGTGACGCTGAAAGCAGAGCCGGAGGCGAAATCCTCAACTCATTTGCCGGAGATGTTCAGGCTTCGCATATCCGACAGGCGCTGGCTCAATCTGCCCAGAGAGCGAAACAAGGTCAATCAGGAGATCCGTTTGTCGCGGTGACACGTGTCCAGGCTCCGGTTTCATGGGAGGCTCAGGGGGTCCGGGGAGGTCAACGTAAGGCGGAGCCGGGCTTGATTCGCAAGATGAATACGGGAGGGCAGACGATTTATGTCCGACAAACTGTCCGACGCGGTGAATTTGAATCGGCGCCTGTTTCCGCCGAAGTTTTCTATCGAATCCCGGAGGTAGATTCCGGCTCGTTGCGTCCGTGGAAAGTTCGCTTGGGTATTTATGATGAAAAAGTTGCAGCGGGGGTTCCCGAAGCTGTTTTTCGACCGTTTGCTGAGTACATCGTCGGAGTGTCCGGGGATTCGCCAGAGAATTATGTATCGATAAAGGAAGCCGAAATTTCCCCTGAGACAAAAAGAGTAAAAAGTGATGCTTCTGATGCATTTCATTTTTCAGGAGAAGCTTCTCCGGTTGCCCCGGTTCGTTCCGAACAGCGTTTTCCGGTCATGGAAATTCCGGAAGAATTTATTCTTGGGACGGACAGCCGTCTCGGGCGGTTGGTGGATATTACCCGGCTTGATCTCAATAAAGACCAGGTGCGACAGGTAGCGGAGTCTGTTGCCAGGGTGGAATTAGAGGCGTTTCATGACAGCGGGTACAGAGACAAAAAAGAGACGCTAGACGATCTTGTTAAAAAATGGGACGTTTACCTTGGGGAATTACTTCCTGAACGGAGCTGGCAGAACTGGAACTTTTGGATCCTTGTCGACGGGGATCAAAAGGTTTCAGGCTATCTCTTCGGATACCGGGATGAAAATGGTGCTGTGCTTAAAGAGATTGCCAGCTTGAACGATGGGGTCGTCGGACGGGGAACGTGGATGATGGATTCATTTTTTGATTTTCTCCGGAAAGAAAAGAGCCCTTTTATTTCGTGGAAAATAGATGAAAAACGCACCTCGGAAGGGACAGGAAAACTCGCGTATTTTTACTCAAACTTTCTTGAGAAACAAAAAAAACTGGGTCTGATCGAGACCTATCGGATCGATACGGATCACTGGCGAGTGATGGTGTGGTTTAACACACCCGGTTTTGCCAGGGCTGAAGTTCGGTCCCAGACTGATACTCCAGAAAAGAAACTGGGTTCATTGGGTTCTGAATCGACTCTGGAACTGCCAAAGGACCGTCTCGGGCGGTTGGTGGACATTACCCGGCTTAATCTAGATAAAGACCAGGTGCGACAGGTTGCGGAGCAAATAGCCCAGATCGAAGAAGAGGCTTTTCGTGAAAGCGAATATAGGGACGAACGAGATACCTTGGGAAACTTTATTAAAAGATGGGAATTTCGACTTGATAGATTGTTTGCGCGCGAAGGTCGCGACCACGGGAACCTCTGGGTTCTTTTTGACGGGGATCAAAAGATTTCTGGTTATCTTTTGAGCTATCGGGATGAAAACGGCTCGAGCCTCAAGCAAATCGCCAGCCGCAGTGATGGTGTGGTTGGGCGCGGGACATTGATGATGGAAACATATTTTGATTTTTTGCGAAAAGAAAAGATTCCGTTCGCATCATGGAAGATTGATGAAAAAAACAGCCTCGATGAAACTTTGAAGCTAACGCGTTTTTACGAGAATTTTCTGTTGCGTCAGAAACAACGGGGCCTGATCCGGAATTACCGGATACGATCGGAGGATTGGCGGGTTTCAGTATGGTTGGAAACAGAGGTTGCCCCCAGGTCTGAAACTCGCGCGCAGATGAATGCTGCGGAAAAAAACTCGGAGCCATTACCAGATGAAATGGATCGTAGTATTCAGAAAGTGGTTTCTGGCTCAAAACAGAATGACAAGCTCCTTGTGCTTGCCCGGCTCTCGGAGAACCGATTGGCTGAAAATCTTCGCGCTGAGCAGCGAGTTGCGGTTGACGCGGCAGAGGGAGTATTCCGCTCTGCGAGTGTCTTAACGATGGGGAAAACGGAGCTTTTAAGAGTTCTGGGTTTTTTGATTCCGACAGTTTACGCGAATGACAGTCTGTCGTCTGCTCCGAAACGTGTGACAGATCCCACCTCATTTCTATTATCGGATCCTTCAAAACTGGAGACGGGGCACGAGCAGGTTGTAGTGATTTTTGGCGAGATGCCCTCGCCGGGTGATCCTGTGATGGAAACGTTAATGGAGGTCATGACGAGAAGCAGGTTTTTATCATTCCAGATCGTGATTCCTGGTCTTTCCATGGATGAGCGCTCTCGTTTCGAAAAGGATATTTTGAAACAGCTGAGAAAAAGGCGGCAGACCGCACACGCTGTAAATCTTAATATTGCTGTTGAGGAAGCCAGAATATGCGGTTTTGTGGGGCGTAATAGCGAAAATCTTCTGGTTTATGATATGAGGAAAAATGGCCAGGAGGCTCTGCGTCGGATGGCACCGGAGGTCATGCGGGCTGGCCGGGGGAAGGGCGTCCTCTTTGTGTATAATGATTCCGCGGTGGTTCTCAGCCATAAGTCTTTAGCGCTTCTTGCGGCGATTGATGCTCTTTTGGAGAAGCGTCTCCCTGGGGAGATCCAACCTGCAAGCGCAATCCTTGCTTTTATTGATAAGATGAAGACTCAGGCGATGTCTCTCCAGGCCGTTTCCTCTGCGGCCTAAAAAGTACCAAAAAATATAATATTCGCATCCTGTTCATTTTAAACAACTTAAGAGTAATAAAAAGTCTTATAAAAGTTTGATATTTTTGAAGTTGTAATGTATATTTTATTCTAGAAGAAATCAAACACCTTTTTAAAAGTAAAATATAGCAATCTATGACAAAAACATCAAAAAAAATCCTTAGCGTAGTCACCCTTCTGTGTTTTGTGTTTTCACAGAGTGTGGAGGCTTATCCTGGCATGGGAATTGAGATGATAGCCACCCGGGAGACTCCGTCTTTTTTCCAAATCCAGATTCCGTCAGAATTGGCAACGGTTGATGGAGTTTACGAGGCCGCTCATTCCCTGAACCCGCGTATGATCCTTCATATCCAGAATGCCCATGCGAATTATGGTGCCCAGGAGAAAATCAAAAAGCTTCTCCAGTACCTCGAGAAAAATTATGCGATCAAAACGATTTTCGTCGAAGGTGCTTCCGAGAACCTGAATCCTGATTACCTGAGATTTTTCCCGGACGCTGAACGAAATAAAAAACTCGCAGACTATTTGGCGCAACAGGGCGAATTGACAGGGGCAGAGCTTTTCATTTTGGAACAAAATGAAAAACAGGGGAACGGGGAACGGAGAGCGGAGAACGCAGGCGTTCCTCGCGGCGTTGGCATTGAAGATGCGGAGCTTTATCGCGAGAACTACGAGGCGCTGAAAACGGTCTTTGGTTCCGAAGCAATCATCAACAAGTACCTTGGTGAATTTGAAGCTCGACTTGACAAATTGGCATCCAACGTTTTTTTACCCGATCTCCGGAAGATTCTTCGCGAGTGGCAAAAGTTTGAAAAAGGCCACCGTGAATTTATGCCGTACGTGAAGAATCTCGCGGCGGATGCCAAGCGGTTTCTGGGGGAGGATCTCGAAAGTTTGTTTGCGCAGGTCGCCTGGCCGCAGATCTCGAGGCTCCTCGTTCTTCAGATGATGGAAAAAGATCTGGATATGCAGAAGGGGATCGCGGAGAAGGAAAAGGTTGTCCGGTTCCTGAAAGAAAAAAGAGTTTCAAAAAACCTGATTACCGCCATTGAGACATTCCAGGACCAGCGCGTCACCATGCCTCTGGGTGGAGCCGCGGGCGGGACGGTTCAGCCCCGGGATCTGATAGAACAGCTGGTGATGGAAGCGGGACCCAAAGGATTTTTTTTCCACGATTACCCTCATTTTAGCCTTTACGCGGGCTACCTGATCCTCAAAAGCGAACTGGATCCGAAGGGACTGTTTGACGAGATCGGCCTGCTTTTCAGGAAAATCCTGGATGAACTTGCAAAAACCGACTCGCAGAAAGCACTGCTTGATCTTTTCCGCGACGAAGAACTGGTCCGCAAACTTCTCAATCTTGAGCTCACCCGTAAGAACTGGGAAGAAGTACTCGCCCGAAAAGCCCGGCTTGAGCCGGAAGTGATGGTGACGCGATTAAAAGAAATGAGCGCAATGCCCGATAGGCTCCCGAAGGGAGGCAAAGCGCAAAGCACAACGGAAAGCGAAAACAGCGCGCCGAAAGGCGGAAAATTCCGCGAAATTACGGACATCCAAAACGCTGCTTATACATTTTATGACGCCGCGAGGAGGCGCGAAGATGTCTTTTATAAAAAAATCGATGAAGCAATGCGTAAGGACCGGATTTCAAAAGCAGTCCTTGTTACCGGCGGTTTCCATACGGACGGTATCACCGAGATCCTTCGTGAACATGAGGTCAGCTACGGAATTCTTACGCCGCGCCTTTCTGAAAAATCCGACGAGCATCTCTACCGCTCCCTCATGCTCCAGAACCAGCCCAGCACCTTTGAACTTTCGTATCTAGAAGCAGCTTCGCGGTTAATTTCACTTGCGGCCCGTTTGGACCAAATTGGGCCGGATGAGGTTATTGCAGGAATGAAGGTCCTTTTGAGTGGAATAGGTGTTGCAGGCGAGTTTAAAACGATCTCCGAAGCGATCGGCATGTTTAACAATTCCAATCTGGCTCGAACGGCAGGCATTACAGTCGGCAAAGATCCGGTCAGTACAAGGGATGGAAAGAAAACCTACCATATTATTTCCCAATCCGGTTTTGCGATCCCTGCCGCGACAACGGAAGGGGCGGTCGAAGGATTGCAATTGATCGCAAAAGGTACCGTGGCTCCGACGGTACTTGTGAAAGATACGGCTGTTCAGGCCGCCGCTAGAGCGATTGTCCTGACAGGGGAGGCGATGGACAAGACTGAAATCGCTCCGAAGCTCGGTGTGCCGGATTATCGGAATATGGTCCAAAAACTGCCTGTTCAGGCCGTAGGCCAATTTACTCCCGCGCAAAAAGCCGCCGCCATCCTTGCCGCAAGAGACCAGCTTGCCGCTGGTCGAAGCGAAAATCGTGTAGCGCCCAACGAATCCCCCGCTGATGCATCGGCAGGCGCTGTTACAACTAGACCCGAAGCGCGCGCGGAAACGCGGGCGGATCAATCTGTCCCCACGGTACCCGGTACCGTTCAAGTAGGAATAGTAGAAGGATTTGTTGAGGAATTGACGCGTATGCTGCGGCCTTTTGAAAATGGGAGACGCTTACGGGCCGATGAGCTGGGCCGTTTTTCAGAGTGGGGCATCCCAGGGCCGGGATTTTTCCCGGTGGATGCGGCGGGGCAGCCAAGGCCCTTTACTCCGGAAGAGTTCGGAAAAATCGTTTGGGGCGTGTTGGAAAACATGAAAGCAGACGGCGATCGCAGTGCCAAATTATTGATGCCGAATCTCGATAATTTCCTGAGCGGAAAGGATGCGCGCGCGCTTAAGGCCGTGAATTACTTCCTGGAAAGTTTGCCCGCAACCCGGAAATATATTGCGGAACATTATCCTGATCACCGCGTGGTGGCGCTTGCAAGGGATGGAAACCTGTTTCATCTGGCCAACGATTTTGCCCATCCGGAGGCGGTTCGCGAGGTCGCGCGATCGATTTATTTTTCCTTCCCGACACTTGGCGGGCCTCATGCTAATGAGCTTGAAGGGATAGCGGCTCATACGAGGACCATTCAAGATATACAGAGCGCCGCAAACGAGATTTATTCTGAAACGGCGGCCGATTTTAAAGCCAGGAAAACGGAGTCTTTTACTGCGGCGTTTATCGAAAAGTTCAGGCAGTGGCTGGGCGAAAACGCGGATGCGGCCGAATTTTTAAACTCTTTTCTGGGGCCGCAAGTCGACCGCCTCAAACTCGGCGAATCAGAACCCGTTCTTATCTACGACACGATCGGCACGGGGAAATCCTCTCTCGTGGTCGCCTCTTATATCAAGGAGACCCATCCGCAAGTGCCTATCGATGTGCTCCTCGGTTTTATGGTGGATGCTTTTAAGCTAAGTGTCCGGGATGATTATCCGGTAAAACCCTACGAGTTCGGAGACTGGCCATTTCAGATAAA
>CAYULU010000014.1:3872-40841 GCA_964445745.1 uncultured bacterium | reverse complement strand
GTGCCGAGCTTGTTTATGGCTACCATGCCAAAGGGGCGACTTGTGCTTCTCCGGACGCCGCGCTGAAGACTTTTACGGAGCTTCGCGCCAAACTGGATTGCTCTCTGGCTGGCGCACGTCTGGCAAAAGACCGCGCGGGTGAGGCAGCGGCTCAGGTGATGATTCCCGAAGCTCTCGATTATCCGCTCTAAAAACCGGTCCACGCACCACGTACCACGCACCACGATTTTCGTGGCCCTCCCAAAGGGAGCCTAACGGCGTGGCACATGGATCGTGGCCCCTTATCTTTGGGTGTAAAAATGACCACTGATCGCCAAAAAATGGATGTCGATATTGTCTGCACCGGGTTTGGCCCCGCCACAGCGGGTTTTCTTACCACACTTAACCGGGCGATGGCGGAGGATCCCTCTGCGGAGCACTTTCAGAGTAAGACCATGCCTGGTATGCCGCTCCAGGTCATCTGTTACGAGCGCGCGGATGATATCGGTTTTGGCGTTTCTGGGATCGTGACCGAAGCAAAAGGCATCAAGGCTTCTTTTACGAATGAAGAACTCTCCCAGATCCCGATGGCGCATCCTGTCAAACATGAAGAAGTTTATTACCTCCTGGACCCGGTGGGCGCAAGCCGGAGATCCTGGCTACTCAAAATTGTGGATGTCGCCCTTCGGATCGTCGGCGTTATCTTGCCGTGGTTTAAGGACCATGCGTTCCGCCTTCCGTTTATCCCTCCGTTTATGGCAAAGCATGGCGGCTGGGTCCTTTCCATGGGGCAATTCACGCAGTGGCTTGGTTCCAATATCATGGGGGGCGGGATGATTCAGATCTGGCCGGGCATGCCCGTGAAAGAGCCCTTGTTTGATTCTAACCGTGTTGCGGGCGTTCGCCTTGTTGATCAGGGTGTTGAAAAATCGGGGAACCCGACGGCTGCGTTTACTTCCGGTATGGATATTCACGCACCGCTTACGGTTGTGGGAGACGGGCCGTACGGACCGGTGGGGAAGAGCCTTGACCAAAAACTTGGGCTTCCGGAAGGCAATCACCAACGGGAGTGGGCGCTCGGGATGAAGGCAGTTGTTGAGCTTCCAGAAAATACAACGTTACAGCCCGGGACCGTCATTCACACGTTCGGCTATCCTGAACCGGAGATTTTTGGTTTCTTTTATGTTTATCCGGACCGCACCGCATCGGTTGGAATTTTTATTCCGTCCTGGCTTGATAACCCGATGCGGACCGGGTACCGTTACCTTCAGCACTGGATGCAGCATCCCGTGCTCTGGAAACATTTAAACGGCGCTACCCTTAAATCCTGGGGCGCGAAAAGTTTGCAGGAAGCCGGAATACGCGGCGAGCCTTTTATTGTGGGCGATGGTTTCGCGCGTATCGGCGAAGGTTCCGGGAGCACGAATATGCTCAAAGGTTCCGGGGTCGATGAGGCCTGGATGACGGGGGTACAGCTCGCGGAAGCCGTGATCGAAATTCTTAAGGCCGGTAAGCCTTTTACAAAAGAAAATCTTGAGATCCATTATCTCGGCAAACGCCGTTCGAGCTGGGTAGAAAAAGACGGCAAGGTTGCGAAGCAGGCGCGGGACGGGTTTAGCCTTTCTTTTGAGCTCGGCATGATCGGGATGGGTCTTGCCGGGTTCACGAACGGCGCTCTTACTATTCCCGTGAAATTGAAGCCCACGCACGCACGTATCCCTTCGCTCGAAAAATATTATGGCAAGAAAGTTTCCAAGGAGAAAATCGACGCGGCATTCAAGGAAATGGCGGCCACGAATTCTTCCATGCACGACGCCATGATGGACGCGGCGGGTTGGCCCGAGATCAAGTATGATGGGAAACTTTTGATCTCGCATCAGGACGCGCTTCTTCTTGGCGGGAAGGTTCAGGCGGCGGATGGCTATGCCGACCATGTGCTTTTTCTCGACGCCGGAAAATGCCAGAAATGCAAAACAAAGATTTGTATCGAGATGTGTTCAGGGCAGGCGATCACAGCCGGTCCGGACGGCGGCGTTCCTCTTTTCGATCGGGAGAAATGTATCCACTGCGCGGCCTGCCTCTGGAACTGCGCCTACGCACGCGAAGAAGGTTCTGACTTAACCAACGTTGATTTCCGCGCCGGCTCCGGCGGTCTGCATTCCAACATCAATTAAAACCGATCCGAAAAGATACCGGGTACGCCGGGGACACGTTTATTCGATTAAATCAACATGGCTTCTTTTCCGACGTAAAGAATTTTGTCACGATCTGATATATTTGCGTAATTTTTTTATCGTGCCTTTCCACGGTCCTATCCACCCTCTCGAGTTTTAATGCAAGATCTTTGTGCGAAACAACCATTTGCCGAAGATGTAGGAAGATTCGCATAATTGCAATATTGACTTGAGCGGCTTTTTCGCTTTTGAGCACACTTGAGAGCATTAGGATACCGTGTTCAGTAAAAGCGAACGGGGCATATCGAAGGCCCATTTTGTCCCTAAAATTGGAGATGCCAAATTGGCATCTCCAATTTTGGGTCTCCTCCTTGGAAAGCTCGAACATAAAGTCATCAGGAAACCGGTTTTGATTTCTTCTGACTTGTCTTTTAAGATGTTCAGTGCTGACCCCATAGTGAATGGCAAGGTCTCTATCGAGCATTACCTTCCTTCCGCGTATCAAATAGATGCAGGATGCTATTGCGTTTGTGTTTGAATTGATCAGGGTATTTTTTCTCATGGGACAATGATATCATAAATTTATGATTTAATCAATATTGAATTGAATTTAAATCAATAAATAAAAATAAAAAGACTTACAAAAAAGCGAAGCTATTTTAATAACAGATCAATTTCGCGGGATTCGAGTTCGCGCCAGGTGCCGGGCGCGAGTTTGCCGAGGTGGAGTTGGCCGATCGCAGTGCGGATCAGACGGAGCGTGGGGAAGCCGACCGCTGCGGTCATTCTTCGGACTTGCCGGTTTTTTCCTTCAATCAAACGCAATTCGATCCAGCTTGTGGGGACTGTCAGGCGGAAGCGGATCGGCGGATTGCGCTCGGGATATCCCGGATCTTTCATAAGCCGCGCCTGAGACGGTGCCGTCTTCATCCGCTGAATGAGAACACCCTTTCTCAATTTTTCAAGCGCCGGTTCGTTGGCGACGCCTTCGACCTGGACGTGATAGGTCCGTTTATGAGCGTGATAAGGCTTCAGAAGGCGGTCGGTCCACCGCTTTTCGTCGCTCAGCAGAAGGAGCCCCTCACTGTCGGCATCGAGCCGGCCGATCGGATAGACATCCTTGGGAAATCCGAATTCGGCAAGCGTCCGGTGATGAGGCGCTTCCTTCGTGAACTGTGAAAGTACGCTGTAAGGTTTGTTGAACACAATGATCATGATGCTTTTCTACATTAATTTCAAGACACTGACAACATATTCTTGTAGAAGACACAAGATTTTCATGCGGACTGCGGCATGCGGCAGATTAAAAGGGGAGCCACAAAGGTGAAAAACATGCTAGCCGAAAGCAGGCGGGCTGAATATAATGCACACCCGTTGTGAAATTTTTCAATTCCCACAGGAGGTTTTTAGCGATGTCAACAGCTTATCAAATTGTAGTTTGTGGCAGTCTTGTGCCCGATCCGCTCCAGACACTGGAACCCATCCAAGCGGCGGCCGGACCTGCGCTTAAAAATGAAATGATGTTGCCTTCTGTGCTGGATCCGTGGGCCGGACATGCGCTTTTTGAGGCTGCGAATCTTGCGAAACAGAACCCGGGAAGCAAGGTGACTTTACTCAGCCTTGGTCCCAAAGCCAAACTGCAACAGCTGATGATGACCATTGCACAGAAGGCCCCGTTTGAGCTTGTGGTCGTGGACGGGTCTGCAAGCGGGTTTATGGATTCTACGGAGGTCGCCGCCGCGCTGGCCGGTGCGATTGAGAAAATGCCGGGGCTTGATAAGACGAAACTTCTTGTGTTCGGCGGATGTGCGTCGGCGTCTCGCGATGCGGGGGTGACGATGCAGTTGATTGCCGAACAGCTTGGGATCTCCGATGTGTTCCTTGGGGTTGATGAACTCAAAGTTCAATCCGATGGTGCATTTCAATTGCTCGAGCGTATTGAAGGCGGACAGTACCAAGTTTCAACTTGCGCGGGTGCGCCGGTTGTCATCGGATGGGCAACGGGGAACCTTCCTGAACCCCCAAACAATCCCCAGGTCGGGATGGCCAATATGCGCGGGATCATGCCTGCACTTCAGAAAGCCGCACCGGCGGGGCTCAAGGGCGACAAAATTAAATTTGCGGCCGTGGAATTACCCAAACAGGTCCGTCAGACGCGTATCGTCAAAGACACGCCTGTTGATGAGATCGCTAACGAAATTGTTACCTGGATGAGAGGCTAACCCTATGGAAAAAATTCTTTATCTAGCACATACTCAAAAAGACGGCAGTCTTCCCAAGATCGCACTCGAGGTGTTAACGGCGGCGCAGAAACTTGTCAAGGATCTGGCGGGTTCAACTCTCACGGTTGGGCTGATCGGCGGTGATGTTAAGGCGGCGGCAGATCAGATCGCCGGGTGCGGAGCCGCAAAGATCCTTGGCGTTAGCGGAGCTGATTTCAATGACTCGCGTTATGCCACAGACGTAAAAGCCGTGGAAGCGATTGCTAAAGCAGCGGCCGCGACGATCGTTATTGCGCCTGGAACTTCGCGGTTTGCCCGCGCGCTGCCCGGGGTAGCTTTTCGTATGAAAGGGATGATTGATACGCACGTCAGCGGTCTTAATGTTAATGGTGCTCAGCTTGATATCCAGCGCTGGTATTACCGTCAACGGATGGTGGCTACTCTCACACGTGCGGCGCGCCCATGGGTTCTTCTTGTCGATTCCGGAACGTTTGCGGCGTATGCGGGGCCCCAAGGTTCGGGGACTGTGGAATCCGTCCAGGTGGCCTTGGCGGAGCAGGACAAGCGTACGAAAGTGACCGGTGTTCAGGCGCCGTCAGCGGACGCTCAAACGATTCGCCCGGACGCGGAGCTCCTTTTTGTGGCGGGCGCGGGCTGGACTAAAAAACAGTCGGATGGTCAGACTCACGGTAAAGATGCGGAGAGCCTTATCCTGAATTTTTTGAAAGGGGCCAAGGCGTCGCTCGGAAGCAGTAAATCTCTTGTGGATCTTGGAGCGGAAGGCGAGGCGGTACTTCCGTTTATCAGTCACTTAAATCAGGTTGGACAGACCGGTTCCACACCGAGGCATCCCAAAGGGCTTGCGACTTGCTGCCACGGTGAAGAGCCTCACGTTGTCGGGTGGCGTTTCATCAATGAGCGTCGCGCGATCAACATGGACGCAAACTGCGGCTGGGCGCAGGGCAAAGCCGATGTGCTTTACGTGGCTGATGCTTTCCAAGTCATACAAAAGGTCAATGAATTACTAAATCGTACAGCTTAAGCTTTTCTGTAATTGCTTTGCCATGTTAGCTTTTGGCAGAGTGCTCAAATTGATAACTTATGCTCTTCTCCTGAGTGGTCCAGGTGTGAAATAAATCCAGGTTTTTGCCTGTTTCAATGGCGGCGCTGGCCGTCTTGGATGCGAAGTCGAATCCCTCGAGCGACTGGTATGGATTTGTCGCTATCTTAAGTCGTGGCAATAACGACGTAACTCTAACAGGGTCAAGGACCTATTTATGGTGTTTGGTTTTTTAATTCCCAAAAACGTTAATTTCTTCGATCTCTTTGACAAACAAGCGCAATACGCGGTGGATGCCGCCATTTATTTCAATAAACTTGTTTCCGATTTCAAAGTTGATGGTATCGAGCGTGCCAAAATGAAAGATATCGAGCACCAGGCTGATGAGATAGCTCATGAGATTTCTGATCAGTTAAATAAAACCTTTATTACTCCCTTTGATCGCGAGGACATTCATGAGCTTTCCACGGAACTCGATAATATTGTCGACATGCTTGATGCCATCACGAACCGACTCTTTGTCTACAAGATCCTGAGCCCGGACAGAAACCTGACGGAATTTGCTGCGGTGATCGAAAAATCCGTTCGGGAGGTTGCGTGTGCGGTGGGCGGTTTAAGAAATGTGAAGAACCACCAGGCCGTGACCCGTGCTTGCCGGGAGGTCAATACTCTCGAGAATCTCGGAGACCAGATGCGCGATGATATGCTCGGTCAGCTTTTTGAGAAATATGCTTCCGATCCCGTTTCGGTCATCAAATGGAAAGACATCTATCAGGATATGGAGACCGTTCTTGATGTTTGCGAGGATGTCGTCCATGTTGTCCAATCGATTTTGGTAAAACAAGCCTGATCCATGACAGTCTACATTGCGGCGCTTATCCTGCTGGCGTTAATTTTTGATTTTTTAAACGGCTTCCATGATTCTGCCAACTCGATCGCCACGATCGTTTCTACTCGCGTTTTAACCCCCCAGAAGGCCGTACTCTGGGCGGCCTTCTTCAACTTTGTCGCTTTCTTTTTATTCGGCCATCACATTGCGACAACCATGGGACAAGGCATCATTGATATCGCTATCGTGGACAATCATATTGTTTTCGCGGCCTTGATGGGGGCTTGTGTCTGGAACATGATCACGTGGTATTTGGGACTTCCGACCAGTTCTTCCCACGCGCTGATCGGTGGGCTTGTCGGGGCCGGGTTGGTGAAGGCGGGTCCGGTTTCGCTTGTGGTCCACGGGATTGCCAAGACCGTTGCTTTTATTTTTATTTCCCCGGTCATTGGCTTGATCCTTGGGCTCTTGTTTGGAATCGGCGTGTACTGGGTTTTCCGGAAAAAAGCTCCGACCCAGGTGGATCATATTTTCAGGAAAGGCCAGCTTCTTTCAGCCGCACTTTATAGTTTAGGGCACGGCGGAAACGATGCCCAAAAGACGATGGGAATTATTGCAAGCCTGCTTTTTAGTGCCGGCTTGTTGGGAGAAAAATTCTATATCCCGATCTGGGTCGGGTTAGCTTGCTATATTGCCATCGCTCTCGGGACCATGTTGGGCGGTTGGCGGATTGTTAAGACCATGGGACAAAAAGTTGCGAAGCTCCGTCCCATGGATGGTTTTTGTGCGGAGTCCGGGGCTGCAATAACATTGTTTTTCTCGTCATCTTTGGGTGTTCCCGTTAGCACGACTCACACCATTACGGGTGCGATCATGGGAGTTGGGTCCCTGCGGCGACTTAGCGCCGTCAAATGGGGAGTTGCCGGGAACATTCTCTGGGCCTGGATACTTACTCTTCCTTGTTCCGCAGTGATTGCCGCCCTTTGCTACGCTTTTGCGGTCCGCGTTTTTTAAACTCTCTCGTTTATTCCATCCTCCAGAACCAAGTCAGGTTTTACCGGAGACATTCCCCGGGGCGAATTTTACGTAGTTTTTACATGAAAGACTTTCGAGATTGTTTATACTGTTGTAAATAAAAGAAAGGGATATCGTGAAAAGCTTTCTGTTTATCGTTGGCCTTATGTTTTTAAATATTCCCTTGGGTCTTGCCGAGACGGTTTCGGCGAAGCCTTTACAAACAGATCTTGTCCTTGAAGTGGTTCCCATTAAGGTGCGTAGCATCCTGGCAGGAGGGAAAGTTGACGCGCTTGAAAAACCGCCTTCTGAAATGCCTCCCGTCTGGACGGCCGTGGTTTTCAGGATCAATCAAGTTCTGATGGGGAGTTTTAAAAATATTATTATTGAAGAGCCCCCGCTTCGCGAGCAGATGAAAACGGCCGCGAAGGAAAAGAAGATCTGGAAGTTTCTCCTCATGGATTTTAAAAAAACAGATGAAGAAGGTGTCCCCCAGAAATGGTTGACTCTCGCCGTGGCCGATCCTTATGCCTCTTTCGGAATGAAAGAAGGAGATCCCTCTTCCCGGCAACGCTACAAGCTTTATCTATCCCTTGTTCATAAAGACCCCGACAGTTACGTCCTCGTTAAAAGCGAAAAGATCGCTTAATTCTTTTTCTAATCCTCGACCCATTCTGACTGACCCGGTTAGCCTAGAACCGGAGACAGGCGCGATTCTGCTCATAGCGATTGCTGCTAAATAGAAGCGGTTTCATAAGTCCCTTTTACATTTTCCAACCCCTTGAGAAACAACGGGTTGGAAATACTTGTGAAACCGCCTCTAGTGTGTCTAAAATTTTACAATAACTTTACACGTTCCTCATCAAGACCTGACACTGCTTTTATATACTTCTCCCGTAACAAATCAAAAGGAATGGTCCTCCATTCCAGGAAACTTAAACAAAAGGGAGAAGAAAACCATGAAGAAAACAGTAAAGAGAATAATGGGCTTGCTCATGATCTTCTCGTTTGCTGTAGGTCAAACCGCTTTTGCGGATGAAGCCCAGCTGATGAGTCTGTTGCAACAAATGCAAAAGCAGATGAGCGAACTACAGGAAACGGTGGCTTCGCAAAAGACGGAGATTCAGGCTTTAAAAACCAGAGGGCCTTCCATTGAGATAGCTCCCAGCGGAGTCGAATCTCCGCAAATCAGCGAGGACGATTTTAAAGAACAGTTCGGCAAGAATCTCAAAGATAAGATCGGAGATTCTGACAAATGGCTCAAGGGTCTCAAGGCAAAGGGTGACATTCGGATGCGGTATGAGCCCGCAAATAATACGAAGGCGACATCTGCGGATGTGAACCGGTTCCGGTTTCGCTTGCGCTGGGGACTTGAGAAGGAATTCAATGACGAGTTTAGAGCGGGATTCCGGCTTGCTTCGGGAGGCACGACGGATCCCACGTCCACGAACCAGAGTTTTGATAGTGCTTTTGCCAACAAAACCATAACGATTGATCAGGCTTATGCGATCTATAATCCCCAATGGGCGCTGATTGGCCCGATCAGTGATGTTGAGATCGGAGTTGGCAAAGTGGCCAATCCGCTTTCGGATATTCATAGCTGGCTGACCTGGGACGGTGATGTGACGCCGGAAGGTCTTTATCAAAAAGTTACTTCCCGCCTGCTTAAGACTGAACATTTAAGCACAGATGTTGAATTTCTCGGGACACAGTTCATCATCAATGAAACGTCGACGAGGAACAACACCAACGGGGATGCTGAATTCTTCGGTTTTTCGGGAGGCATCCGTAACAAATTCACCCATGAGGACCTCCAATATCCCATCGATTTGCGGCACCATCTCAATTACGAATTTTCGAGAGGAATTGGGAAAGCCGGGACGGCGACGGCAACCAGCTATAGCATCGATGGCGTGAATATGAGGACCAACGACCTTTTCACCGGTGTGAATACGGGTGATCTGGGAGTTCTCAGCTTTTACCACGAGTTGGGTTGGCGGATCGATCCGTTGCCGAAGTTCAAAGTGTTTTTTGAACACGGACAAAACACCCAAGCCCACATGGAAAATGCTCATGAACGGCATTTCTACGTTACCGGCGCGAAGATCGGCTCCGCAAAGAAGAAGGGCGACTGGGAACTCGGCTACACCTACGGACACCTGGAGAAGAATTCGACCTTCAGTGTTTGGGCCGACTCGGATTTCGGGTTTACCAACCGTAAGGGTAGTGTGATCAAAGCCGGTTACGGCCTGACGGATTTTTTGACGCTCAACGGTTCGGCATTTTTTACGCAAAACATCATTGATGCCGGGAGCAGTAGTCCGGCCGCTCAACAGCTGTATCAGATTGATCTGGTCTGGAAGTTTTAACATGGTTACCGGGCTGGCCCATCACTTAAATCGGTGGACAATTCCTCCCTTGGTTAAGGAAAAAGCCCCAGGGTGGGCCAGTCCCACGGTCGTAAAAATAAAAAAAGGAGATAAGACAATGAAGAAACTAATGGCAGTTAGCGGGATCGCAATGATGTTGGCACTTCCGGCCAGCAGTTTTGCGGCAGAAATCGATCCGAATATCGGTGAGTATCAGAAGACAAGCGGTGTTTCGGGAAATCTAAACAGCATTGGTTCCGACACTCTGAACAACCTGATGACCTTTTGGGCGGAGGGGTTCAAGGCGATCTACCCGAATGTGAATGTTCAAATTGAAGGCAAGGGATCTGCAACGGCGCCTGCGGCCTTGATGGAGGGTGTTGCACAAATGGGTCCCATGAGTCGTCCGATGAAGTCCGACGAGATCAGTGGTTTTGAAACCAAGTATGGCTATAAACCGACGATGATTCGGGTGGCGATCGATAACCTAGCGGTTTATGTGAACAAGGATAACCCTGTTTCGAACTTGACCCTTGAGGAAGTGGACGGGATTTTCTCGAACACGTTTAAACAGGGTGGGGATGATATTCGTAACTGGGGAGGAGTGCTCGGTGTCAAACCGGGTTGGACCAATAAGCCGATTGCCATTTATGGCCGAAACAGCGCGTCCGGAACCTACGCATTTTTTAAGGAAAAAGCCCTTAAAAAAGGGGATTACAAGAGCACGGTGAAGGAGCAACCTGGATCTTCCGCCGTGGTTCAAGCTGTAGCCAGTGATCTTGGCGGGATCGGTTATTCCGGGATCGGCTATATCACTTCAGGAGTCAAAGCGGTGAAGGTGAATGGTGTCAGCCCCAGCATGGAAAATGCAGTTAGCGGGAAATACCCACTGAGCCGATTCCTGGTCATTTATATTAATAAGAAGCCAGGGGATGCACTCGATCCGCTAACGGTGGAGTTCATCAAGTTCCTGATCTCCAAGCAAGGCCAGGAGATCGTGGCCAAGGATGGCTATTATCCGCTGACCGCCAAACTCATCGAAGAGGAGCTTGGCAAGATAAAGTAAGAGGAAACAATTTTCTGAAGTTGAGAAAGATGAATCGGCCGGTCCGTTGTCAAGTTCAGCGGGCCGGCTGGTTCGTGAAATATCCTTTAAAACCAAGGGAGGATAAAATCATTGCAACAGATTCAGCGGTCCATTAATACCGGAGCTAACCTACGGAAGGTTCTTCCTTCGCGTTTCAAAACGGCTCGATCGACGATCCTTTTTGACCGGTTTATGACGCGTTTCATAAAGATCGGCGGGATCGGCATTATCGTGGCCGTGGCTGCGATCTTTTTCTTTATTTTCGCCCAGATTCTTCCGCTGATGAATCGGGCGAAAGTGACGCTTCTTGAGACTCTTCTGGTTTCCGCCGAAGAGCACAAAGCGCTTGGCATAGATGAATGGGCCGAAAAACCTTTCCTGGTTGAAAAATCCGGACGGATCACTTTTTATGACCTGGCCTCAAAAGAAATCATTTATGAATTCACCCCGGTAGACTTTCTCGATTCTAAAGTTCTTGCGGTTGAATATGACCCTCTCAACCAGCGTTTTATCTACGGGACCGGGGATGGCAATATCAGTATCTTTCAGCTGCATTATGACCTCTCTTATGAGAAGAACCGGCGTTTGATTATGCCGCGGATCGAGCCGCTGATTACAGTCCCGGTTTTACAGTCCAAAGAAACCGTAACACCCCTTGTTCACGTGAGTGATTTAGCAAACGGGGATTCTGGGGAAACCATGCTCGTGGCCGGGATCTTTTCTGCTGGTGAGAAAACATCTGTTTCCGTGGCGATTGTTACGCGTGAATCAAGCTTGATAGGTTTCAGTGATCCTCAATTTAAAAAAGTGATTGATCTTTCGTCAGGCATACCGGGGAAACCTATCCGAGTTCTTGTCAATTCAAGCGCGGACGGAGTTTTGGTCGCAACAGATGAAGGAGATGTACATTATTTTCGGGTGACACCGGACTTGGTTCAGTTGCGCCAATCTTTCCGTCCCTTCGAAGACCAGGAGGATCAACGGATAGGTTCGCTGGATTATATCAACGGGGAAGTGTCTGTTTCGGTCACTAACGGGAAAGGGCTGAACAGGATTTTTTCGTTGGCGATCCCGCCGGGAGAAAGGCGCCGGATTTTTGTGAAGACAAAGGAATTCGAACCGATCGGAGGCGCTGCTAATTTTTTCAGTGCCAGTCTCCGGAACAAGGCGTTCCTGACGGGACATGGATCTCGGGTGTCTTTGCGTTATTCAACGACGGAGACGGTGCGCTGGGAAAAACGCCTTCCGTTCGAAGTGAAGCTTGGGGCTCTGAGCCCCCAGTATGACCGTATCCTTTTGCTCGATTCAAAACGCCAGTTGCATTTTTACAACCTGAGGGATCCACATCCCCAGGCAGGATGGAAGGCTTTTTTCAAGAAACTCTGGTATGAGGGATACCCTGAAGCTGATTTTGTCTGGCAGACGAGCGGTTCTACCGATGATTTTGAGCCGAAGCTTTCGATTATTCCGCTTATTATCGGAACTCTGAAAGGAACCTGGTACGCGCTGATTTTTTCTCTTCCCGTAGCGCTTTTGGGTGCGGTTTATACGTCCCAGTTTTCACATCCGAAGATGAAACTTTTCATCAAACCGACCCTGGAGATTATGGCCTCACTTCCGTCCGTGGTGCTTGGGTTTCTGGCGGCACTTTGGCTTGCGCCGCTGATCGAGACCAGAGTGCCGTCCTTGATGGTGGTATGCGTTTTAATCCCGGCTGGTGCGATGATGTTCGGGGCCTTCTGGAGTCATTTGCCGATCCGATACCGTAAATGGATCCCAGCGGGGTTTGAATGGCTTGCGATCATTCCCGTGCTTGCCTTTTTGGGTTACTGGGGGTGGCAGTTGGGCCCCGGCATAGAAAAAATATTTTTTGTTTTCCAGGATCCGGATACAGGGATCCGGACGGCGGATTTCCGGCTCTGGTGGCCGCAGATGACAGGAACACCTTTTAATCAAAGAAACTCGCTTGTCGTTGGCTTCATGATGGGATTTGCCGTGATACCGATCATTTTTACCATTGCCGAAGATGCGCTTTCCAATGTGCCAAAGACTCTTATTTCCGGCTCCTTGGCGCTCGGAGCAAGTCGCTGGCAAACGGCGGTCCGCGTAGTGCTCCCGACGGCGTTTCCCGGGATCTTTTCTGCGATCATGATTGGCCTTGGCCGGGCGATTGGAGAAACTATGATCGTGGTGATGGCGACTGGAAACACGCCGATTATGGATTTTAGTATTTTTTCCGGGATGCGGACGCTTTCGGCGAATATCGCGGTCGAGCTCCCGGAAGCGCCTTACTTGGGAACGCTTTACCGAACTCTGTTTTTAGGGGCTGTGATCCTGTTTGTCATGACCTTTATTGTCAATACGGTGGCTGAAGTGGTGCGGCAACGTTTCCGGACTAAATACAAAACGGTGTAATCATGATTCTAACGACGTTGAAGCCTCTATTTGATGCAAAAAGAAAAAGTAGCGGGGAGCCTTTCGTTTGGCTCACCTCGACGGGTCTGGCGATTGGTCTAGCGATGATTGTCTGCATCCTCTCGGTTATTTTCACGAACGGCATCAGGATTTTCTGGCCGGCCACTGTTGCCGTATTTGAGCTTAAGGGGGAACCCTTAGCTGGGTTTTCTGGAAGAATCGCAGGTGTTATTGCCAAAAGACAATTCAAGATTGTTCACGATCCCGAAGAACACAAGATCGAGGAATGGCAGATTTTTCTCGGCAACCGGGAGGTTTACGGAATCAGTTACAAATTTTTTGAGAAAAGTTCGATCCAGGAAATTCAGTATCCGCGGGATATTTTGCGGCTTGAGCGAAGGGAGTATGGGGACTCCCTGGCATTTCCTGTTTTTCTGAAAAGTGCGGAGAAAGAGAAAATTCCTTTTGAAGATCCTGGTTTTGAGGAAGTTCTACGTCGACTTGTTCAGGAAACAAATGAGCGCTGGAAAGAGATTCACCGGATTGAAAAAAAAGAGATCGGTCTGATCAATCACAAGATCGAGAAACTGAGACTTCGCGAAAAATCCCTGCGACAACAAGGGATGTTCGCAGGCGATCAAAAACGGGTTTTAGAAGAGACCCTCGACCGGTTAAGAGGTGATTATCAAATTCTTGCGGATCAGGCCGGGTATCTCCGGCAAACCCAAGATGGCGCCCGGCTTGGTTACCGGCTTCCTACGGGCCAGGAAATGGAGATCTCGATAGGAAAAATTGTGGATTTTTATTTCCCGAACCGGTTGGGAATGGTTGAAAAATGTCAGTTTTTTTTCAAACGGTTAGGGAGGTTCCTCACGGAAGAGCCTCGAGAGGCCAATACTGAGGGCGGGGTCTTCCCGGCTATTTTCGGGACCTTCGTGATGACGGTTCTCATGAGTCTTGCCGTGACGCCTTTTGGAGTGCTGGCCGCGATTTACCTCCGGGAATATGCCCGCGAAGGGTTTCTGGTGCGAACGGTCCGGGTGGCTGTCAATAATCTGGCGGGTGTCCCTTCGATCGTATTCGGGGTTTTTGGAGTGGGTTTTTTCGTTTACTTTGTTGGCGGGACGATCGACCATCTTTTTTTTAAAGACGCACTCCCGACGCCGACTTTCGGGACGGGTGGGATTTTGTGGGCCTCCCTGACCCTGGCACTCTTGACGATCCCGGTGGTGATCGTCGCCGCAGAAGAGGCGATCGCTTCGGTCCCACGGGGCATGCGTGAAGGATCTTTTGCGTGCGGGGCCTCCAAATGGCAAACGATCCAGCGCATTGTTCTTCCGGCCGCGGCTCCCGGTATTTTGACCGGCGTCATCCTTGCGATGGCCCGGGGAGCAAGTGAAGTGGCTCCCTTAATGATTGTGGGAGTCGTGAAGCTTGCGCCTAATCTTCCGGTCGACGGTATTTCTCCGTGGATTCACCTTGAACGGAAATTTATGCATCTGGGTTTTCATATTTATGATCTGGGTTTTCAGTCGCCCGATTCTGATGCTGCAAAGCCGATGGTGTTTGCAACGGCACTTTTGCTGATTACGTTGGTTGTGGTGATGAACCTCGGGGCTATTTTGATCCGGGAACATCTAAGAAAAAAATACGCAACGGGAGCTTTCTGAATCCGGGGAGTGCCCGGGAGGAGACCCATGAAACTGTGTGATTTGACAAGGGAGGGTGACCCAGTGAGTACGAAACATGAGATCCGGATTTTGACATCCGGGCAAATTCCGATGCAACGCAATCCGATTCCATTTGAGACCTGCATTACGGTACGGAATTACAGCTTTTTTTATGGAGCCCAACAGGCCCTTTTTAATGTTGATCTTGAGGTGCCTGAGAAACAGGTGACTTCAATTATCGGACCTTCGGGATGCGGCAAGTCGACCCTGATCAGGAACATTAACCGGATGAATGATCTGATCGATCTGACGAGGTATTCTGGCGATATCCTGGTCAAAGGACAGAGTATCTACGATGACGAACTGGAAGTGACCGAAATCCGAAAGCGGATCGGCATGGTTTTCCAAAAGTCCAACCCGTTTCCGAAATCGATTTACGAGAACGTTATTTATAGCCTGCGGGTATCCGGACAAAATAACCGGGATTTCCTGGACGAGGTGGTTGAGAACAGTTTGAAAGCGGCAGCGCTTTGGGACGAGGTTAAGGACCGTCTGCATAAAAGCGCGCTGGAGCTTTCCGGCGGGCAGATGCAGCGACTTTGCATTGCTCGGGCCATTGCCAATCAGCCTGAGATTCTCCTGATGGACGAACCTTGCTCGGCGCTGGATCCTCTAGCAACGGCCAAGGTCGAAGAACTGATTTTTGAGCTGAAGAAACAATACACCATCGTGATTGTGACCCATAACATGCAACAGGCCGCCCGTGTGTCTGATTTTACGGCCTATTTTTACATGGGACGATTGGTTGAATACGGAGAAACGAAAACAATTTTTACCAATCCCTCGAAAAGGGAGACGGAAGATTACATTACCGGGAGATTTGGATAGGTTTGTATCAAACACAGAACATTTCCATGAAATCATGATTCGATCGAAACAAGAAGGTGCTTGATACTATGGCGAAGCAGAACGAAAAAAGAAAAAGCGGTATGGATTTTTTCACAATCCGGGAAGGGGATCATGATTGCCACACCGGGGCCGGCGAAACTTTCACGTCCAGAAACAGGATACTAATGGCTGACGTTTATAGCCCAAGAAGGGCCGAAGTCTATTCTGCGATAAAAAATCGCTCGAATCCCAAAAGCACTACGCCCTTTTTTCTAAAGGGATTTTTGGCCGGCGGTTGCCCGAGTTCGGAGGATCAGTTACTTGCAGACATTCGCGTTTTAGCGGGTAGCTAGGGGACAGTTTCCTGTGACGATCGATTTTTTTAGGGGAGGCAATGCGGTTACAAGCTAAGTTTTAGGTTTTTTTTCGATTTTCGTAGATTCGTTTCGTTGTCTTGAGTAAACTATGAAACCAAATCATGGGGGGGGGAATTATGAAACGTAAAGCGCTGAGCCTGCTGTGTTTTTCTGTCTTTCTTGTTTATGCCGTGATGCCTGTCGCTTATGCCGCGCGCGATATGATCCAGATCAAGGGATCCGATACCATGGTCAATCTTGGCCAGGCCTGGGCGGAGGAATTTATGATGCAAAATCCCGAAGCCAGTATCGCTGTGACGGGGGGAGGCTCTGGCACCGGAATTGCGGCTTTAATCAGCGGAACCTGTGACATTGCGGAATCTTCCCGGGAAATGAAAGCCCAGGAAATGGAGGCCGCCCGCAAGAATGGTCATGATGCTCATGAATTTACCGTGGCAGTGGATGCGATTGCGGTGGTGGTTCATCCTTCCAATCCCGTTAAACAGCTGACGATTGAACAGCTCTCAGGGATTTATACCGGGAAAATCAAGAATTGGAACGAAATCGGAGGGAAAGATCAGAAAATCCTTGCCCTTTCAAGAGAACGGAACTCCGGAACTCACGTTTATTTTCTCGAAGAGGTTGTCCGGATGGGGGTTGAAAAGGGGGCCGAACAGTTTGCTCCCGCAGTATTGATGCTTCCTTCGTCCCAGGCCATTATTTCCGAGGTGTCTCAGAGTGAAACTGCTATTGGCTACGTCGGGCTTGGCTATGTTTCGGATCGTGTTTACATCCCGTCGATTGCCAAGAATAACGAAGGGCCTTTTGTTAAGCCGACGATCGGAACGGCGATGGATAAAAGTTATCCGTTGTCCCGTTCTCTGTTGTTTTACACCGAATGTGAACCCAAGGGAACCGTGAAAGATTTTATCGATTTTGTCCTGAGCGATGAAGGTCAGGAGATTGTCAGGATCATGGATTTTGTCCCGCTCCGATAATACTGTGAAGAAATTCTTCGAAAAAATCATTGAAAAAGTCATCCTGCTGAACGGGTTTGCCTGTATCCTGTTTGTCATTCTGATTTTTTTCTTTCTTGCCAAGGACGGCCTTGCTCTTTTTAAAGTCAGTTCCCCGATCCAATTTTTCTTTGGGTTGCTCTGGAACCCGCTTGCGGAACCTCCCCAATTCGGTATTGTGCCGCTACTCCTTGGCTCCATCATGGTGACTCTCGGAGCGACCGTGATCTCGGTACCGTTGGGTCTGGCGTGCGCCATTTTCATTGGAGAAATAGCTCCCCGGTGGATGCGTGAGATTCTTAAAGCCGGGGTTGAGCTTCTTGCGGCCATTCCGAGTATCGTGATTGGATTTATCGGAATGACAATGCTGGCCCCTTTTGTAAAAAATCTTTTTGGCCTTCCGACCGGTTTGACGGCATTGACAGGATCGATTGCTCTGGCCTTTATGGCGATCCCGACAATCGTCAGCATTATGGAAGACGCCATTACGGCTGTTCCGCGGACGTATAAAGAAGGTTCGCTGGCTCTTGGAGCGACCCACTGGCAGACGATCTACAGGGTGATTATTCCGGCGGCGTCCTCGGGGATTGTTGCATCGATTATGCTGGGGATCGGACGTGTGATCGGGGAGACGATGGCGGTCATGATGATCACCGGAAATGCCTCCGTCATTCCTCATTCTCTTCTCCAACCGGTGAGGACGATGACTGCTACGATTGCGGCTGAAATGGGGGAAACCGTGATGGGGAGCGACCACTACTTTGCCCTTTTTGCGGTAGGGCTTGTCCTTTTTGCCATTACTTTTGTGATTAACTTTTTCGCTGACGTAGCGCTTCATAAGCAGAAAAAATAAAAATGAAACCACAAACAAAACAAAAGATCGCGTTTGCCTGTCTCGGTCTCGCGGCTGTCGTCGTGATTATTCCGGTGATCATTATTTTTGTGATCCTGATCGACAAGGGGATGCCTGCGATCAACTGGCAGTTTCTCAGCACCATGCCGCGAATGGGGATGCGGGCCGGGGGGATTTATCCTGCGATTATGGGAACTATCTACCTCGTGTCGGGAACGATCCTTGTCGCGTTGCCGCTCGGTGTCCTGGCCGCTATTTATCTTGTGGAGTATGCCAAGCGGAACTGGTGGACTCGGATGATCGAAATTGCGATCGTCAATCTTGCCGGAGTGCCTTCCGTTGTTTACGGACTTTTTGGGATGGGACTTTTTGTAATCTTTTTTAAGCTCGGGGCCTCTATTCTCGCGGGGTCCCTGACCCTGGCGATCATGATTTTGCCGGTGATTATTACGGCCTCCAAGGAAGCGCTGATGAGTGTTCCTCATTCTTTTCGTGAGGCGAGCCTTGCCCTCGGGGTCAGTAAGTGGCAGACGATCCGTTGTGTTGTGCTCCCGAACGCCCTGCCGGGTATTTTGACCGGGACGATCCTCGGAATCAGCCGGGCGGCGGGGGAGACGGCTCCCATTCTTTTCACTGTCGCGGCCTTTTATCTCCCGAGGCTCCCCAAATCGATTTTTGATCAGTGTATGGCGCTTCCTTACCATCTCTACGTTTTGTCGACCCAGGTGCCCAATGTCAAAGAGGCCCTTCAGTATGGGACGGCACTTGTGCTTGTCGGGATGATTTTTCTCCTGAACCTGGTTGCGATTATTATCCGGGCTCATATGAGGAGTAAGAAACAATGGTAAGTGCCGTGAACCTCGTTAGAGACCCGTATGTGGCGTGGCGGTATTCTTTTGCAAAAATAAATGGAGTGAGTCGATGACTTTTTCGGCGAATAAAGATGGCCTTGTTTCTGAGAAAACAAGGTATGTCTCTAACGGGGTGAATAAAATCACAGTCGAGGATGTCAGTATTTTATTTGGCGAGGTCAGGGCATTGAATCATGTGAGTTTTTCGGTCAAGGCGAATGAAATTCTAAGTGTGATCGGACCTGCAAACAGCGGGAAAACATCTTTTTTGCGAGCTATGAACCGGATGAATGATCTGGACATTTTCTGCCGCATGACCGGCTCGATCCAGTTGAATGGTCGGGATATCCGGACGGAAATGGATGCCGAGGATGTTCGGAGAAAGGTTACCATGGTTTTTGCATTACCGCTTCCGCTATCGATGTCAATTTTTGATAATGTGGCTTATGGACCGAGACGCCACGGGGTTAGAAACAAGAGGAAACTTGCGGAGATTGTTGAAAAAAGTCTGAAAGCTGCCTTTTTATGGGATGAAGTCAAAGACCGGTTGTCGTCATCGGGAATGAAGCTGTCGGGAGGACAACAGCAACGGCTCTGCATTGCACGGACTCTTGCCGTGGAGCCGGAGGTGATCCTTTACGATGAGCCATGCTCGGGGCTTGACCCGATTTCGACCGCTAAAGTAGAAGAAGCGATGTTTGAGCTGAAAGAACGTTACACCCAGATTCTTGTAACGAATAACGTGAAGCAGGCCGCGCGAGTGGGGGACAGGACAGCTTTTTTTCTTATGGGTGAGCTTGTCGAGATCGATGAAACGGGAAAGATTTTCACTTCCCCGCACGATCAAAGGACTCAGGATTATATTACGGGAAGGTTTGGTTAACGCAGGAAGGCCGATGACACAAGGCGGATGGAGGAAAACGGGTTTTACGCCATCCGTATGAGCGCCCTCCGAAAGTTGAAGACAACGATGAACAAAATCGAAACCAAAAATCTGGATCTTTTTTACGGCAGTTTTCACGCTCTCCTCGATATCAATCTTGAGATCGAAGAGAAGATGATCACGGCACTGATCGGGCCCTCGGGCTGTGGAAAATCGACGCTTCTCCGGACCTTAAACCGAATGAATGACCTGATCGACGGGGTCCGGATCACGGGGGAGGTTCGTGTTGACGGACAAAATATCTATGACTATGGAACGGATTTGATTCGTCTTCGAAAAAAAGTAGGAATGGTATTTCAGCGTCCGAATCCGTTTCCCCTTTCTATTTTTGACAATATAGCGTATGGGCCTCGCACTCATGGGATCAAGAAACGGGGTGAGTTGGAAGGGATTGTCCAGAAAGCACTCAGCGACGTTATGCTGTGGGATATCTTAAAAGATAAACTCGACCGGTTTGCATTAAATCTTTCCATTGAACAGCAACAGCGTCTTTGTATTGCGCGCCTTTCCGCGATTACGCCCGAGATTGTTTTGATGGATGAGCCCTGTTCCGCGCTGGACCCCATGGCAACACAAAGGATCGAAGAACTGATGTTTGAGCTTAAGAAAAATTATACGATTGTGATCGTGACGCACAATATGCAGCAAGCCGCTCGCGTTTCTGACAAAACGGGTTTTATGTTGCTCGGGAAGCTTGTGGAATACGGAGATACCAAACAGGTTTTTACGACGCCGAACGAAAAACAGACTGAGGAGTACATTACGGGAAGGTACGGATAATGAGGTCACACGTTACGGTACGTAGTTTCGTAACGTGGATGGGCGAATTAACCTCGCTGTTTTTTTGCGTAAGCAAAGCTGGCGGGGATAAATAATATTGGACCTCGAGCTGTTTTGATTCGCCAAACAAAGCGCTGGGGTTAATTCACAGACGGCTAAAGAGTAGTCTACAATTTATGGTCGCTACGCTCCGTAAATTGTTTGCTCATGAAAGGGGCGATTATGGAACGACATTTTGCAGAAGAGCTCAAAACACTCAAACAAAAACTCTTTCAAATGGGACTTTTGGTGGAAGGGGCGATCCAGAAGGCCATTGAGGCGATGCAGACGAGGTCTGCGGCTTTGGTGGAGGGGGTTTTTCAGGACGAAGAAATGATCAACGCGATTGAGATCGAGATTGACGATAAGGGGCACGCCCTTTTTGCGCTGGCTCAGCCGATGGCGGGGGATCTTCGTCTCCTTGCCATGATCCTAAAAATCAATACGGATCTTGAACGGATGGGGGATCATGCGGTCAATATTGCCCAGTGCAGTAAACGCCTGCTGGCTGATGCGCCGCTTGCGATAGATTTTCCTTTGCCCAAAATGGGAGAATCGGTCCAACGAATGGTGCGCGATGCGCTGGATTGTTTTATGAATGAAAATGTTGAGCTGGCTCGCCGGGTTCTTGAAAGCGACGACAAGATTGATGATTTCAATGACCAATTATATGAGTCGATGGCGGCCATGATGGAAAAAGACAGCTCAACCGTGCGTCGGGCGCTTCATTATGTTGTGATCGGAAGAAATTTGGAACGGATCGCAGACCTTTCCAATAACATTGCCGAAGATACGATCTATCTCAAACAGGGTAAGGAAGTGCGCCATCACTTTGAGAAAAAATAAAGGTCGGAACTTTCGGCAAGGAGACGCCCAAGCGGATCTTCAATGTGATCCAGAGCCGGGAAGTTTGGCGGAGCGTTGCAGGTCGATGTTTTGCCGCCTAGAGCGGGAATGAAACAAAAAAGCTGGAACCTTTTCCCAGAACACTTTGGCAGTCGATGGAGCCATCGTGCGCTTCCATAATGTGTTTGGCTATTGCCAAACCGAGCCCTGTCCCGCCCAATTCGCGTGAACGCGCCTTATCAACCCTGAAGAACCGTTCAAAGATTCTGGGGATGGCATCTTCCGGAATCCCGGGGCCGGTATCCTGAATGATGACCTGGATTTCATCGTTTTTTTTCTCCACGTAAAGAGAAATAGTGCCGCCCTCCGGCGTGTACTTGACTGCGTTATCCAGGAGGTTGACAAAGACCTGGCGGATTTTGTCCCGGTCACCCTGAATGGAAAACGGCGTGGTGGCCAAGAGGTCGTTTACCGTCAACTTTTTTGATTTTAGCTGGGGTTCAAACCGTGCCAGTGATTCCCTGATTTCCGATATAAGATCCAGAGTCTCTTTCTTTAGTGGAAGGATTCCCTGTTCGATTTCTCCGAGAGTCAGGATGTCTTCAACCAGGTGACCCAGTCTCGTGGCGTCTTCATGCATCATCGTGAGAAAATGCTCTCGGATTTGGGGATCTTTTTCTGCTCCGTCACGAAGGGTTTCAATAAAGCCCTTTAATGATGTCAGGGGAGTCCGGAGTTCGTGAGAAGCGTTGGCCACAAATTCTTTCCTGATCCGCTCCAAGCGACGGAGTTCGGTGATATCGTGAAAAACAAGAATGCCGCCGATATCCCGGATTTCTTTTGCGGTGGCCACGATGCTTACGCGGAGAATCTTTTTCTCGTTGCCCGTGAGCTGGATTTCTCCGGTGACGACGGTTCCCTGCGTAAATGCCCGGTCGACAATGGTTTCCAGGTAAGGGTGGCGGGTTGTTTCAATCAGGCTTTTCCCCCGGATTGTGTCCACTGAAAACCCAAAAAGTTTTTCGGCCATAGGATTTGCCATGACAACTTCTTTTTTTCGGTCAATCGCGATAACGCCGTCACTCATGTGGGACAGGATGGCGGAAATTTTCCCTTTTTCACTTTCAAGATCCTCAATCCGGGAGGACAAGGTCACGGCCATCCGGTTCATAGTGTCACCGAGAATTCTCAATTCATCACGTCCTTCCACCAGGATCTTCTCTGACCAGTCCTGTCGGGCATAGCGGACTGCACCTTCGGTAATGGTCCGAAGGCGTTTTGCCCAGTGGCTGGCAAAGAAAAAACCGGATAGTAAGATTATAATCACAGCGGTGAGTACGATGATGGATACAGGACGTTTCGCATGATTAAGAACATCTTGGATCTGGGAAGAGGGCATGGCAACACGGACGATGCCCAGGAGGTTATTCCCTTCTGGGATTGGGACGGCAACATAGAGCATTTGCTTACCCAGGCTCATACTGTATCGTGTGCTGATCCCGGTACCACCCCGCATGGCGGCCGCAATCTCGGGACGGCTTGAGTGATTATCCATGGTCTGGATGGAACCAACTGATTTTTTCTCCGAGTCTGCCAGGACGAGGCCGTTTGAATCGATGTAGGTGATTCGGATCTCCGATCCTTCCGCCAAGGCTGAGATTTTATTTTGGAGAAATACTGGTTGCCGGGGAAGTTCCCCACGAATGATTTCCCGGATCATTAAAGATTGATGGACGAGGGATTCCTGGAGTTGGGTCATCATGCTTTGTTTGAAATGGTGGGAAATAAAAAGATCGGCGGCGGCAAAAACCAAAATGAAGACAAGCCCGTACAGCACCATGAACCGTCTGACGAATCCAATCCGGGGGAGAGGCATTTTAATCTCCGTCAAAGCGGTAGCCGACCCCTTTGAGGGTGACGATTCGGGGGGCTTCATTTTTCAGCTTTTTGCGAAGCTGGGTGATGTGCATGTCGACAGTCCGGGTTTCAAGATGGGTGGAATTTTCATAACCCCAGACTTTGCCCAGTAAAGTCTCCCGGGTTAGTACCCGGCCTTTGCCGGTCATCAGGGCTTCCAGTAGGGCGAATTCCTTCGCGGTAATTTCGATGGGCTTCCCCTTGACCCTGAGCTCGTGTTTACCGAGATCTAGCTCGATACTTCCCGATCTGAGGATTTCCTGTTCCGGCGAGGTGTTTGACCTGCGGAGCACGGCTTTAATTCGCGCAAGCAGTTCCCGGGGGCTAAAAGGTTTTGTTATGTAATCATCTGCGCCCAGCTCAAGACCGAGCACTTTGTCGGCTTCGGTACTTTTAGCGGTGAGCATAATCACCGGAATGGCTCGTGTTTTGAGGTTTCCTTTGAGGATTTTACAAATCTCAAGCCCGCTTAGTTCCGGGAGCATGAGATCAAGAAGGATCAAAGCCGGGAGATTTTTTTGAGCGGCTTCAAGTCCTGCACGGCCTTTGAACGCACAGACAGTATGAAACCCCTCCCGGTCAAGGTTGTATTTGACCAGTTCCGCTATGTTTCGTTCGTCTTCGATGAGGAGAATAGTTTCGGTTGCCATAGGTGCTTAAAATTCTGTATAGTTTAGCACGATTTTAGATAAAATGGAGCCACGAAGGTTGTCCCATTTCCGTTTATTTTTCAAGGAAACGATGCTGATTCAGGAGGCTCTCTAGAATGGATCCGTCGGGAAGGGCGTTGTTTTAGCTTTTTGAACGGCTATTTAAGCTTTGATGTAAGGATGCCGTTACTCAGTGTCGGAGCTTTTTCGAGTCTTTTTTGGCCTTGTATTCTAATTTCGAGGAGTCATCTGTCGAGGGCTTGGATATCCTTGCAGTCAAGGTAAGAAGTTGATTTTCCAAAACTGAAGCATAGTCAGACAAAGGTAGAATCGAAAATGGATAACGTGAATGATCCTGTGGCACCTGTTGAGCACGAAGAATCGGAAGCCGTCTTCCTGAAGAGGATTTATCGCGATTTTTTTGAGACGGTGCAAAGACAGAAGTACTGGATTGCTCTTTTTTCTTTTAGTGTTGTTTTATTAGTCGCTATTTTTTCTTTTCTTCAGACCCCCTACTACCGGGCTACGACCACCCTGCTGATTGACTCGGATATGGCTCAGGATCCTTCGGAGCAAAAAAGCCTGGGGAATCTGGAACTGCAGGTTGCCATTATTCAAAGTCCGGAAATCATCGCGAGAGTTATTGAACAAACCAATTTTTCAGCTGATCCGTCCGTTGATTCCCGTGTTAACCCGCGCGAAGTTTTTATGCGGTTTTTAGATGTGACATCACAAAAGAAGAATAAAACGATCGATATTTCGTTTTTAAGCGAAAAAGCCGAGACGGCAGCGTTTATAGCGAATCAAATTGCCCAGGCCTACATTGAAGGGAAGACTACGAAAAGCTCTGGCGTGGTAGTTGACTCCGTGGAGTCCTTGCAAAATCAGCTGGCTCAGCAGGTTGAGAAACACAATGCTGTCAAAAATAAAATTGCAGAGTTAAACCGCGAAAATCCTGAGCTCGGTAACGAGAATATTCTAGCGGATCAAATCAAATATCTTAATTCGGAATATATCAAAGCCGATTCCCGCGCAATGGAATTACGAAATACACTTTCGGAGTTGGAGTCGATCATTAAAAACGGTGGGAATATTCAAGATCATCCTTATGCTTCTTCGCATCCCCGAGTGAGACAAAAGATGGATAGAATTCGGGATACCGAGATACAGCTTTTGGAAATGGAACAAGAATATCGGCAGATGCATCCCACGGTTTTGAAAGCGCAAGCAAAGCTTAAGGCGCTTCGGCAATCGCTGGATGATGAAAAAACACAACTGATTGCGGAATTGACTGCCGCCCTGAAAGCCAGTGAGGCCATGATCCAGGGGATCCGGCAAAGTATGCTTGAGCTACAGGCGAAAGAGAAAGATTTTTCGCCTGCCCAGCTGGCCTACAAGAATCTTTTGACAGAAGAAACTTCTATTATTGAAACGATCCGGCTCTTAAATGGGCAAATTTCCAAAGCGTCTATTGCGGGGAGTGTGAAACAAACCCCCATTGAGATTCTTTCGTACGCTGTGGCGCCTTTGTCTCCGGCCATCCCGAATAAACCACGCAACGTTTTGATAGCACTGTTTTTATCGCTTCTGGCAAGCTTGGGGTTGATTTTCCTAAGACATTATTTTGATCAGACATTAAAAAAAGATGAGGATGTCGAAGAGATTTTGCGTAAACCATTTTTGGGGCACGCTCCCCACGTCCAGGTTCCCAAGGATTCGATGGATCCGGTTTTAAAGAACGAAAAGGAGAAAATATACTTCTTTAATTTCTTTCGCCTCATCTGTGCCAATATTAATTTTTTACTTGGAGCCCAGACTAAGGTCTCAATTGTATTGACGGGGTCTTTGCCCGGAGAGGGGAAAAGCTTTGTTTGTTATCACGTTGCTAAGACCTTCGCGAACGAAGGTAAAAGAACAGTTTTAATCGATGCGGACTTTTGTCATAGTGCCATTTCAAAGATGTTCCCGCGGGACGGGGTGCGTCCAGGCCTCCACAGTTATTTGATGGAAAATGCTCCAGTTGATGAGATCATAGAAGAAACCGCCTATCCCAATCTTTTTCTGATCCCATCCCAGGAAGCCAAATTCAGCGCGCCTTATGCGCTCCGGTCAAAACGCATGAAAGAGATTTTGAATGTACTTAAGGAAACTTTTGACATCATTATTATAGATACTCCGCCTGTGCTGGTGCTTAATGACGCTGTCGCTATAGGCGAATTGGTTGATATTCGTGTGGTGGTTGTGGAGTGGGGGAAAACTTCGATCAAATCAGCGCTTCGAACCGTTAACAAAATCGCGCCCTCGGACTCGACTTTGACCGGTCTTGTTCTCAACAAGGTCAAACATTGGGGCAAACAATATTATTATGAGCACTATTACAGTGCTAAAAGTGAGTATTTCTCCAAGGATGTTGGCACGCCGAAAGATGTTACGCCTCAGTAGGGATGTTCTGAGTTTTGGGATCTCGGATAGGTAATATTGAGAGCCATTATTTAGACAAAGCAGCTTTCGCTTCGTTTGATTTTAGGTTTTCCCCTGAATGTTTTTTTACGTTAGCCACTGATTTGCTTACTCTCCCAATTTATTCTTGAAAAATCCTGACGGGAAGCTTACGATGACGACCTCCTCAGGAGGGGACATGTCACCCTATAAGAATAAACTCGATCACAAGGTTATTTATGATCTTATCGAATCCGGGGCCAAGGTGCTTGATCTTGGTTGCGGCAACGGAGATCTGCTTGATCTTCTTGTCCGCGGGAAGAAAATCAAGGCCCAGGGGGTTGAGCTGTCGAATGATGCTATTCATGCTTGCGTTGAGAAGGGACTGAGTGTTTTTCATAGCGATATCGACAGTGGTTTGCCTTATTATCCTAATCAGTCGTTTGATTATGTCATATTGAACCAGAGCTTGCAGGAAGTGAAAAAAGTCGAAACAGTGATTGAAGAGTCGCTCCGGGTTGGCAAAAAGGTTATTGTCGGTTTTCCTAACTTCGCCTATTTTCATGACCGATTGCTTCTCTTTTTTGGAGGCAAGGCGCCCGTTAGCCCTTCGCTCCCGCACGAGTGGTACCGAACACCCAATTTACGATTTCTTTCCGTAAAAGATTTCAGGAAATTTTGCGTGCAAAAAAGTTACAAGGTTCTTGAATCCCGTTTTTTGGGCAAGAAGACGCTTGTCTGGGGACTGCCCAATCTTTTTGCGGCAAATGCGATTTTTGTAATTACAAAATAGGTTTTGGTTATGACCCATCCGTCAAAAAAAATAGAAGTTTTTAAAAATCCGAATTCGAAACGAGATTACAAAATTGATCTTGAATGCCCGGAATTCACATGTCTTTGCCCGAAGACCGGACAACCTGATTTTGCGACCCTTCGAATTGGTTATGTCCCGGATGAATTATGCGTCGAGCTCAAAAGTCTGAAGCTATATCTCTGGAGCTATCGCAACGAAGGCTCGTTTCACGAAGCTGTTACCAACAAGATCCTAGATGACCTTGTGAGAGTCGTGAAACCCCGTCAAATGACCGTTGTGTCGGACTTTTTTGTTCGGGGTGGTATTCACACGGTCATTACGGCCGAATATTTCAAAACCAGGAAGTAAATTTTCGATAGCAGGTCACGACAAGAGACCTTCCAACGAGGGAGTGTGCGATGAACATCATGGAGCGTAAGGGGGCGGTTACTTTTCAGGGGAATCCGCTGACAGTGGTGGGGCCGGAACTTAATGCAGGGGATGTGGCGCCGGACTTTCACGTGGTTGATCATGCCCTGAAAACAGTGACACTGAAATCGTCTCAAGGAAAAATGCGCCTGATCAGTGTCGTTCCTTCGATTGACACCTCCGTCTGCGAACTTCAGACCAAACGTTTTAATTCTGAAGCGGCCAAACTTCCCGCCGATATCGTTCTCATGACCGTCAGTATGGATCTTCCCTTTGCGCAGGCAAGGTGGTGTGGCGTTGCGGGGCTTGACAGAATGCAGATGGTGTCCGATTACCAGGCGGCGTCTTTTGGCCAGGCCTACGGTGTTTTAATCAAGGAGCTACGGCTTTTGGCACGTTCAGTTTTTGTGATTGGACCGGATGACAAAATCAAATATGTGGAATATGTGAAAGAGGTGACCCATCATCCGGACTACGATAAGGTGTTAAATTTTTTAAAAGGTTGATCTTCTTATGTCGCGTGTTCCGCTTTGGATTGTACTCACCGTGATCGGGGGCGTTTTCGGCGTTGTTTTTTCCTCCAATGTTGGGGCGAATCCGCCCGTGATGAAAACTCTTTCGGCGCATGTGCTTCAGGTTGCGGAGGATGGATTGAGTTTAACGGTTGATTTCCATCACCCGGCTACCGGCAAGATCCACCGGTTGATTTTTTATACAGATTCAGAATCCGGATTAAGCGGTATGAAAAGTCTCAAAAATCTTCGGACAGGACAGGTGGTCTCGATTGACTATGTGGACAGCCCGACGGGCAAAAAAATTATCCGGCGAATTGCAAAAGTGAAGCTTTCGGGACCGCCGCCGGGGCTCGAAAAGTTCAATGGTCTTTAGACGAAATTTGTTTTGGTCCCTTCTCCTGAGCCTGGCACTGGGATTTCCGGTTCCGGCTTTCAGTTCCGATCCTCTCTCCGAAGACACTTTGGTCACTGGGACCCCGTCGATCGTTGAACTGATTTCGGAGGAGAAAGCGATTAAAAAAAAACTGGGCAAGGATCCGGGGAATCCGGCCCTTTATTTTGAGCTCTCCAATGTTTATGCGGCGCTTTTTGACATTGTTCGTAAAAAAAAGCCGGAATCTTTGAAATGGCTTTTGAAAAGCGGCGATGCCCTTGAGAAGGTTGTCTTGATTGACCCTGGCCACAAGGTCGCCCGATTCAATCTCGGAATCGTCTATAAGCGTCAGGGAGAAATGGAGCGAGCTCGTGAAGAGTTTAAAAGGGTGATCCGGTTTTCAGATCCGGTTGCCGATTCACGATTGATTTCGGCTTGTTGGGTCCAGATCGGGATGATTTATTCCGAACAGGGGTTTTACGACGAAGCAAAAGACGCTTTTGAAAAAGCCCTGGAGTTTGACTATGAAAACCACGATATCAGGGATGCGCTCGAGGAAGTTAAAGCGGCAAAATTATCGGGGAATTTTACCGAGCGATCCAGGATGTTTTCCGAACAGGCAATGATGCGAACGAGGTCTTCGCACGATCCCTACGTTAATGATGGACAGGAAACCCAGTCGGGTGCTTTCGGGGGAGTGGCCCAGGCGATTCCGTATTTAGGCCAGCTTCTTGCGCAGAAATTCACCCAAGGGGGGAATGATGACTCGCTCTAGTAAAATCCCCAAAGAGATCCGTGCTGTCTTTCTTGACGCGGGAGGGACTCTTTTCCGGCCTTATCCTTCGGTGGGTTACCATTATCGGTCTGTAGCGGCCAGGTATGGTCTGGTAGCGACCGAAGAAGATATTGAAACGGCGTTTCGCAGGGTTTGGGCAAAGCATGATACGATGGGCGGGTTGAAGGGGCATGTGACCGAAAAAAACGAGCGGGATTTCTGGTATAAAATTGTCGCCGAGGTTTTCCAGGGGTTTGAGCCTCTTTCGGATTTTGAAGCCTGCTTCATGGAACTCTTTGATCTTTTTTCGCGTCCGGCTGTCTGGAAATTTTTTCCCGAAACTGAAGATGTCTTGCGTGCTCTAAAAAAGAAAGGGTATACTCTCGGTCTTATTTCAAACTGGGACAGTCGGCTTGTCAATCTTTGTGAAGGCTTTGACCTCGACCGGTTCATGGATTTTTATCTGATCAGCGCCGTTTTTGGCGCCGCAAAGCCGGATCCGAAAATTTTTCAAGCCGCACTCGAAAAAGCGAATGTGAAGGCCGAAGAATCGGTGCATGTGGGGGACAGTCTGGAAGATGATGTCCGCGGCGCTCATCAGGCGGGTATCCGGGCGATCTGGCTCGATCGTTCCGGTCGGCATGAGAAGCTCGCAGGGCATGAGCGGGAAGTTCTGACGGTGATTCGCGATTTAAAGGAATTGATCTAGAGAGCCCGCAAGAGGAAAGGAAAAATGATAGGGAAAAACATTCTTGTCATGGATCTTGAGACGCAAAAGTCATTCAAGGAAGTCGGGAAATCGAAGCTCGACAGTCTTTCGAAACTCAAGATTTCGGTCGCGGGGGTTTACGATTATCTGACAGACCAATACCGTGCTTATGAAGAAAAAGAATTGATGGAACTCGATAAGCGAATCCAGACGGCAGACATGCTGATCGGGTTTAATATCCGGCGGTTTGACATGCCCGTGCTTCAACCTTACATTTTTAAATCGGTTGATTTATTGCCCGTGCTGGATCTGCTTGATGATATCGAAAAAGCGCGGGGGCATCGTGCCAGTCTGGATAGTGTCGCGCGCGCGACCTTGAAAGAAGGGAAGTCCGGTGACGGAGCCGAAGCTCTGGTGCTTTATAAAGAGGGGCGTCTGACCGAGCTTAAGAAATATTGTCTGGATGATGTTCGCCTCACCAAGGGTGTTTACGAGTACGGATGCAAGGAAGGAAAAATTCTTTTTACGTCGACCTGGGATTATAAAACCTATGAAGTTCCGGTGAACTGGAGACAGTCTACTGAAATGTTTCTTTCCAAAAAGAACACCCCGGAAGAAAACAATTTTCCAACCAGTTTGTTTTAGGTGGATCCGCTTTCAAACGGGTGTCAGAGTGGATGCTCACGGTGGATAAGGTTATGGAATACGTTGCTTATTTTATACTTGGATTAAGCCTGAATTTAACGCCGTGCATTTACCCGATGCTGACGATCACGCTATCGCTTTTTCACGGAGGCCGTACCGAAAGCCACGGACGGAGTTTCTTGAAGGCCCTGGTGTATGTTTCGGGAATTACGGTGATGTTTACGTCAGTCGGTCTTCTGGCTGCGTTGACGGGTGAGTTTTTTGGAGGTTTGCTTCAGAATTTTTGGGTCCTTTTTGTGATGGGACTTTTTATCATTGCCCTGTCTTTGAGTATGTTTGGTTTGTACACCTTTCAGTTGCCTGCCTGGCTGATGCCTCAGCGACGGGCAATGAAGGAAAAGACCTGGTTCGAATTTTTCCTTTCGGGACTTCTCGTAGGGGTGGTGGCTGCTCCTTGCGTAGGACCTGTGGTGCTTAGCCTTTTGACGGCGGTCAGTCAGACGGGCGATGCCGTTTACGGCGCGGTTTGTTTCTTGATCCTATCGGTTGGGATGGGGTTCCCCTACCTCATTCTCGGGACTTTTTCAGGACTGATCCGGCGGCTTCCCAAATCCGGCGCCTGGTTGATCTGGTTTGAGCGGTTGCTGGCGGTCGTCCTTTTCAGTTTTGGTTGTTTTTATATCCTTATTGCGTTTCGGTGGCCGCTCATTCACTGGCTTGTTCCCGTGACTCTCCTCGGGGGCGGTATTTATCTCGGTTGGTTGGAGCGGTCGAACCGGGAATCAAAAAAGTTTAAAATGTTCAAGCGGATGGCTGGTACTTTAATCGCGGGAGTTGGTTTGTGGATGGTTGCGAGTTGGATGTGGACCTATGTCGACCACGGAGTGGTTTGGGAAGATTATAACCCGGGCGTTCTGGATGAATCACGAGAGAGTGGCCAGCCGGTTGTGATTGATTTTTACGCGGATTGGTGTATCCCTTGTCACGAACTTCATAAATCTACGTTTACGGATCCTGGTGTGATCCGTGCCTTGGAACGGTTCAGGAGGGTGAAAGTCGATGCAACTCGTCTTGATAATGAAGACACGAAAAACCTGATCCGGTTTTTCAAGGTTTATGGAGTTCCGACGGTTATTTTTCTTGATGAAACGGGCCGGGAGGTCGAGGAAATGCGGGTTTCCGGTTTTATCAGTCCGAAGGAGTTTCTGGGAATGATGCGCGAAACCGGGTTATTGTTGCCTTCTGATTCCGAAATGTTGACAAATTCCTGACCCCCTCCTATTATCCTCACAACGCCTATGAAAATTCTCCAGCGATATGTTCTCAGAGAACTCATGCTTCCTTGTCTTTTGTGTTTTGCCGTGCTCTGTTTTATTTTTATGGCGGGGTACCTGGTTAAGGCGGCTGACCTGATTATCGGACGGGGTGTCCCGTTTACGCAGACGCTTTATGTTCTGTTGCTTGTCGTTCCTTCCCTAGTGAGTTATACGGCACCGATGAGTCTTTTGACAGGAATCCTGATCGTGTTCGGCAGTTTCACCCAGCACAATGAATTCCGGGCCATGAAGGCCTCAGGTGTTCACCCTCTCAAGTTTATGACACCGCCGCTTATCCTCGGATTTGCGTTGAGTATTTTTATGTTCATTTTCAACGATCAGGTGGCATCTCATGCCCGATTTGAACTTCGGCGGGCGACCAAGAAGATGATTATGTTGCATCCTATGGCATTGATCGAACCCGGCCGGTTTGTAAAGATTTCGCGCGATATCATCTTTCTGACAAAACGCGTGGAAAAGAACATGATGCTGGATATTGTGGCCCATGAAGGTGTCGACACCGATCGTCCGGTGCGAACCATTGTGGCGGAACGAGGGGAGATTGTGACCGATCCGGAAACGGGAAAGCTTGAGGTCCATCTTTATGACGGGAGCGTTTCGGAATCCGTAGATAAAGGGATCCAGTCGGTTCAATTCCAGACGTATAAGTTCCCGACTTTGGCCGAGGAGGATATCCAGAAAATGGGAAAGAAAAAAAAGGACATGACTCTTGCGGAGATTCTCGTTGATGTTTCTGAGAAGACGGATCCCAAGGATCAGCGTGAACTTTGGGCTGTGTTTCACCAGCGCATTGCGTTCGCCTTTGCATCACTCGTCTTTGTTTTTGTCGGGATTCCCATTGCGACCGTTGTGAAACGCGGTGAAGTGGTGATCAGTTTCGGCATCTCGATGGCTGCGGCGAGTATCTATTATGTGCTTTTTGCCATCGCTCAAACGCTTGCAACCCGTACCGGCCTCCCTCCCTACGTAAGCCTCTGGATCCCGAACATTGTATTGCTTGGGGTGGGGACTTACCTTCTTCGGAAAGCCATCCTCTCCTGAAAATTTTCAGCTTCCTGCATTCTTGACAGCTTCTTTTGTGAAAAGGGATCTCTTAGCGGGAATTTTGAAAGGGAGTTACTTGATGGCAAGAATTTTAAAGAGTTCGGAAGGGGACTTCAGGACGTAATCGGGTTGGGCGGCTTCAAGTTCTTTTTGGGCGTGAAACGGATCGGCCGCCATCATGGGGAAGGCGGCGGAACAAATCGAGACTGATTTTTTCGCACGGTTTGCGGCCAGGATGTCGTCAGGCAGGTCGCCGACATAAAGGTAGTGAAGCTTTTTTCCCAGCTTTTCCGCGGTCTTAAGGACCGAAAACGGATGAGGTTTCCTTAACGATTCCTTTTTGAGGCGCTCTTCCTGTTTGACGTCATCCATGGTTGTCATGGCATCAAAAAGTCCGTCCATCCCGAAGGCCTTGAACGCATAAGTCGCTTCGTAGCTAGATCTGCCCGTACAAATTCCAAGTTTCATCCCGGCATCCTTGATTTTCTGGAGCAAGGGGCTTTTAAAAATGGGTTTTTCCCGGTCGATCAATCCGCGCTTTTTCCAGTATCTCATTTTGTTATGGGTCATGCGGGGGAAAATGTCCTTGCCCAGGTAGACTTCCTGGAAGATTCGTGCCACTTTTTCGATCACGAGGGTGCTTGGCCGGCCGTAGATCGCGGTAATGCCGGAAACCTTCAGCGGTCGTTCCTTGACTGATTTTACAAGTTTTTCAAAATTGGAAGCTTTTTTTAAGGCTTCAATCGTCCGGTTAGAAACCGGGAGTGACAGAAGATATACCAGTATTCCGTAACAGCAATCCCAGTCATCGTTGAACCCGCCGAGCATCTTGAACTTTTCCACATCGTGAGTCGACAAAAGCTCGGGCATTTTACCGCTGGAAGATTTGCTGAAAAAAGGGATGTCGCCGTGGGTGAGGAAAATCTCTACGGTATAACGAATCGCTTCCAGGTAAGAACGGCGCGTGTCGACAAGGACGTTGTCGATATCGAAGAGAACGGCATCGAACTTGCGTGGTTCAACCGGAAGACGAGTGTGAGAAGCGTATTTAGGATGAATCTTGGAAGCCATAAACCAAGTTTACGCCCATCTTTCCGGTAAGTAAAGAAACTTCTCTAAGATTTCAGGGCTTCCACATTTAATGGATAACAAGAACTAACTCAAGATACTCTGGCCTTAACCGATTTTTCAAGATAGAGGATCAGGCTGAAGATTTTGTTGGAGAAATCTGCTAAAAAGAGCCGCTCTTGGCGAATGAGAGCGCCTGTGTTAATATACCCGCCGCCGCTTGGGAAGGATGCGGCAGTTTTGTTTCCCTTGTGAATGATCTATCTTGCCGGGGTAGCTCAGTTGGTAGAGCAGAGGACTCATAAGCCTCGTGTCGGCGGTTCGATCCCGCCCTCCGGCAATCTCTTTTGAAGCCATGAAACGGAACCCCATGAGTAATTTCCTCGCGGATTTTCAAACCCACATTACGAATCAGTCTTTTTTCCGGGAAAAGGAAAAAATTCTCATTGCCTGTTCCGGCGGCCCCGATTCGATCGTACTTCTCAGATTGCTGGTTTCCCTGGCCCCGGAACATCGCTGGCAACTGGGTGTCCTTCATTATGACCATCGCCTCCGGAAATCGTCAGGGAACGATCTTCGATTTGTTCGATTTCTTTCGAAGGAACTGGGGCTTGCGTTTTATTTCGGATCCGGCAATGTCAGGCAAGAGGCTGTCAACACCAGAACTTCCATCGAAGAAGCCGCCAGAAAGATGCGGTATGATTTTTTTCTCAAGACGGCGAAGAAACTCGGGATTCGAAAAATCGCTCTGGGACATACCCTTGATGATCAGGCGGAAACGGTCCTGATGAGGATTTTGCAGGGAACAGGCCTTCGGGGACTCCAGGGGATTCGCGAGGTGAACCGGAGGGAGGGGGTTGACTTGATTCGCCCTCTTCTCAAGTTTTCTAAAAAGGAAATCCTCAACTTTTGCCGCGCGGCAAAAGTCGGGTTTTGCAAGGATGAAAGTAACCGTTCCGTCCGGTTTTTCCGGAACCGGATACGCCTGAAATTGTTGCCGGTTCTCAAACGGGATTTTAATCCCCGGATTACGGAGGCATTGGCCCGGATTCCGGCGATTGCTTCCCGGGAAATTGCGTTTCTGGACCGACTGGAGGCGCAGGCCTGGAAGGCCGTTGTAAAAAAGATGGAGCCGAAACGTATTGAATTGAGGCGGGAGGTTTTTCTTCGGATGGAATCGCCCCTGCAGTTTCGGGTTATCGAACGGGCCCTCAAAAAAATTCATCCGCAAAGCGGGCTTTCTTATGAGGCCTGGGAACGGATCCAGAAGGGGTTTCCTCGTGCCCGTAATTGTTGGTCCCTTCCGAAAGATATTGATTTTTCCCTCACTCCGAAAGCGGTCACTGTTTTCAAAAAACTTTCCCCGTGAATTCCGGGGGTGAAGGAGACAGACTATTACGTTATGACACTTGAAATTGGGAGTTGCTTTTCAATTTCAAGCGGTTGTCAGTACAGTACCGCCTACCCCTAAATTCAAATACCATGAGGTGCGATTTTGGTTTTTAATAATCTCAGGAAGTTGAAAAGGGAACCGGGAGCCCTTGAAAAAAAAGCGTAAGGGGAAAGTACAGGTTTGATATCTCCCGGGTCACATGATAGACTACGCCCTCACCTTTTAGGAAATATCCGATGACACCATCAAATCATTTCATGAAAAATCAGGTTCCGCAGAAAAAATCTGGCAATCAGTCTCCCAAGAACACAGAGCCTGATAAAAACCGGGCGATGTGGCTTTTTCTTGTGCCCTTGGGGATCTTGATTCTTCTGCAGGTTTTTGTGTTCCCGGCCATGGAAATGAAAGAAATGAATTACTCTGAGTTTTACCGGATGCTTGTGGCAAATCCGGAAACGGGGCAAATTCTCTCCTGCGAACTGGTCGACAATGTGATTCACGGGAAACTCATTACGGGATCTTTTTTTACCGTTCATATTCCGATCAATGACCTTGAAATTATTCCGCTGATGCGGAAGAACGTTGTCGATTTCTCGGTCAGCCCACCGCAAACCTTTTGGAAAAATCTTATTTATTCTGTGATGCCGGTGATTCTTCTGATCGGATTTTTCTGGTTTTTTGTTTATCGAGGCATGCAACAGGGAGGGAACCGTGTGTTTAGCTTTGGGAAATCACGCGCCAAACTTGCGGGGAAAGAAAAAAGCCCGATTACATTTAAAGACGTCGCGGGGGTCGATGAAGCCAAGGAGGAATTGCAGGAAATTATCGAGTTTCTGAAAGATCCGCAACGCTTCACGCGTCTTGGCGGAAAGATTCCGAAAGGTGTCCTTTTGATGGGACCTCCCGGAACCGGAAAAACGCTTCTTGCCAAGGCGGTGGCGGGGGAAGCGGGGGTGCCTTTTTTCTCGATCAGCGGATCGGATTTTGTTGAAATGTTTGTGGGCGTAGGGGCCGCGCGCGTACGGGATCTTTTTGAACAAGCCAAGAAAGCGGCGAAAACAGGCGGTAAGGGAGCCATCATTTTTGTGGACGAAATCGACGCGGTAGGCCGCCAGCGTTTTGCGGGTATCGGCGGGGGACACGATGAACGTGAACAAACCCTGAACGCGCTTCTTGTCGAGATGGACGGATTTGATACGCACGCCGGCGTCATTCTGATCGCATCGACCAATCGTCCTGATGTTCTGGATCCGGCATTGCTTCGTCCGGGTCGTTTTGACCGGCAGGTGGTGATCGAACGTCCCGATATCAAGGGGCGCGAAGAAATTTTACGGGTCCATTCCCGGGAAGTGAAACTGGCGGCGGCGGTCGATCTTGCAAAGCTGGCACGGCAGACGCCGGGTTTTTCCGGAGCTGATCTTGCCAATCTGATTAACGAGGCGGCCTTACTTTCCGCGCGCCGCAAAAAAGATGCCGTGGCCCAACCCGAGC
>CAYULU010000014.1:0-3772 GCA_964445745.1 uncultured bacterium | reverse complement strand
GAGGCGGCCTTACTTTCCGCGCGCCGCAAAAAAGATGCCGTGGCCCAACCCGAGCTTGAAGAATCAATCGAGCGTGTGATGGTCGGTCCCGAGCGTAGAAGCAGGGTGATTTCAAAACGTGAAAAATTGATCAAGGCCGTTCATGAATCAGGCCATGCCATCATCGCTCTCTTCTCCCCGAACCTGGACCCGGTTCACAAGATATCTATCATTCCACGGGGATATGGAGTTGGCGGTTACACGCTTCAGGTCCCGGATGAGGACCGAAATCTCATTACCAGGAAAGAACTCCTGGACCGGATTATGGTGCTCCTCGGAGGCCGTGTAGCCGAAGAGATTTATTTTGGTGAAATTAGCTCGGGGGCGTCGGATGATCTTGAAAAGGCCACGCATTATGCCCAGGCGATGGTGTGCGAACTGGGGATGAGTGAAAAACTTGGGAACCTGACCTTCGGTAAAAAAGATCGGCAGGTTTTTCTCGGGCGTGACTTGATGCGTGAGAAGGACTACTCGGAACAAACGGCGGTTTTGATTGATAATGAAGTCCGGAGAATTGTGGACGGGTGTTATACGAGAGCGCGCGATCTCATTACGGAACATCAGGACAAGCTTCGCATCCTGGCCGATGCGCTTCTTGAAAAGGAAGTTCTTGAATCGGATGTGATTCGGCAACTGGTAGGACTTCCTGTCCAGGAACCGGCGACGAATGACCAACCTAAAACCGACGAAGGTCCTACTGCGTGATCTGGAAAGCTCGCGAAAAGATAGTCAGCTTTGATCGTACGCTCCTGTCGGGCATTGTCAATATCACTCCGGACTCTTTTTCCGATGGTGGAAAATTCCTTGATCCGGCGAAAGCGGTCCAGCATGCGCTTGAACTTCTCGCGGACGGTGCCGACATGATCGATCTGGGGGCGGAATCGACGAGGCCAGGTGCGAAAAACACGGATGCCAGTGAAGAGATCAAAAGGCTTTTACCCGTGCTGAGGCAGATCCGGAAACAGACGGACGGGATTATCTCGATTGATACCACCAAGGTTGAGGTGGCGAAGCAATGTCTCGATGAAGGGGCGGATGCGATCAACGATACGAGTAACCTGCGGACTTCGGGGAAAAAAATGCTTGCCGCCCTTAAAAGTTTTAAGGCAGGACTGATTTTGATGCACAGCCGGGGGACGCCGGAGACGATGCAGGAAATGGCGGAATACCAAGATCTATCTGCGGAAATTCTGAAAGAGATTGCGGGGAGCGTGGAAATGGCGCTCAAGGGCGGCGTGGACCGTGAGCGAATTATGATCGACCCGGGGCTCGGTCTTCCCAAAAATTCGGAGCAAAATATCGCGATTCTTCGTGACCTGAAACCGTTTCTGATGACCGGCTACCCCGTTATGGTGGGGCCGTCTCGCAAGTCCTTTCTCGGGACCATTACGGGACGTGACGTTTGCGACCGCGATTTCGGGACGGCGGCGTGTGCCGTGGCATGTGTGATGCAAGGAATTCATGTGCTCCGTGTTCATCATGTTAAAGGAATGCGTGACGTTATTAAAGTGACCGAAGCTATTAAAACAAATAACCAATGACCAAATCCCAAATCGCCAATCATGAAATTCAAAGGGCGTAATGCTTTTGAATGACAAGGGTTTGAGCGTCGTTAAATTTTTACACGGGGGATGAGGCTGTTGAAGTCGTTAGAGGAGGAAGACAATGTCCGGACATAATAAGTGGGCGAGTATCAAACATAAGAAAGCGGCTGCGGACTCAAAACGAGGCGCGGCCTTTACAAAGATTATCCGTGAAATTACGGTTGCGGCGAAATCGGGAGGGGGCGATCCCAACATGAACCCGCGTCTCCGTACCGCCATTCAGGCGGGCAAGGACGCGAATATGCCGGCCGAAAATGTTGAGCGTGCCATTAAAAAGGGTACGGGCGAGCTGGAAGGTGTGACTTATGAAGAGGTCACTTACGAAGGGTTTGGACCGGGCGGAACGGCGATGTTGGTTGCATGTCTTACGGATAACAAGAACCGGACGGCGTCCGAGATCCGGTCTATTTTTGGAAAAAACGGCGGAAACATGGGCGGGGCCGGAACCGTCGCCTGGATGTTTGAGAAGAAGGGGTTGATCGTGGTGAGCCATTCAGGGGTCACGGAAGATCAACTGATGGAAGTGGCGATCAATGGCGGCGCGGAGGATATGGTGGCTGTCGGGGAAACGTTTCAGGTGACCACCGCTCCTTCAGATCTTTGGGTGGTACGGGAAGCGATTGAAAAAGCGGGGATCAAGATTGAAAGCGCCAATCTGGTCATGAATCCCAAGAACATGACGGCTGTTGATGCGGGAGCTGCGCGTACGGTGGTCAAGTTGATTGAAGCGCTTGAAGAACACGATGATGTCCAGAATGTCTACGCGAACGCTGACATTCCGGATGAAGTGATGAAAGAACTCGCATGACGGTTCGCCGTCCACAGACCGCAGTTCACAGAATGGAAAAAAGGTCCCTTCCTGTGGACTGCAGACGATGGGCCACGGGCTTCCCGTGCAGGGCATTGATGTTATGCGCGTGATAGGTGTTGATCCCGGGACTCACAGGACCGGCGTCGGAATTCTCGAAGCTGACGGGTCGAAGTATAAAATTGTTTACAGCGGGATCATTCGCGCCAACTCCAAAGATCCTATCGCTAAAAGGTTGCTCCACATTTTTGAATCTCTCCAGACCGTTATCCAAAGTTATCATCCTGAAGTGATGGCGCTCGAGACCCTCTTTTTTGCCAAAGACATCCAGGCCGTTGAACGAATCGGGGAGGCGCGCGCTTGTGCCATGCTCGCAGCTTCCAAGCAGGGCATCGAAGTGGTAGAATACGCACCAACGGCGGTGAAAAAGTCCGTGACAGGGAATGGCCGTGCGACCAAGGAGCAGGTGCAGTTTATGGTCATGAGACTTTTGAATCTCAAAACGGCGCCTTCGCTTGATGCCTCCGATGCCCTTTCCATTGCGATGTGTCATTTCCATTCAGCCAGGTAAAAAATGCAGTCAGTCTTATCAACCGATGGAGGTTGTTTATGTTTCTGCGATTTTTTTGCATGTGTCTGTTAGTCATCCCGATCGTTTTCTGCGGTGCGCCGGCTTTTGCCCGAGAAATCGAACTGACGACTTACTATCCCGCGCCCATCGGCGAATACAAGAATTTAAGTTCCACGGAAGGGGCCAATTTTGCGACGACTTCGGGTAATGTCGGGATCGGGACAAAGAATCCTCGAGGGATCCTGGAGTTGAGCTCGACCACATCGGCATTTTATCCGCCCCGGGTCACGACGGCGCAAAGAGATATAATTGCCAGCACGAGTACAGCTGAACCGACAAAAGAAGGCGCGGTAGTTTATAATATCACGACGGATGCGCTTGAGGTTTATGATGGGAATAAAAATTGGAAATCCGCTGTCGGCGGGACTACGAATGCCACCTATATTTCGGATTGGATTTACTGTGCGAAGGATACGTCGTATACAATTACTCACAACCTGGGATCTTCGAATCTGGGAGTCGTTGTTTATTTTAAAACGTCCTCCTCTTCTACGAATTATAGCATCATCACTGGTTGGTATAAGGAGGGCACCGAGTTTGGTGTGCAGGTGCAATCTATCAAGACAACTACTCTGAAGGTCCGGACCGGAGATAATTTCGTAGCATATCTGTTCACAGCTGGCGGGGGCACAAAATATACAACCGGATATTTTAAGGTGATAGCATATCGGCTCGATTAACAACACGTAG
>CAYULU010000013.1:33771-41478 GCA_964445745.1 uncultured bacterium | reverse complement strand
ACTTCCACTGCCCGTATTTTAGCCAAGGCGCTTAACTGCAAAGAAGGTCCCACGGAAACGCCTTGCGGAAAGTGTCCGGCCTGCAAGGAAATCGAGCGGGGGAACTCAATGGATGTGATCGAGATTGACGGGGCCTCCAACCGTCGCATTGAGGAAATTAGAGATTTGCGTGAAAACGTAAAATTCAAGCCGACGTCCGGAAATTTCAAAATCTACATTATCGATGAAGTCCATATGCTGACTCTGGAAGCGTTTAATGCGCTTTTGAAGACTCTCGAAGAACCTCCGCCTCATGTGAAATTTATTTTTGCGACGACGGAATCGCATAAGGTGCCTCTTACCATCCTCTCGCGTTGCCAGCGGTTTCAGTTCAAGAGAATTTCAGTCCCGGAGGTTGTGAAGAAACTTGAATCGATTGCCAAGAAAGAAAAACTCAAATGTGACGAGAAAGCCCTGTTTCTGATGGCCAAGGCCAGTGAAGGCGCATTGCGGGATGCCGAAAGTCTGCTGGATCAACTCGCGAGTTTTTCGGGCGGGAAAATTACGGAAGAAGACGTTCTCACCCTCCTGGGGGCTTCTTCGGATGAAATGTATCTTGATGTTCTGACGGCCATTCGTGAGAGAAAAGGGGCGGACTTATTTGCCTTGGTAAAAAAAATCTATGAAGAAGGCGGCGAGTTAGCCCAATTTGCGGCCGGTCTTTTTGAAGTTTTCAGGCACCTTTTGGTACTCAAAGTGATTCGCGAGACCCCCGGGTTTGTTGAAGCGAGTGAGGCGATGGTGAAAGGTCTTAAAAAAAAGGCGGCTGATTTTTCGGAAGGGGAGCTTCTGTTGGCCTTAGCCATGCTTCAAAATCTTCAATATCAGTTACGACGACCCGTGGCATCTCCCAAATTACTTGTTGAAACCGCATTGCTTAAGCTCATGAACCTCGGCCGTCTCAAGTCAGTCGAGGAGCTTGTGGCAAAAAACAACTTCTCATCGGCATCGGTCCCGACGACGGGGCCAATCGCGAAACCTTTGACTGAAAAAAAAACGGTTTTGCCGCCTCGGAAATTAGATGAGCCTGTGAAGTTTAAAAAGACGGCGGCCGATGAAGATTCTGTGTCTCCTCAACGCCCTTCTAAAGATTCAACGGAGTCGGTTGAACTGAATGCCGTGGAATCGGTTTGGCCGCAGGTCATCGAAAGTGTGAAAGCGAAACGGATGTCCTTGGGGCTTTACCTTGCCGAATCCGAACCTGTGGAAGTTGACGACGGAATGATTGCGCTTGGATTTCCCGCAGAGTTTAAGTTTCATAAAGAGACGCTTGAAAAGGAAGGCAACAGGAAAGTGATTGAAGAAATGTTTTGCCAGGCGCTCGGTAAAAAGGTCCGTGTTCAATGCGTGGTAACGGAAAAAGACGGGACGCATCAAGACCTTCCTCCCGGGGGCCCCTCGGCAGATGATTCACCGGACATTGTTTCTCAGGCTCTTGAGATCTTTGACGGTGCTCGCGTGATTCGCAAGGAATAGTGTGATGCGAGCTTATTCGGATCTGATGACCCGGCTTATCGAATCCCTTTCCAAACTTCCGGGGATCGGAAGGAGGTCGGCGGAGCGCATTGTGTTTTATCTTCTCAAAACCAAAAAGGACGAATCTTTGGTATTGGGGGAACTGATTCGCCAGCTTCGGGAAAGTGTCGCTTTTTGCTCCGTTTGCCATAATTTTTCAGACCAAAAAATTTGCCACATATGTTCGGATCCTGCCCGTGACCAGGGCGTGATCTGCGTGGTCGAAGATCCGAAAGATGTTTCTGCGATCGAAAAGACCGGCGAGTATGCCGGCGTCTATCATGTTTTATTGGGGGCGCTCTCTCCGTTGGATGGTATCGGGCCTGAACAAATTATGGTCCGCGACCTTCTGGATCGCGTTAAAAAGAAAAAAATCCGTGAGATTATCCTTGCCACGAATCCGAACACGGAAGGCGATACGACCGCCCTTTATCTTGTGCGAGTGCTCGCGCCTCTAAAAGTGAAAGTCACCCGGATTGCGCGTGGAATTCCCGTAGGCAGTCATATCGAATATACGGATCAGGCCACTCTTTCCCGGGCGCTCTCCGGACGCCAGCCCGCATGATCCGGTCTGTCCGTGGTTTGGTTGCTCTCGTTACCGGAGCCTCTTCGGGTATTGGGAAGACCCTGGCTTATGAATTGGCAGAAGGGGGAGCGGATCTTGTTTTGGTCTCACGAAACAGGGAAAGATTGGAGTGGGAATCGAAAGAGATTAAGAAACGTTACGGGGTTCGGGTCTGGATTTTTGAAACGGATCTGACAAGTTTTGCCAACTGTGAGAGTCTTTTCCAGTTTACTGAATCACAAAAGATTGCGATTGATGTGCTTGTGAACAATGCCGGTTTTGCGTACTACGGCCCGTTTGAAAAATGTGAGCCACGGGATGGGGCTCGGATGGTTCGCTTGAATGTTGAATCCCTTACCGTTTTGACGCGCCTTTTTTTGCCTGGAATGCAGCAAAGAAAAAAGGGAGGTGTGTTGAATGTTGCTTCGATCGCTGGCTTTCAACCCATCCCTTATTTATCCATCTATGCGGCGACCAAGGCGTTTGTTCTGAATTTTTCCGAATCGCTTTGGGCAGAAAACCTGAAATACGGAGTCCGTGTTTTTTGTCTCTGCCCCGGGAATACGCGTACCCGGTTTCATGAAATGGCGGGGATTATGGAAAAGAAAATATTTTTTTGTGCGCCGGCCGATGCGGTCGCCCGGTTTGCCCTCCGCAAATTTCTGAAAAGTCGAAGACCTACCGCTATCTTTGGTTTTTGGAATAAAATAATGATTTACGCGGAGCGGTTTGGGCCGAGAACACTGGTGGTTTTTTTTACGAATTGGATCTACGGGCCGCCCCGTACACGGTAGACCGGTTTGAACTTGTCCCCGGATGAAAAAAATGGTGTCATGAGAAAGTTGCATGTCGCTCTATTCTTGATTAGAATGTCGGCCGTTTCATTTCGTTGACAAGTGTGCGGGCATAGCTTAATGGTAAAGTCCCAGCCTTCCAAGCTGGTCATGCGGGTTCGATTCCCGCTGCCCGCTGATTTCAGACAGACTTCTTTCATGCCGTTGGACGTCCTCTCAAAAAAATCCTTATGTTTATCGACGCGTCCGGAAGGCGCGCGAAAATGCCAATCTGAAAAACATAGAAAAATCCAGAGCGGTTCGGACTTCCATTCAGGCGATCAAACAGAAGGGGATTTTGCAACGTTGATTGATCAACCTGAAAAAAGGAGTGCCGTATCGCTTGCTTTTTTCTATCGAAATGAAAGCGGTCGATCTAAGATCAAGTATGCTTGTCCTTTTGATCTGATCAAGACGGGCAACTTGCAGGCGGATCTCTTGGCGAATACCCAGCGATATAGGATATAGCAAGGACTGAAGACGAAGGCAGGTGCCGTCCCGAAGATTGGCTTTGGACGAATTGCAGATGGCGAACCCCTGCGCCTTAAAAAACGCAACTCTTTTATTTTCAATAAGTTACGGAAAAATGAATTAAATCCGCCGTTGACTTTTCAAACTTTCTCCTTATAATAACCCTACGTTAACTTTGATTTTGCGAATAAGTGGGCAAAAACCCACTTTTTTTTTTCTAAACAGGCAACGATGGGTAGGACAAAATGTCACAGGATCTTGCGGCGTCGATCGAATATATAGAAAAAGAGAAAGGGGTTTCCAGAGAAGTTCTCGTGGAGGCTCTTCGACATGCTCTCTTGTCAGCTTGCCGCAAAAGCTTTCCTGAAAAAGGGGAAGGCTTTGATGTCCAGATTGATCCGGATACGTTCCGGATTAAGGTGGTTCTGGATGGCCAAGAAGTTGATGATCCGAGATTTGGACGAATTGCCGCCCAGACGGCCAAGCAGGTGATTATCCAGAAACTCCGCGAAGCTGAGCGGGAATCCATTTTTTCGGAATACAGCCACAAGCAGGGAGATATTGTCTCCGGCAGTGTGCATCGGATTGAAAAAAAAGCAATTATTGTTGATTTTGGAAAAACGGAAGGTATTCTCCCCGCCCGTGAACAATCTCCGGTTGATAATTTTCGCCAGGGGCATTTGGTCAGGGCTTACGTGATGGAAGTCAAAAAAACATCGAAGGGGACCGAAGTTTTATTGTCTCGCACTCACCCTGAATTGATCCGGAAATTTTTTGAGATGGAAGTACCGGAAATCCATGATCAAGTGGTTGAAATTAAGGGGATTGCGCGTGAGGCCGGGTCCCGAAGTAAAATTGCCGTGACATCCAAAGATGAAAAGATCGATTGCGTAGGTTCCTGTGTTGGCGTGCGGGGACAGCGAGTGAAGAATATTGTGCGGGAGTTGAACGGAGAAAAGATCGATATCATCCGGTTCAGCGAGGATGCCGAGACTTACATCAAGAATGCCATGGCGCCTGCGGAACTCCAGGAGATTAAACTGATCCCCGAAAAACACCGCGCCGAAATTTTAGTCGCGGATGATCAGTTGTCGCTGGCGATCGGAAAACGGGGACAAAATGTGCGTCTTGCCTCCAAGTTGATCGGGTGGGAATTGGATGTGCGTAGCAGGTCCCAGCTTTTGCCGCTTACGTCAGTTGAGGGAATTGGGCCTGAAATTGAATCTGCGCTCAAGAAGGCCGGGGTCCATAATGTAAGAGACCTTTCGAAAATGAAGATGGAAGACCTTGCCAAAATTGAGGGGGTCGGAGAGAAGATGGCCGAAGAGATTTTAAAGACGGCGAGACAAATTTCAATTCCGAAGAGCGAGACTCAAGAAAGCGGTGAGGTCGCGCAAAATTCGGGAGAAAAACCCGCAAAAGAAACGGGGCTCTGAAATGGCTGAAAAAAAAGAAAAGGCTAAAAAGGAGTCAGTGAAGAAAGCGACGAAAACCACGGCTGAGAAAAAGACGACGGCTAAAAGAGCGGCAGTCTCAAAAACGGGTGAGAAAAAAACCACGCGGGCCGTCAAAGAAAAAAAACTAGTTGCTAAGCCCGCCAAAGAATCGCCCGTTAGCCAGGTCGCAGTCCCTGAAATTTCACGAGCGCCAGTCGATGCCTCGATTGTTTTCAATCAGGTTTCGGCAGAGGGCGAAACGAAGAGGGATGAGAAAAAAGCACAATCCCCGGCTCCAGTTAAAGCTCCGGAACCTTCCCTCAAACAAGAAGAGAAAAAAACGGTTTCCTCTGCGCCCGCTAAAATTCCGGATCCCGTTCGAGTTTCCCCTGCGACGGTTCAGGCGGCAGCTCAACCGGTTTCTGAAAAACCCAAGGCCCAAACGCCTGTACCTCCGGAGACGCAGTCGGTGCCGTCCGCTCCCAAGCTGGAGCCGGTTCAGTTAAAAAAAATCGAAATTCGTTTTCCTATCACGGTCGGTGATCTTGCTCAAAAAATAAATAAAAGGATTCCTGAAGTTATTAAAACCTTAATGGGGCTTGGTATTTTCGCGAACGTGAATCAGTTGCTGAACGAAGAGATTGCGTTTGCGCTCGCGGAGGCTGCTGGGGTTGCCATCAAGAAAGAGGAAGACGAAGTGGTTGAGAAAATTCAGAAAGCCACTTCTGAAGAAGATGCCTCAAAAATGAAGTTTCGCCCGCCTGTGGTGACCTTGATGGGGCATGTGGATCATGGAAAAACTTCTCTACTTGATTCGATCCGCAGTACGGATGTTGCCGGAAAAGAAAAGGGGTTTATTACTCAGCACATTGGTGCTTACAGTGTCGATATCCCCGGGAAAGGTCATGTGACATTTCTTGATACCCCGGGACACGAGGCTTTTACGGCCATGCGAGCTCGCGGTGCCGACGTGACGGACATTGTGGTGCTTGTGGTGGCGGGAGATGACGGTGTGATGCCTCAGACGATTGAAGCAATTCACCACGCCCGTGAGGCGAAGTGTCCGATCGTAGTCGCCATCAATAAATGCGATCTCCCAGTGGCCAATCCCCAGCAGGTGATGTCCGGGCTTCAGAAACACGATCTGATGCCGGAAGAATGGGGCGGGAAGACTATTTGCGTCAAGGTGTCGGCTAAGACAGGAAAAGGAATTCCGGAACTTCTGGAAATGTTGCTACTGCAGTCTGAAGTAATGGAGCTAAAGGCGAACCCGGATTGCCCGGCGGTGGGAACGGTTGTTGAAAGCCATTTGTCGAAAGGGAGCGGTCCTATTGCAACCGTTATCGTACGGAAAGGGACGCTTCATCACGGCGACATGGTTGTAGCGGGCCCTTACATGGGGCGGGTGCGCGTGATGAAAAATGATAAAGGGAAGACTCTTCAAACGGCGGGTCCGGCTTATGCGGTTGAACTTGGCGGGCTGAATGGTGTCCCGGAAGCCGGCGAAAGGCTTTATGCCGTTGAAGATGAAAAAACGGCAAAAAGGATTACTGAGCAAAGGATGCTTGAAATTCGTGAGCGGCAGATGCGTGGGGTCACCCGCCACATGTCTTTGGAAAGTCTTTATTCGAAAATCTCGGAGGGAAGTTTTAAGGAACTGAAGCTGATTGTTAAAGGCGATGTGCAAGGGTCTGTCGAAGCACTGACTCAGTCGTTTGAAAAGCTTAGTACGGACAAATGCCGGTTGCATGTGATTCATGGTGCGGTGGGTGGCATTAACGAATCGGATGTGATGCTCGCAGCGGCTTCGGATGCGATTGTGATCGGGTTTCATGTTAAAGCAGATCCGAAAGCGATGACTATGGCGGAAAAAGAAGGAGTGGATATTCGTTTTTACGGAATCATTTATGATGCGGTTGAAAAGATCCGTAAAGCCATGGAAGGAATCCTGGAACCGGAACTTGAAGAAGTGGCTGAAGGAAAAGCACAGATTCGCCAGATTTTTAAATCCTCCAAGGCAGGAACCATCGGGGGGGCACGGGTGGTCAAAGGACGTCTCCTCAGGCAACGCAACGTGCGACTGGTTCGGAATAATGTCGTTGTTTTTGAAGGAAAGTTTTCCTCCCTGAAACATTTCAAGGATGACGTTAAAGAAGTCGCAGAAGGCCATGAGTGCGGTATTTCCCTTGCCGGGTTTGATGATCTTCGGGAAGGTGATATCGTGGAAACCTACCGGATCGACAAGATTGCCGCGACCCTCTAAATATCTAAAATTTAAATTTCAAAATTTAAAATATAAATTAGCATCCACCGGGAAATCAGTTTTGAGTTCATGGTTTGGATTTTTAATTTATGTTAAAGGATGAGTGATGCAAGGAAAGCGTACGGAACGCGTGGGTTCGTTGCTCCAGATGGAATTGAGTAAGCTCATTCTGGAACGAGTGAAAGATCCGCGTCTTGGGTTTGTCACCATCACGCATGTTAAAGTGACAGCAGACCTGAAATCGGCGGTTGTTTTTTTTACGGTTTTGGGTGATCAAGAGAAAAAAGAGGAGTCCCTGGATGTTCTGAAGCGGGCGGCCGGATTTCTGCAACGTGAAGTGGGACACTTTCTCGAAATGCGATACACGCCGCGGCTTCAGTTTGAACTCGATGATATGGTCGACAAAAGCTTTGAAATCGAAGAGGTTATAAAAAAGATCGAAAATCCGCCCCCCAAGGTCTAGCTTATGCCGCTACATCCTGAATTTATTGACGGAATTCTTCTTATCGATAAGCCTACCGAATGGACATCCCATGATGTTTGCGCCTTTGTCCGGAAGCGGTTTAAGTTTAAAAAAGTAGGTCA
>CAYULU010000013.1:0-33671 GCA_964445745.1 uncultured bacterium | reverse complement strand
CCCATGATGTTTGCGCCTTTGTCCGGAAGCGGTTTAAGTTTAAAAAAGTAGGTCACGCCGGTACTCTGGATCCTCTTGCGACCGGCCTTCTCGTGGTTTTGATTGGCAAGGCCACCAAGTATTCGATGGCCTTGAGCTCTTGCGATAAGGTGTATTGTGGAACCCTGGAGTTGGGTGTCCAGACTGACTCCCACGACCGACAAGGGAATGTGACTGCAGAGTCGGATTGTGACCACATCACTCTTGAAAGAGTCAGAGAAGGGGCGAAGGCGTTTACAGGCGAGATTCTCCAAGTGCCGCCGATGGTTTCTGCCTTAAAACATAAGGGGACGAGACTTTATAAGCTTGCGCGTCAGGGCAAGACCGTTCCCCGGGAGGGGCGGAAAGTGACGGTGTATGAGTTCCGTTTTGATAAACAAGAAGGAAAATACATTGATTTTTCTACCCATGTGTCCAAAGGGACTTATGTGAGAACGCTTGTCAACGATCTTGGTGAGGCGCTGGGTTGTTATGCCTGCCTTGCTGGTTTAAGGCGAATCCGAAGCGGCCAATTTAGCATTGAACAAAGCGTTACGATGGAGGCGTTACGCAATATGACGGTCGATGAAGTTAGAGGGAAGATGTTTCCGCTCCAAACGGTTTCGGGCCATGCGACTCATCACTGATTTACGGGCTTATCGGACAAAAAACCTACAACGCCTTGTTCTGGCTATAGGAAATTTTGACGGGTTTCACCTCGGGCATCAGAAGCTCCTTGCTTATGTGGTCAAACAGGCTCGGAAGCATCATGCGCTGTCGGCTGTCTTGACCTTCCGGAATCATCCCCAGATTGTTCTCCATCCTAAAAAAAAGAAACTTCTCCTTTTTTCCTTTGATCAAAAACTGACATTTTTGAAAAAGGCAGGAGTTGATATCTGTTTAGCTCCTTTCTTTACTCGGGATTTTTCCAAAATGTCTCCGGAAGTTTTTGCAGGGAAAATTCTTGCGAAGCAACTCCGGGTTCTTGAGGTTTGTATGGGAGTTGATGCGCACTTTGGGTATCGGCGGCGGGGGACGACGAACCTGATGGAAAATTGGGCTCGGAAATATGGATTTCTGCTTAAACGAATGGAACCCGTCCTGATCGGTCAAAGACCCGTTTCCAGCTCATGGGTCCGGGAACTTTTGGCCAAAGGAGAGATTGAAAAAGTAACCCGCTGTCTTGGACGCCCCTTCAGCATTTGGGGAGATATTGTTCGGGGGAAGGGACACGGAACCCACCTCGGTTTTCCGACGGCAAATCTGGAATCTCATGCCAATGTCCAGATCCCGCTAGGGGTCTACGTGGCTTCTGCACGATTTTTGCAGAGGAAAATGAGCTTTGTTACGGGGTCTGATGCTTCGGCTCATTTTTTTAAGGAAGTTTCCCCGTGGATTCCCGGCGTCATGAACTTTGGCAAGCGGCCGACTTACCCTTCGTTCGAAACACCCAAACCAGTGCTTGAAATGCATCTTTTTGATTTTAAAACTCGTATTTATGGAAAAGATATGGAAATAGCCCTCCACAGATTTATTCGTCCTGAAAAAAAGTTTTTTAATGAGGAGGAATTAAAACGGCAAATCCAGAAGGATATCCTGAAGGCCAGAAAATGGCATCGGAAATGACCACGGGTAGGTGTTTTTAAGAAACTCTTTACAAACCCTTGGGTGCGGGGTATACTTCCGCAACCTCAGAGATGAGAGAAACGACATAACTCAAAGAGAGAGAAGGAGTTACAAAGACGCATGTTAGCGAAGACGAAGAAAAAAGAGATCATTTCCAAGAACAAGAAAACGAAGAACGATACCGGATCCGCCGAAGTTCAGGTTGCCATTCTGACCGAGCGTATCAACGGGCTTTCCCCTCATTTTGAAAAGCACGCCAAGGACCATCATTCTCGCTACGGACTCATCAAGATGGTGAGCCGCCGCAAAAGGCTGCTTGCCTATCTAAAGCGTGAAGACCCGGAAAAATATCAGAGTCTCATCGCAAGTCTAGAACTCAGGAAGTAATTTCCTGTTTTTCCGTACGTCCCAGAATCTATTCAAAATTGAAAAGGAACCCATCCATGTTTAAAATCGAGAGAGTTAGTTCTAATATTGGCGGTAGAGAAATTATCATAGAAACAGGGCATTTGGCCCGTCAGGCTCATGGTGCCGTGACCGTCCAATGCGGTGGAACTGTGGTTTTTGTGGCGGCGGTAGCCGGAGGCGATACGAACCAAATTCGTGATTTTTTCCCTCTGACGGTGGATTATCGCGAAAGAACCTACGCGGCCGGGAAAATCCCTGGGGGTTATTTTAAAAGAGAAAGCAAACCCACCGAAAAAGAAACGTTAACCTCCCGTCTTATCGATCGTCCCTTACGGCCTCTTTTCCCGGAAGATTATCTGACGGAAGTGCAGATCAGCGCGACCGTTCTTTCATTTGACGGAGAAAACCCCACGGAAATTCTTTCAATGATTGGGGCATCCACAGCGCTCCTTATTTCAGACATTCCTTATACGGTGCCGCTTTCTGCGGTTCGTGTCGGATTGGTTGACGGAAATCTCATTATCAATCCCTCTCAGCAGGAACTTGAGAAGGGGGACTTGGATCTTGTGATTGCCGGAACTCCGGAGAAGGTTGTCATGATCGAAGCGGGGGCTAAGGAGATTTCTGAAGAAAAGATGTTTGAGGCGATTAAGTTCGGGCACGAGGCTATCAAAAAAACAGCGGCACTTCAGCTGGAACTTGTAAAGAAGGCTGGTAAACCCAAAAAAGCCGTGAAACCGATCGAGATTCCCGCCGAAATCACGCAAAAGGTGAACGAAGTTGCGGCCAACGAATTTCAAAAAGCGTTTGGTTTGCCCACCAAAGAAGAACAGGAAGGCTTTTTCAAAAGCCTTTATGAGAAAATCATGGCTCAGCTTGACACCAAGGCGGAAGGTTTCAACGAAGTATTCGTCAAAATCGCTTTTTCACGGCTGGAGTATGAAAAAGTTCGTGAGTACATGCTTGCCACCGGTAAGCGCGCGGACGGGCGAGGACAACGGGATATTCGTCCGATCAAGTGTGAAACGGGTATTCTGCCGAGAACGCACGGATCGTCACTCTTTACCCGCGGGCAAACACAAAGTCTCAGCGTGGTTACTCTGGGAACGGGGGATGATGAACAGAGGATCGATGCACTCGAAGGTGAACAACTGAAGCGGTTTATGTTGCATTACAATTTTCCCTCCTATAGCGTTGGAGAGTGTAAGCCCAACCGTGGCCCCGGCCGTCGTGAAATCGGACACGGTGCTCTTGCCGCACGTTCTCTCGAACCTGTGATCCCGTTTGACGAGAATTTTCCGTACACGGTTCGCCTCGTTTCCGAGATTATGGAATCGAACGGGTCAAGCTCCATGGCGACTGTTTGCGGTGGAACGCTTGCTCTGATGGATGCTGGCGTGCCGATTAAGGCACCTGTTGCCGGTATCGCGATCGGTCTTGTGACGGATAAGAGCCGTTGGAAGGTTCTGACGGATATTGCCGGTATCGAAGATCACTTGGGGGACATGGATTTTAAGGCTGCTGGAACCCGGGATGGGTTGACCGCGCTTCAGATGGATCTTAAAATTGACGGAATTACAGATGAAATTCTCCACGAAGCTTTTGATCACGCTAAACAGGCGCGGTTCAAGATTTTGGACATGATTGCAGAAGCGATTCATGCGCCCAAAGAACTTTCCTCCTATGCGCCCCGGATTACAACGCTTCGCATTAATCCCGAAAAGATCGGAGCACTGATCGGTCCCGGGGGTAAGAATATTCGCAAGATTGTGGAAGAGACGGGCGCCAAGATCGACATCGAGGATGACGGGCGAGTCTTTGTTGCAGCCGTTGACTCTGCAGTTTCAGATGCCGCGATTGCCAGGATTAAGGGATGCACGGCTGAAGCTGAAGTAGGAAAAATTTATGAAGCGACGGTTCAAAAACTAATGCCCTTTGGCGCGTTTTGCGAAATTCTTCCGGATCTTGACGGTCTTTGTCACGTTTCGGAAATTGCCGATGGTTTTGTCAAAAGCCCGGGAGATTATATGCGGGTGGGTGACAAAGTAACGGTCAAAGTGCTGGGGGTTGATGAACGCGGAAAAATTTCTCTTAGTGTCAAGGCGGCGGTGCCGGGTGGACTTCCGATTCTTCCCGAAGATCAACGGGTGGTGGTGGAAGCCGAGGATAGGGCACCCCGAAGAGGGGGCGGGCGCGGAGATCGCGGCGGACGTGGCGGCCGGGATCGTAGATAACCTCAACTGGATTTCAGGAAGGGTAGCCTCCGTGTACTAAACGGAAGCTACCCTTTCTTTTTCTTATGAACAAACTTAAAGTGCAAGTGAAGACGTTTTCTCATTTTGACGGGTTGAAACTTCCACAATATATGACGGAAGGTTCGAGCGGTATTGATCTGCTTGCCGCTTGTGCAGACAATATTGAGTTAAAACCCGGAGAGCGAAAACTTATTCCCACGGGTCTTGCGATCAGTTTGCCGCGTGATACCGAAGCCCAGATCCGCCCCAGGAGCGGGCTTGCGATTAAGCACGGAATCACACTCCTGAATACGCCCGGAACTATTGATGCCGACTATCGCGGAGAAATCCAGATTATTTTAATCAATTTGGGGCAGGAATTGTTTACCATCAAGCGAGGCATGCGCATTGCCCAGATGGTTTTTGGCCAAGTGGTAAAGGCAGAGCTCCAGATGGCCGATAACCTCGATGAGACTCGCCGGGGTGCCGGAGGGTTTGGGCACACAGGTCACTAATCATTTACAGCGTTCAGCATTTACCAATGTCATCGTTGTCCTTCCTGTTTGCTGTATGCTGATCGCTAAACGCTGATTTAAATTTATGAAAAAAGAACGTATTAATGAAATTTGGGGTGTTTTTTTTCTTCTGCTGGGTTTGTTTGCGCTGGGAGCTTTGTTGTTTTACCATCCTGAAGATATTTCGTTTTACACCTCCCATCCCTCCGAACCCGCCCGGAACTGGACGGGATTGATCGGGGCTTATTTGGCTTTCGGACTTTTCCTGGCTTTCGGCCAGAGCGCTTTTGTGATACCGCTTGTCCTTCTGCTCTGGGCGCGAAGTTTTTTTTATCAGCAGGTTCCGGAACGTAAAATGTTTAAATTTCTCGGTCTTGGGATCGCTCTTTTTTCGCTGGCTACGATCGTTTCTATCACGGTTAGTTCGGAAATGAGTTTAACGGCTGGTGGCGCCGCGGGGTATGTTGTCGGGAAATGGCTTCATGGCAGTTTAGGGAAACTCGGTAGCTATATTTTTGCGGGCGCAGCCCTTCTTCTGTCAGTGTTACTTGCGACTGACTTTCTCATTTTTCCACTCGTTAAAAAAATAGTGGAAAATTTTCAGGCAGCTCTTGCGCAGGGCTCCCAAAAATCCGGAAAAATTCAAAAAGAATCCCGTGGATTTTTCTCCGCGATGAAACGTCCCGAGGAAAAGAAGGCTACCAAGGAAAAGCAGAAAGAAAAAGTTGAGATTAAGTTGCCTCCGGAATTTGCGACTCCTACCAAAATAAAAACTTACCAGCCGATTTCATCCGATCCCAATAAAAAAGCAAAGGACAGTCGGCTGGAATCTGGCAAAGAAGATTCCCGCAAGCCCTTTTCGTCACCGAAGCTCAAATCTGCACAGGTTGAAAAAGATTCTTCGAAGAACGAGATATCTCCTGATGATTCAGACAGTTCGTTTAAAGGTATTATCGGCTCAGACTCGACCGTCCAGCGGTATGAATTTCCTACTACGGATCTTCTTAAACTCCCGAAAGCGGAAAAAATAGAGGGGGATGATCTTGCCGCAAATTCGCGGGCCATCGAGGGGACCCTTAAGGAATTTGATATTGACGTGAAAGTGGTGGAGGTCGAGCAGGGCCCCAAGATTACGCTTTATGAAGTCCTGCCGGCGCCGGGTGTCCGGGCGAATTCGATTTCCGCTTATGAAGACGATTTGTCGATGGCGCTTAAGGCAACGAGTATCCGTCTTATTATTCCGATCCCCGGCAAACAAACGATCGGGATTGAAGTCCCGAACTCTGTGTCGCGCCCCATCGTGATTCGCGAAATGATCGAACATCCCGATTTTAAATCACATCTTCAGCGTCTCCCGCTTCTTCTCGGAAAAGATACTGCCGGGAAGCCGATGATAGCAGATTTAACGACGATGCCGCATATCCTGATTGCCGGAACTACGGGAAGCGGAAAGACGGTTTGCATCAAATCGATTATTGCGGGTTTTCTTTACTACTGTACGCCTGCTCAGCTCAAAATGGTCATGATCGATCCGAAGATGGTGGAGCTGGCGAAATATAACAAGATTCCTCATATGCTTTCACCGGTGGTGACTGATGTCCGTAAGGCCGCGAATACCCTAAACTGGGTTGTTCAGGAGATGGAGCGTCGCTACCGGCTCCTGGCCGCCGTGGGGGTCAGTAATATCCAGAGTTTTAACGAACGCGAATTGACTGAAGAGGACAAGAATCAGGTTGCAGAAGCCGCCAAAGATTCCGAGAACGTTATTCCCGCGTCGTTGCCCTATATTGTTGTTATCATTGATGAACTTGCGGACCTCATGCTGGTTGCTCAGGACAAGGTTGAAACAGCCATCACGCGCCTTGCCCAGCTCTCCCGCGCGGTGGGCATTCATCTAATTCTTGCGACACAGCGTCCTTCCGTGGATGTGATCACCGGGGTCATTAAGGCTAATTTCCCGGCTCGCGTCGCTTTCAAGGTTGCCTCGGTCGTGGATTCTCGAACGATTCTGGATAACAAGGGTGCTGACAAACTGCTTGGTAAGGGCGACATGCTTTTTATTCAGCCGGGAAGTGATAACATGATCCGTGGACAGGCCCCGCTGATTATGGACGACGAAACGGATAGAGTGGTCAAATTTGTTGCCCAACAAGGACAGCCGGAATATCACAGTGAAATTCAAGCCGCTCAGAACGGAACGACCAACGCTGCAACGGGCGGTGAAAAAGACGAGCTTTTTGATGAAGCAAAACGGATTGTCCTGACAAGTCGGACCGCTTCAACCTCGTATCTTCAAAGACGTCTCGGTCTCGGCTACACCCGTGCGGCGCGAATCATCGACCAGCTGGAACACGCAGGGGTGATTGGTTCTCAGCAGGGGGCAAAACCCCGTGAAATCCTGATGCCGAATCCGGCAGGGGATTATTCAGAGGCCACTCCGGTCAGTTCAGAGGAATCGGAAGAAAACGTCTGAGGAAGGGATATCCTCTCCTGGTGAGGGGTGTGGGGGCTTCTGCCGCAATAGTTTTTCCAAAACGTTCCTTTTTTGCGGATCATTCTTGGCGTCAGAGATAGAGGATGATCAATGGAGTTGGATCCAATGAAGATTTGTCTTCCCGAAATGACCGGCAAAAAGGTTTTGCTTCATGCCTGCTGTGCTCCCTGCTGTGCTTCCATTATTAAACAGTTAAGAGACTCCGGCCTTGAAGTAACTGTGTTCTTTTACAATCCGAATATTTATCCGTGTGAGGAATATGCCAAGCGCAAACAGGAAGTTATCCAGTATGCAGAAAAAATCCAAGTCTTTTTTGTCGATGGAGATTATGATCAGGATCGCTGGTTCGAATTGATAAAAGGCTACGAGGAATCTCCCGAAAGGGGTGAGCGGTGCGGGCTTTGCTTTGACATGAGACTTAAGAAGACAGCCGCTTATGCTGCAGAAAACGGATTTCAAGTTTTTACGTCAAGCCTCGGGATCTCACGATGGAAGGATTTTGACCAGGTGACCCGATCCGGGAAGAAGGCGGCATCTCTTTTCCCCGGAACGATCTACTGCGATATCAACTGGCGGAAGGGTGGCGGGGTTGAATTGATGAGCCAGATTACCTATGAAGAAAAATTTTACCGTCAGACCTACTGCGGATGTCTCTATTCTCTGAGCGATTCAAAAAAGTCAAAAACCTCCCCGTGAGTTAATGACGGAGAGGCTTAAGAGGGATCGTTGTCGAATCTGTTTCAGAAATATTTCCCACCCGGCATTCCCCTGGAAACTGGTACATAAAATAATGATGGGTTTCCTTTTTACGTAGCCCGGTAAAGAATCACGTTTGCCTTTTCGAGCGTGATGAGCCCTTCCTTGACCATCGGATCCAGAAGGGGCAAAAACTTCTGGATTTTTTCTTCAGTATCGACAATTTCGATGATGACAGGAAGATCGGTGGAAAGGCGGAGGATCTTGGCTGTGTGTAAATGACTTTTACAGCCAAAGCCCATAAAACCTTTGAGGGCCGTTGCTCCTGCCATGCCTTCTTTTTTCGCGAGGAGCACAATAGCTTCATAAAGAGGCTTTCCTTCCCATGAGTCCACTTCTCCGATAAAAATCCTGAGCAACTTTCCATCTGCTGGAAGTTTCATAAAAACCCCTGTTGGTTAAATCAATTTTGCGGTTAAAATTCCGATTCTTAAGGCCAAAAAACCGAAAATTATACTTACAACAATATTCATAAAGGCGCGCAAATTTTCGCCGTCTTTCATGAGATTTGCTGTTTCAAGCATGAACGTTGAGAAGGTTGTATACGCGCCGCAAAATCCGATCATGAGGAAAATGCGGGCAGTCGGGTTTAAAAGAAATTTGTCTTCGCTGAGCACTACGAGAAAACCGATAAGTCCGCAGCCCGTCAGATTGACGGCCAGAGTTCCGTAGGGGAAAGAGGATCCGAAGAATTGGTGGATGATTCCTCCCAGCCCGTACCGAGCGAGGGTCCCGAGTGCCCCGCCTGAGAGGAGGGCGATCCATTTGGTCATAAGTTATTTTTTCCCGGCCTGAAACGCCTGAGCCAGAAATTTTGCATTTCCGTAATAGGATGAAGTCCCCGGGTCAAAGATGCAAGGTTGCATTTTTTCAATGTCCGGAAATCCTTTCGCGTTAAGGATTGATTCATCGGCTTTTACGTCCATGATCTCGCCGATAAGTTGCGTATGACTGCCCAACTTGACTGTTTGAAGCAGGCGGCATTCGAGTACGAGGGGAAACTCCTTAATGTAAGGCGCATTAACGTGATCTGCCTTGACTGGTGTCAAGCCCGTTGTTTTAAACTTGTTCTCATTTTTCCCGGAAACGATCCCAAAGTAATCCGATTCTTTGATGTATTTTGTGGACGGGATGCAAACGGTGAAAGCTTTTTGGGCCATAATGTTTTCAAAAGTTTTTCGAGGCTCCCGGATGGAGATTGCGACAGCCGGAGGCTCCGAGCAGGCGATGCCGCCCCAGGCCACGTTCATCGCGTTCGGAGTTCCATCTGCGGCATAGGAGCAAACGATCAACACGGGAGACGGAAAAAGAATGGTTTTTTTGCCGAGAGATTTTTTCATAGATTACCTCACCATTTTTTAAAGATGAAAAATGCGGCCAGTACGATGAAACCAAAACCGACCAGGTAGTTCCACTTCAGTCCTTCTTTCAGATACACAACTGAAAAAACACAAAAAACAATCAAGGTGATAATTTCCTGAATAGTCTTAAGCTGGGCCGTTTCAAACTGGTATGATCCGATCCGGTTAGCGGGAACCTGGAAGCAATACTCAACGAAGGCAATAAGCCAGCTGATAAGGATGACCTTCCAGAGTGTTGCGTGTTTGAACCGCAAATGCCCATACCAGGCGATGGTCATAAAAATGTTTGAAATTGTCAAAAGAACAATTGCGCGCATGGGCTATTTTAGGGATTGAGAAGAACAATCCCTAAATTAAGTCCGCTCGCGAAAGTGACCCAGAATAAATAAGGGATCAGGAGAGCCGCTGCCATCAGCGAGACTTTGGAAAACGAATTTATTGTAGCAAGGATGACAAACCATAACAGTAAAATATCGACGAGACCGAGGATCGGGGAGCGAAGTCCAAAAAACAAGAAAGACCAAACCGTATTCAGGACAAGCTGAATCAGAAAAAAGACAAGGGCTTTTCTGACCGCCTGTTCTTTGAGCCCCTTGGACCAGACTTGCCACGCTGCGATTCCCATCATGACATAAAGCACACTCCATACGGGGCCGAAGATCCAGCTCGGAGGCGTGAAAGCTGGTTTATTCAGGGTGGCATACCAATCGGGGATGGACTTAAGGGTATAGAAGGAACCCACGGCTCCCGCGCTCATACAAAACAACACCGAGCCCCCAAGTTTTAGAATCGAAAGTATTTTCATAATTCTCCCTTCAGGATAATCGAGTGACCTTCTTGAGTGACAATTCTATCAATTTTGCGCCAGACTTTGTAGAAATGTTCTGTTTTGAATCGGGGCTGGAGCTCAAAACTGTCGGGGCCCCACCCATGGAGACCTCGCCCCTCCTGTAGCATTTCCAGGATCTTGACCCCTGCCGCAGAGCGTTTGCCGGATTCTTGCGCGAGCCGGAGCGCTGTTTTTAAAGAAGAATCTACTTGGATCGAGATTCCTTTCAGAAAATTCAAAATGCGTGTGATCACAAAAAATGTGTAAACAGAATCTCGATACTTCGGAGTTGTCCAAGCTAAAAGTCCCGTCAGGCGCGTGTTGGCAGTCGAGGGAGGTGGCCCTTCGATTTTTCCTGGCGCCACATAAAACGGAGATGCGCCTATCAGTACGGGAAGTTTTGCATGGAGCACCAGTGTGCGAGCCATGGAGGTTTCAGTTTCGCCCGGCAATCCAAGAATTTGATATGAAACGATCTTGAAACCAAGTCGGAACGCGGCCTCTACTACAGAACGATGTTTTTTTAGGTCAAGCGGCCGACGGGCAGTTTGACACACAGAGGGATTGGAGCTGACAAGAGAAATGTTGAGATGCGTAAAACCGGCTTGGCGCATGAGGGAGAGGAGTTCGTGATCGAGATGCCAGTAGCAGATTCCGTTCATCGCAAGAAATTGCAGATCATTTTTGGGGAAAAGGAAGATTATCTTTTTAAAGAGTAAACGGGCCGCTTTTTTATCGAAAGTCAGGTTGTCATCTTCGAGGTCAAAGACCCGGTAACCTTGCTTATAGCGAAGTTGAATCTCCCGCAAAATATTATCGTTAGACCGTCGCCTGTATTGATGCCCGAAGGTTTCGTGAACGGAACAGAATGAACAGTGGTAGGGGCATCCCCGCGAGGTAAGCATAAAGCAGAGGGGCTTTCCTTCATATAAGTAATGAGATTGGGAGAGGTCTGAAAAGTCGGGGAAAGGAATTTTGTCGATTGGAAAATTATGCGTCCGGGAGGGGACTAGTTTCTTTTTTGAACTTAAGGAGCCAGCCTTCTTTTGCCACTGTTTTAAAAATTTCACGATGGCCTGTTCCCCTTCGCCCCGTATGACAAAATCAATGGCAGGATGGGCGAGCAGGGTTTCAGGGAGGGCTGAGGCGTGCGACCCGCCTACAAAAATCGGGACTTGGATTTCCTGCTTGATCGCGCTGGCTGTCTCAAGAACCTCCTGATAGTAAGCCGTGAAAAGGGAAGCAATGCCGACCAGGTCGGGGGATTCCTTTTTAAGGTCGCGGGCAATTGTTTCATAGTCAGCGCCAAAATGGTAAAAGTGGTGAAAAGTACAAAAAGGGCTTTTGTCTGCCTTGTTGTAATAGGGCTTTAAATAGGTTAATTCCCGGGGCCAGGGGATGGTCTTTCGACCCCATCCGGCATGATAATCCTTTACGATGACCCGGAAGGACGGAAAATGTTTTTGGATGGTGGCCTTGAGATAACACAACCCGAGAGGTTGCAGGCGTATGCTGGTTTCGTAAAAATCGCGGATGGGCGGCTGGAGAAGAACGATTTTCATAAGAATCAGGAGGCTTTATTTTTCCGGAGCATGCCGGCAAGCCGAGGTCTCTGAGTATTTTTTTATTTTTTTCAGAAACAAAACGGTGTCACGCTCCACAATTTTGACGAGCGCCATGGCCCTCGGATCCCAGCGATTGGCCTCAAGCCGCGTTTCTTCGTAGTATCTTAAAATGGCCCCTCCCGAATCCGGCTGGATTTCATAATAGCCCTTTGAGCTCACCAGTTTAGGCGCGACTTTGCTTTCCTGAGTACATTGGATCAGCTCAAATGTAATTCGCCCGTCGATTTCGGAAAGGCGGCGGCTGTAAACAGTATCGAGACTGCAAAGCTTGTTATGATGAACGGATCGGAGCTCATAATACTCCGGAGTTTCATGAAGGATCTCGACCCGATCCGCCTCTTTCGCCATCAGTTTTTGTATATGATAAGAGCTAAAGATGACTTGAAGCAGGCATCCTGGGTCTGAATCCACCCGGAGTTTTGCTTCCAGAACATAATGACCGTCTTTGCGCTTGAGAGAATACGAAATTTCATCAGCTTTCCAGGGTTTTTTCCAGGTCATTCCCAGCTGAGTTGGGAGGATGAGGAGAAAAAATATAAAAATGAGGGGATAGGCGTGGGACCGAAATAACTGAATCATCGTGCCCTTTCCAGCGCCCTCTCAAGCTCATCCGGGAGGGCGGTTTCAATATCAAGAATTTTACTGTTTAATGGATGTCTGATTTTCATACGCCAGGCGTGTAGGAAAAGGCGATTGAGTCCCAATAGGTGTTTTAGCTCCTTGTTCACGGCAAAATTTCCATAGATTCGGTCGCCGGCAATCGGGTGTCCATGATAAGCCGCCTGCACCCGAATTTGATGGGTTTTCCCCGTGATTAAGCGGACTTCAATTAACGCAAGGTTTGCTCGCGGATAAAAATCCTTCGTGGTGTAATGGAGCAAAGCATTGGGCTTGGGGCCCTTCGTGACAAAAGCTTTAATGCCGCCGGCCCGTTTTTTTTCAGCAAGAAAATCCGACCAACGGCCTTGGGGAGGAATGGGTTTTCTTGCAACTAGCACGACATAGTCTTTTTCGACTTCTTTTTTTTCGAAAGCGGATCGGCACATTTTTGCGGATTCCGGAGTTTTCGCGGCCAGCAAGATCCCGGAGGCCTCCTGGTCAAGACGGTGAATAAGCCAGAGCGGACCGGCCGGGGTTTGGAAAATTCGCTGGTCGGGATCGTAAGGTCCCTCGTAAGCTGCGGGCTGGCCTTTGATGTTTGGATGAGAAAGAACCCCGGATGGTTTATGAATTACAACCATTGCGCTATCATCGTAAAGGATGGGGTGTTGTGTGTAGGGATTCATGACGCCTCAAACCAGAAAGGGTTGAAATGCATTCACCAGATAACCGGCCAAAATGATGCCGAGGGTTGTCAGGGTAAAAAAGATGGCGATCAAAGGGAGCTTCATGGCGCGGCGCAACATGACGGCTTCGGGAAGGGACAGGGCTGAGATGGCCATCATGAATGCGAGTGCGGTGCCGAGCGGAACACCTTTTTGAAAAAGTACCACGGCAACCGGTACGATTGCGGCACAGCTTCCGTATAGCGGGACGCCGAAAAGCGTTGCGACGGGCACGGAAAAGACGCCCGTTTTTTTAATGACCGAATGAATGGCTTCCGAGGGAACATAATTGTGGATCAAGGCCCCGATTCCGACGCCTAGAAGGATCCAAAGCCAGAGTTTTTTAATGATGGAAATAGCTTCGCGAAGACCGAAAAGGGCTCTTGAAACAAGCGTGCGGGTTACGGGTATTATTTCATCCTCGCCGGAGGAAGGTAGCATATCTTTGACGAGCCATTTTTCAAGTTTTAATTTCCCGATGACAATCCCGCAGACGGTGCCGAGGGCGAGTCCGCTTATGACGTAGACTGCGGTGATCTTCCAACCGAAGAAGCCACCCATGAGGATGACAAGGTACTCATTAATCAGCGGTGAGGTAGCCAGGAAAGAAAACATAACCCCGAGAGGGACTCCCGCTCTGGTGAGGGAAAGAAAGATGGGAATTGAGGAGCATGAACAAAAAGGTGTAAGGGCGCCAAACAGTGCGGCCAGAAAATTTGCCCCGGGCCTGTTTTGATTAAGCCATGGCCGGAGTTTTTCGTGAGGAATCCAGGTTCTCAGGAATCCGATGCTGGTGATCATAATGAAGATGAGCGACAGGATTTTGACTGAATCGTAAATAAAAAAATGGATTACTTCCGTCCATCGTTCACCGGAGGGAAGATTCAGGATTTGATAAGTGAGCTGGTCTACCGCTTGTTGCAGCATGACCGGCGTCCACTTGTCTCGCGGTTACAAAGGCAGGGATTTTTGAAAGCTTGCTCTTCGAGCTTTTTATCCAGACGCTCCATCAGTTTTTTTAAAAAACCTTTTTTTGGGGCTTGTTTGTCTTGAGGCTTCATGGCTTGCATCGTGTAAAACAAAGTCCGACTTCATCCTGCGACAAAGTCGGACTTTGTTAAAGGCGGCTGATTAACGGCAACGGCAGCCGGTTTTTTTTGCTTTCTTGGCTTTTTTTGCCGGTTTCTTTTTTGCGGTCTTTTTTACTTTTTTGGCCATTTCATGCTCCTTTATTTTAGTCGGGACAAGTCCCGGGTTGAGGTTAGATTTTGTTGAAAAACATTAAAATCCCGATGACGACAAACGCAGTGGCCCCCACGTAACGAATGTGTTCGGGATGCAGGTATTTCCCCAGCAAGGTTCCGGCAACAATAGAAAGGATTGTGACGAGTGAAAATCCTGCAACAGCCCCGAGCCATACGGCCCAGGGTTTGGCAGTTTTTCCTGCCATGGTTAAGCTGACAAGCTGTGTCTTGTCTGCGATTTCCGCGAAGAAGATTGCTGAAAGAGTCGCGGTAAACACTTTTAAATCCATGAGATTCTCCGTCAAGTTTTCTGAACGGAGTGATTTTATCTCAAATTTGGTAGAGGGGGAAGCTTAATAACGAGATTCACGAAAATTTTTTAAAATTTTTCTCAACCAATGATTGAAGAAAATCGTGCGTTAAATACTTGTTTCAGAATTATCCTATGGCAACCGAACCGATTTCTCCCGTTCGAATGCGATGAACTTCTTTTAAATCCAGGATGAAAATCTTGCCGTCTCCAATGTGTCCGGTTCGAGCCCCTTCCTTGATTGCATCGACGGTTGGTTTGACAAATTCCTCGTTGACTGCGATCTCCAACTTTACTTTTCTGAGAAGTCTCCCATTTTCTTTATGTCCGCGGTAAACTTCCGAAATTCCTTTCTGCCGGCCACGTCCGAGAACGTTGGTGACGGTGACGAGATGAACTGCTTTTTCTTCCAGGATCCTTAAAACTTCGTCCAAACGATCTGGTTGAATGATAGCAACGATATAGCGCATGGTAGTGACCCTCCCTGTTTCCCCCCCCCAGACGTCTACCTGGGCGTCAAGGGGGAGTAAGTTGTTTTGGTTTCCGTAATGAAATGCATCTTAAGTTAATCCAGTAATGTGTAACCTGATTCGCGATGTTGTGTGAGATCCAGTCCCATGCGTTCTTCGTCTTCCGACGCCCGAAGCCCCATAAGGGAATCGACTATTTTGAGAAGAATGAATGTCACGATAAAAGAGTAAACGACGGTAATGACGACGGCTTTAAGCTGGATAAGCAAAAGGCCGGGATTGCCATAGAAAAACCCATCGTTTCCGGCTGGATTGACGGCTTTTGAAGCCCAAAGTCCGGTGGCTAGGGCACCCCAGATTCCACCTATCCCATGGACTCCAAAAGCATCCAGGGAGTCGTCGTAGCCTAACCGTACTTTGACGACCGTAACAAAAAAGTAGCAAACAACCGAGACCCCGATTCCAATTCCGATCGCACCAATGACATTTACAAAGCCGGCTGCGGGAGTGATCGCGACAAGTCCGCCCACGGCACCTGTGATCATGCCGAGGACTGTTGGTTTTGAATTATATTTCCACTCAAGTAAGGACCAGGTTAACCCCGCCGCGGCTGCGGCAACATGGGTGACCACAAAAGCATTGACTGCGATACCGTTGGCGCCGAGTGAACTCCCGCCGTTAAATCCGAACCAGCCGAACCAGAGCAGACCTGCGCCAAGCACAGCGAGCGGAAGGTTGTGGGGCGGCGACATATGCGCGGGATATCCTTTTCGCTGGCCCAGGACAAGTGCTGCGGCCAGGGCGGCGATCCCGGCATTGATATGCACAACGGTTCCTCCCGCGAAATCCAAAGCACCTGAATTTCTCAAAAACCCTCCGACTCCCCACACCCAATGACAAACAGGATTGTACACAAGTGTGGCCCAGAGAATCGAGAAAACGCAGAGCGCTCCGAACTTCATGCGCTCAGCCAGCGCCCCGACAATCAATCCTGGTGTGATGATGGCAAACATGGCCTGAAAAATCATAAAAAGCTGATGAGGAATCGTGGCGGAATAATCCGGGTGGGGTTCAAGGCCGACACTTTTAAGCCCTATCCAGCTTAGATCCCCGATCAGACCTTTGATGTCCGGGCCGAACGAGAGACTGTAGCCCAATAACACCCAATGCAAGGAAATTACGCACATGAGCATGAAACACTGCATGAGAACCGAAAGTACATTTTTTTTACGAACCAGTCCCCCGTAAAAAAATGCAAGACCGGGCGTCATAAGCAGTACGAGGGCGGAAGACATCAATATCCATGCGGTATCACCCGGGTCAATCGTTAGTTCTCCCGAGGCAAAAACGGGGGATGTAAAAAGCATGAACGGAAGGAAACTGGCGAAAAATCCGAACAATTTGATTTTCATAGAAAAACTCTCCTTTTGTCACATGGATACAATTTTGTAGTTTTCGAAGCTGAGCAAAAATCAGTTCCATTGTAAAAATTAGAAACCTTCATTTTTGTATCTTATTGAGCAAATGGCGTGCCAAGTCATGGTTTTATGGGGAGAAAAGAATCTGACGGTGCTAACTTGCCTTAGAGAGGGACGCCGGGGTAGGCCATTAGGCGTGACGTATCAATCGGTTTTTTTTAAATAAAGTCGGTCGGGAGGTGAAAACTAGAAAAGGTTCAAAATGAATCCAGCGGCCAAGCTTATGGATGCGAGCAAACTGAGGATGGCGAGGGTTTCTTTCAGATCTTTGCTTTCCTTAATAAGGACGAGAATCCCAAACCCCCCACTTGCGCAAAGCCCTGCGATGGCGGAACCAAACGTGATGGCACCCTTAAGATACACTTCTGCGATCGCGACGGATGCCGCGCAATTTGGAATTAATCCGACGGTAACGGCAAGAACCGGCTGAAAAAGGGATCCGTGAAGAAAGATTTTACCCAGGTTTTCTTCACCGGCTGTTTCAATCAAAAGAGCTAGGCCGAGAGAAATTAAAAAAATGAAAACGGAAATACCCGCAGTGTGCTTGAGGGGAAAAAGCAGATAAGTTTTCCACCAGGGCTCGTTGTGCGAGTGCGAGTGGCAGGAACAGTGCCGGTGTTCTTCAACGCAGGGGACCGGGACATGGGGGGCATGCATGTCTGGTCGATGGAACATATCAATCAGATAGCCGGCGATGGTGGCAATGACGACTTTAACTCCAAGAATGCTGAGGACCAGGTGCGCCTGATCTTTTTGAGCAAGGATCACGGGGATGGCCTCGTCGGAGGTAGAAATAAGGACGGCGAGTAGCGTCCCAAGTGAGATACAGCGACGGGTGTAAAGTGCGCTTGCAATGACCGAAAAGCCGCATTGAGGGATGCAACCGAACAAGGCGCCGAGAATCGGCGCAGCATGGATCCGGTGGCTGATCCGGTCGGTGAGTATGCGGCCGAATTTATGCTCGACAAGCTCGAGCAAAATATAAATTCCTAAAAGCCAAGGAACGATCGCCAGAACATCCTGCCCCGAGTGAACCAAAAGATGATAATCCATGTCGGCATGCTAGCTTGAAAGTAGAGAAAAATCAATTTCTTAGAGGCGTGGATGTGGCATGCCCGAAAAAAACTTCAGGCTTTGCTTCCGGTTTTCGCCGATCAATAACCATAACCTTCGTTCCGATTTTCGACTATAATTCCATCCATGAAAAAGTTTTTAATTAAAATGACCAGTGTGTTTTTTCTGGCCGGTTGTCTGACAGTGCCGTCAGTTTCCGAGCGGCGCGAAAATGCGGATCTGATTGCTCGGGAAAACGGATTTACGAGGATCTCGATCCGGACAGCGCCGTTTATTTTAACAGCTTACGAAAAGGTCAGCAGGCCCGGAAGCCTTGTCCGAATCTACATTGAAGGGGATGGGTATGCCTTTGTGACCAGAAACAGGGTGTCTTGGGATCCGACGCCAAGGAATCCCGTTGCCTTCAGGCTTGCCGTACAGGACGATTCAGCCAACGTTGTCTATCTCGCCCGGCCCTGTCAGTATACGTCACATGAGAAAGACGTGGCGTGTGATTTTCCTTATTGGACAAGTGCTCGATTTTCTGACGAAGTGATACATTCCATGGAGAGGGCGGTAAGTTCCATTGTGGAAAAGACCCAAGCCTCTGGAGTGGAACTGATCGGATATTCCGGCGGGGCGGCGGTGGCAGTTTTGATCGCGGAAAGAAGATCGGATGTTTGCTCCATCCGTTCGGTTGCAGGGAATCTGGATCCTGATGCGGTTAATGAGTATCATGGCGTTACGCCGTTGTCTGAGTCGCTCAATCCGGTTGATTCAGCGGAAAAAATCAAACAAATTCCGCAGATCCATTTTAGCGGGTTTGAAGATGAAATCATCCCTGAATCAGCCTTAAGCAGTTTTGTCCGGCGGTCGGGTCCCGAGGCGTGCCTGGAGATTGTTCGTGTCCGGAGTGCGGATCATGAGAGGGGTTGGGTTGAAGCATGGCCGGAACTTTTAAACATCCCTTTTAAAGGTTGCAACAAATAAACGGTAATTTTTTCATCAAAAACAACAGGGAACACTTAATGACGCATTTTAAGAATCAAAGGGGTCACGATTCTAAAAAACAGGCAACGGTCCTTCGGGAAGGGTCCCATTTAAAATTTCTTCCGATGAGTTCAGGGGATCTCAAGGCCAGAGGTTGGGAAGCATGTGATATTATTCTGGTGACGGGGGATGCGTATGTCGACCACCCGGCTTACGGTACCGCCCTGATCGGACGAGTGCTTGAAAGCGCGGGATACAAAGTGGGTGTGATTGCCCAACCGGATTGGCGTACGGATCATGATTTTCTCAAGCTGGGCCGACCGCGTCTTTTTTTCGGGATTGCTGGGGGTAATCTGGACTCGATGGTCGCGAACTACACCGCTTCTAAAAAACCGCGGAAAAATGACGAATATTCGCCGGGCGGGAAAGGCGGCCTCCGGCCCAATCGCGCGACGATCGTTTATACGAGCAAAATTAAAGGCCTTTTCCCCGGGATCCCTGTGGTGATCGGGGGGATCGAAGCAAGTCTTCGTCGCCTTGCACATTACGATTATTGGGAAGACCATGTTCGCCGCTCCATTTTGATTGATTCAAAGGCTGATATCCTTGTTTACGGAATGGCTGAAAGGCAAATGTCCGAGATCGCCAGGAGATTGAACCGTGCGGATCCTGCTTGTAACTCAAAAGAGACGGTTTCTCTACTCAACAATATCCCCGGTACGGTGATTGCTCGAAGCAAGACTTCGTTGCCGGTTGAATGCTGGCAAGATAAATCTTGCGTACCCCAGGGAGGCAAAGTGGTGGAGGTGCCCTCGTATGAGGAGGTTGTCGCGGACAAGGATCAATTTAATTTAGCTTTCAAGTTGGCCTATCAGGAGTCGGATCCGGTTCGTGGAAAAACGATCCTTCAAAAACACGGTGATCGATTTATCATCCAGTATCCGCCGGCACACCCCCTTTCAACAAAAGAGCTGGATTCTGTTTATGAACTTCCGTTTGCTTATTCGTGGCACCCTGTTTATGACCGACAGGGAGGTGTTCCAGGTTTTGAAACCACACGGTTTTCGATCACTTCCCATCGGGGGTGTTCTTCGGAGTGCTCCTTCTGTTCCCTTTACGCGCACCAGGGACGCATCATTCAAAGCCGTAGCAAGGAGTCGCTCCTTGCGGAAGTTCGCAGGATGGCGAGCCGCCCTGATTTTAGGGGAACCGTGACGGATATCGGGGGGCCGACAGCCAATCTCTATGGTGCGGAGTGTAGCCTTTGGGAAAGTTCGGGCGCTTGCCGTTCTCAACAATGCATGATGCCTGAAAAATGCCGACAACTTAAACTTGGGTACGAAAAGACGATCGATCTTTGGCGGGCCGTCATGAAAGTGCCGGGTGTCAAGCACCTCTTTATTCAGAGTGGGCTACGGTACGATCTTCTGATCGAAAAAGAATCGGATCGGTATCTTCAGGAGCTTTGTGCGGATCATGTGAGCGGTCAACTCAAGGTGGCCCCGGAACATGTTGCTGACCGGGTGCTTGCGCTGATGAATAAGCCGGGGTTTGAAAAGTATAAAAAGTTTGCTGAACGTTTTGAAAAATTCAGCCGCGAATCCGGGAAAAAACAATATCTTGTGAATTATTGGATCAGTTCGCATCCGGGTGCAGGGAGCCATGAAGCAAAAGAGCTTGCCGAATATTTTAATCAGAAAAATATTCATCCTGAGCAGGTCCAGGATTTTCTCCCGCTACCGATGACTATTTCAAGCGCTATGTATTGGACCGGCAAACATCCGATGACTGGGGCCCCGGTTTTTGTTGCAAGGTCCTATAAAGAACGAGAAGTGCAACGAAATTTAATCCAGCCCCTCTCAAGGAGAATGGGTTACGGGAAACGCCAAACGAAAAGAGCCCCACATGTTTCGTTCCCCGTTCCGCGTTTCCAGAGGAAACGGAATGAATATGAATCAATATGATGTTGTGGTAGTAGGCGGGGGACCGGCGGGCATGATGGCCGCGCTTTTTGCGAGGCGGACGGGGAAATCCGTTGTGATTTTGGAAAAAATGCAAAAGCTCGGGAAAAAACTTTTAATTACGGGAGCGGGTCGTTGCAATCTTTCCAACAAGACTCTTAATCCCTTATTTTACAAATCCGAAGCCCGGCTGTTAGTTGAATCCGTTTTTCGAAAATTTGATAAGGAAGTTATCCTCAAATATTTCAAAGAGTTAGGGCTTCACGTTTATGCCGATGAAACAGGAAGGTTGTTTCCGGTTACAAATCAGGCCGCATCCGTCCTTAAGGTTTTGGAGCTCGAGCTTGCGAGGGTGAAGGTTTCGGTGGAGTGTGGTTTTACCGTTAGCGAGATTAACCCCTCTTTGGGAGATCGGCGATCCGGAGATGCGGCGTCTCTTTATTTTGAGGTGGTTTCGTCAGGCGGGCGCAGTGTTCGCGGGAAAACCGTCATTCTTTGTGGAGGAGGAAAATCGTATCCCGCGCTTGGAGCGGATGGGAACGCGTACAGTCTTGCCGCAAAATTCGGACATTCAACGGTCGAACCGGTCCCCAGCACCGTTCCCTTGATCGTCAAAGATCCCTGGTGCCATTTTCTGCAGGGGCAGAAAATTCGGGCAAAGGTAAGGGTGCTTGAAGGAGAATCGATTTTGAGAGAAGCGGTCGGAGATCTTCTTTTTACGCAGTACGGATTGTCCGGTACCGCGGTTTTGGACGTAAGCGATCCTGTTTCGACAGCACTGAACCGGGAAAAGAAAAAAGAAATGATTCTCGAGATGGATCTCCTCTCATTTTTAAGTGAGGATGAACTGAAGTCGGAGATTAAAAAAAGGTTGAGACGGGGCATCCCGACGGGGGATCTTTTGGAAGGCCTCTTGCCACATAAATTCTCCAGGTTATTAGCCCGAGAGGCCGGCGTTTTAACCAAGGATACCTCCGAGGCATCTCTGGAGTTGCTGGTGGCGGGGATTAAACATAAAAAATTCAAAGTACTGGGGACGCGGGGTTGGAACGAAGCGGAGTTTACGGCGGGTGGAATACCTTCGTCCGAAGTGACCGAAGAACTAAAATCAAGGTTCCAACAAGGGCTCGCGTTTGCAGGAGAAATTGTGGATGTCCAGGCTTCGCGCGGCGGGTATCAGTTAGCTTGGGCCTGGGCCAGTGGTGCTGTTGCCGGGTCTGCTACCTGAAGAAGACGGTTAAACCTGCTCAAGCCAGGCCAGTACCTCAAGATGTTTGGTCCGAGGGAACATGTCGAACGGCACGATGGCTTTAATCTGAAAACGGCCTTTTGACAGGATGATTTTGAGATCCCGGATGAGGATCTGGAGATCGCACGCAAGATAGACGATATTTCCCATCCTGTCTGCCTTGGCGAAAAAATCAGCCAGCTCGTAAGTGATTCCGAGACGCGGCGGATCCAGAAGAATAAGCGAACCTTCCTTTTGATTCCCAAGCCAGAAATTCGGAAAAGTTTGTTCCACGCGACCCTTGAAAATTGCACCCGGAAGTTGTCTTTCTTTCAAGTTCCTTTTGAGGCATTCCATAGCGTAAATACTTTCCTCAAAACAGAAGATTTCCTGCACTTTGGAACCCGCGAGCACCGCGAAGGTTCCGACTCCGGAGTAAAGGTCGATAAAACGAGAAGGTCTGACCTTTTCGGTAATGTTTTTAAGCTCTTCGGCGATTTGTTGTGTGACCTCAAGATTGTTTTGAAAAAAGCCTTTTGAGTGCGCCCAGAAAAGTTCGTCCGCCAGCTTGACCCGGTACAGCTTGTCTTCTTCGCTGGAGACGATGGTGCCACTTTCCGCTATTTTGAAGACTCGCTTGGTTTCATATTTACCGAGGGTGTGCAATTCCTTAAAAACATTCTGAAGGGATTCGCCTGCGAGAAGGCAGTTGTGGATGAAGACAAAGGAGCGGTTATCCCGTCCAATAAAAGCAAGGGGACTCGGTTTCTGGTTGTTTTTTGCAGTCCGGTGGAGCGTAATGCTTTGGCGATAATGATATTCTCTGGGGCCTTGGCGGATTGGCTGAATCAGGGAGGGGTCAATGCGAATTGTTTGCGCAAAACTTTCCCGAACCTGTAACTCCTTCCACCGGAGTTCATCGGTGTAGCGGAGGTGCTGATATTGGCAGCCGCCGCAAGATTGAACGTAAGGGCAAGGGGGCTCGAGGCGCTCCGGGGAAGGGTTCAGGACTTTGATCAGTCGTGCTTTACCGTAATTTTTTTTATCGTTGGTAATTCGGGCAAGTACCTTTTCTCCGGGAAGCGCGCCTTCAACGAAATAGGCCTTTCCGTCAACAAAGCCTAACCCATCGCCGCCAAAAACCAGTTTTTCAATTGTAAGTTCAATATTCATCAGTGAGACCGGTTGAAACAGTTTGTTATGAAACGGTTCGAATCGTGTTGGGCTTGTCTTTCCAACGACGATGCCCCCACAACCATTGTTCTGCATGAGCGCGGATTTGGCGTTCCAGTGCCGCATTTAGCTTGTTAGTGATAAAACTTTCCCAATCAACAGATTCCGGATTCCAGATAAGAGGTTCTTCAATGTGGATTTCGTAATTTCCGGCGCTCTTTCGAAGACAATAGGCCGGCACCAGCGCGGCTCCGGTCGATTTTGCAAGGCGTGCCGGGATGGATGTCGTCGAAGTGGCAGTCCCCAGAAAATTAATCCAGATCCCTTCATCGCCGGCCCACTGATCAATCAGGATGGCGACGGCATGTCCTTTCTTGAGTTCGCGCAGGACTGGTTTAATAGAATTCGTTTTAGGGATGGGGGTGACGGTGGTAATCTTTCTCATGCGGGTAATAAGTTTATCAAGGTAGGGATTTTTAATGTCTTTGACGATCACCGACCACTTTTGTCGGGTGAGTAATGGGAAAAAGGCCAGATATTCCCAGGAGCCAAGATGCGAAACCGAAATAATGGCTCCCTTCCCCTGTGCTAGGGCCCGTTCAAGATGTTCTTGTCCGGAGAGCTTAAAATGATCCACGGCTGTTCGGGCGGTCTTTTCGACGATGAAAAGTTCCATCATAGAAAGAGCAGCGTTCTGAAAAGCGGCCCGGACGAGACGTTCCTTTTCTTTGTCAGTCATGACCTTCCCGGCCGCGCGCACTGCTCGGTCAATATTTTCGAAAGCAATCTTGCGGCGCTTGGCAAGAAGAATACAGGCAAGATCCGCAAAACGACAGGCGATCCAGGATGAAATCGTGACCGGAAGTATTTTAGCAAAGGCGATCAGCACCAACGCCGTTATGTATTCAAAAAAATATATCATGTTGCAAGACGGCGAAGGCCGGCGGGTTTATCTTTCCAGCGGCGGTGTCCCCATAGCCATTGATCGGGATGGAGGCGGATCCAATGTTCCCAAAGCTGGTTTAGCTCTTTGGTGATTCGCATTTCCCAGCCCGGGGTCTTGGAATCGTAGTGGTAGGGTTTTTCCACATGAATTTCATATTGCCCCGGCGATCGTCGTAGACAGTATGCCGGAACCAGGGCACAACCCGTGCGTTCTGCAAGGCGGGCGGGAATTGAAGTGGTGGAGGTTGATATCCCGAAGAATTCGACCCAGATCCCCTCATCACCGGCCCATTGATCGATTAAAATAGCCACGCCGTGACCCTTTTTGAGTTCAGTTAAAACGGTCCGGATTGAACCGTCTTTGGAGATTGGATGAACCGTCATGACGCGGCGCAGTGAATCGACCATCCGGTTGACATGCGGGTTTTTGATGTTTTTGACGATGACGGACCAGCGCCGTCCTGTCAAAAAGGGAAGGAATGAAAGATATTCCCACGAGCCGAAATGTGCGATGGTCAGCACAACACCTTTCTGTTTTGCAAAGGCCTCTTCGAGGGATTGATTTCCCAAAAGGGAAAATCGTTCCCGGGCATTCCTTGCGATCTTTCGGACGATAAGGAGCTCGACCATCGAAAGCGCGGCACTTCGGAAGGCTTCTCTTACGATCTCTGTTTTTCTTTTAGGAGAGATGGAATTCCCGAAAACACGGTTAATATTTTCAAGGGCTATTTGTCGCCGCTCTTTGAAAGCCCCGTAGATCCAATCAGTTGTACGGGCCGTCATCCATAAGGTGAAAGAAACCGGGAAACAATTAGCCAGGAAGCTTGCAAACCGAGCCGCTGTATAGGTTAAAAACGAAATCATGATTTCATGTTAGCATAAATCAAACGGGGAAGTAGGCATTTTTCGTGAAATTTTTATAAATTCAGGAGGACAATGTTTTTAAATTAAAAGATTTCGCTTAGCAAAAACTCGACGTCGTTCCGCGTGATGGGTTTGGGATTTGCTGCTGTCGAGCCGGATTGGAGGGTTTCCCTCACGAGAGTTTCTTTTTCGATCAACGGAAGGTTCTTGAAAGGATTGATGAGGTTGAGTTCTCTGACAAGGTCTTCAACTCTTTTCAACAGATCTTGTCCGATGACGCGACTCATTTTGTCATATTTATCGCCCATAAATTCCCGGTTTAACTTAATTGAGGAAGTGAAACAGACGGCACAAATCAGTCCGTGGGGAATCTTGTAGAGGACGCCCAGAGGGTGAGCGATTCCGTGAATGACTCCCAGCCTCGAATGGGAGAATGCGAGCCCTGCAAAGAAGCTGGCTGAAAGCATGTCGTTTAAAGCGTTTTCCTCTTTCGTTAAAGTGGCTTTTACGAGGGAGGTATGGATCATTTCGATGGTACGTAACGCTAGGGTCTCGGTCAACAGGGTCGCATTTTTTGAAATATAAGATTCATAGGCCTGGACCAATGCATCCATCCCGGATTGGGCCATGATGCTCGCGGGTGCGCTTTTGAGAAGTTCAGGATCCAGGATGACCAGAGAAGCGAGGAAGTCCGGGTGGCGAATGGAAAGTTTGAGTTTTTTATCGGGGTTGATGATGACAGCGTTCGGGGTGGCTTCGGAGCCGCTTCCCGCAGTTGTTGGCACCGCGATAAAGGGGATCCCTTTTTCGGTTAATTTCCCGCCTGACTGGTAGTAGACAGGTTTTTCCTTTGCGTGGAAAAGTCCTGCGGCTGCTTTAGCAAGATCAAGGACGCTTCCGCCGCCGATTCCGGCAATCCAATCCGCATCAACCGATTGGGCCAGATGAATGACAGAGCTGATTTCCTCCAGGGTTGCTTCTCCGGTTCCTCGGCAAAACCACGAAACATCCATCGGGTAATTTTTAAGAAGAGGAATCAAACCAGTTTTAGAAGGGGTTCCCTCCAAGGAGTGACCGTGGACGATGATGCCCCGGCGCCCCAGACTGGAAACGGCTTCGGGAAACCGGAGCAAAGCCCTCGATTGGAAAATAACTTTGGGAGGTACGCGGAGTTCAGAAGGAAAGGCGTTTGGCATATTCAAAATCTCAAATCTGAAATTCTAGTATTTGATAATGATCGCGGTAATGACCAGGTCTTCAGAACCATGGTTCCGGATCGAGTGGGAGGCGCCCTGGCCGGTCACGATGGTGTCGCCCGGCGTAACTTCAAACTCTTGGTCACTGTCTGTCATCATACCTTTCCCCTGATGAATGATGTAGATTTCGTCCTCATCAGTGTGTTCGTGCGTACCGATACTTGCTCCCGCAGGGATCTGTAATTCTGCACAAAGGCGGGTCCGGGCTTTCAGTTCATCCGGTTTGAGATAATGGGTGACCGTGATTTGTCCGATGCCTCTGCGCATGTTGCTCCGTGTTTCCACGTCCCGCGAATGATTTCTTCTGATCATGGGTTCTCCGTTGTAAGTTCAGGATGGACGCGCAGGTTAAACGGGGGTGTCCTCGTTTTTTTTACAGGTTTTAGTGAGAAAAACGGCACGATTTCCGTTAACTTCAAAAAAACCGTCTCCGACAGTAAATTCACGAACAAGCCCGGTTCCCTCACGGATCGTGAGCCGCCCGCCGGAAGATGCGGTCAGATAGGGTGCGTGGTGGGCCAGGACACCCACATATCCATGATTGACGGGGATAAGGGTGTGTGCCGCCCGCCCCGTGTAAGCAATGCCTTGCGGGGTCACGATTTCTAAAGTGTAAATGGGCTCATTCATCAGGGTTCTCCGGAACGAAGGCTTCGAAGTTGCCAACCCTCGAATACCAAGATCCTCTCGTGTTATTTCGTAATTTTCATTTTTTCGTGATTTTCGAGAACGTCTTCAATTCCACCACACATAAAAAAACATTGTTCGGGCACATCGTCCAAATCGCCGGAGATGATTTTCTTAAAACTGGCAATCGTATCTTTCAGATGGACGTACCGGCCTTTGCGTCCCGTAAAAGCTTCTGCCACAAAGAACGGCTGGGACAAGAATTTCTCGAGTTTCCTTGCCCGCATAACCGTTTTCTTATCTTCCTGGGAAAGCTCATTCATCCCAAGGATGGCAATGATGTCGCGAAGATCTTTGTAATGCTGGAGGATTCGTTGCACTTCGCGCGCGGTATTGTAATGATCCTCCCCAACGATTCGCGGGTCGAGCATACGCGAAGTTGAGGCGAGGGGATCGACCGCAGGATAAATGCCGAGTTCGACAATCTGGCGCGACAGAACCGTCACTCCGTCAAGATGCGAGAAAGCGGTGGCCGGAGCCGGATCGGTAAGGTCATCGGCTGGGACGTAGATGGCCTGAACCGAGGTGATAGAACCGGCTTGGGTGGATGCGATTCGTTCCTGGAGCTCCGCCATTTCAGTCCCGAGGTTTGGCTGATAGCCGACGGCGGACGGCATCCGTCCGAGAAGAGCTGAAACTTCCGCTCCCGCCTGAGTAAATCGAAAAACGTTATCGACAAACACCAGAACGTCTTGATGTTCTTCATCACGGAAATATTCCGCCATGGAGAGACCGCTTAAGGCTACCCGAAGTCGTGCGCCGGGCGGTTCATTCATTTGTCCAAAGACCATGGCTGTTTTTTTAATGACTCCCGATTCCTTAAGCTCCAGCCACAAATCATTGCCTTCACGCGTGCGTTCGCCGACACCGCAGAAGACGGAGACGCCGCCGTGCTCGGTTGCGATTGAATGGATGAGTTCCATAACAACCACGGTTTTCCCAACTCCCGCGCCGCCGAACAGTCCGACCTTTCCCCCCTTGGGGTAAGGAGCGAGGAGATCAATGACCTTGATTCCGGTTTCGAGGATCGATTTGACCGGAAGCAATTCCTCAAAAGAAGGCGGTGCCCTATGAATGACATATCGTTTTTCCGGATTTTTCAAAGGTCCTACTTTGTCGATGGGGTCTCCTAAAAGATTGAACACGCGGCCGAGCGTTTGATCCCCAACGGGAACCGAAATCGGCGCTTTGGTGTCTCGAACCGGCATTCCGCGAACCAACCCGTCGGTGGAAGCCAGCGCGATACACCGGACCACGTTGTCGCCGGTATGCTGGGCGACCTCGAGGACGAGTTTTCTCGGCTCAGTGCCCGGGATATCGACCTCCAGCGCATTTAAAATAGAAGGCAACTGCCCGGCCTCAAACTCGACGTCGACGCTGGGACCCATGACTTGAATGATTTTACCGGATGACATAAAAACTCCTCAAAAGTGACATGCCACAAGGCCACACGCCACACGAATTACCCTGTGGCTTTGTGGTGTGTGTCTTTGTAGCTAGGTTTTTAAAGCTCTTGATCCTGAAACGATTTCGATCAGTTCTTTGGTGATGGCTGCCTGGCGGATCTTGTTTCTTGCTAATGTCAGCGAATCGATCAGCTCTCCCGCATTTTTGGTGGCAAGATGCATGGCCTCCATGCGAGCGGTTTGTTCGGCGACAAAAGACTCCAGAAAAAATTCGCGGACTTTCACTTCAAAAATCATTGGAATCAGCCGTGTAAAAAGAAATTCCGGTGAAGGTTCAAAAATATAAGGTAATGAATGAGCGAGACCCCCACCTTTTTGGGGGACTGAAAACGGAAGAATTTTTTCAGTGATGGCTTTATAGGCAGATTGGGTTACGAATTTGGCCCGGGTTACGTACACTGCATCCACGACCCGTTCGCGGAAAAGGGCTTCCATAAGAAGCTCAATTTTTTTGACGGTCGATTCGACATCAGCTGTTTTTGTATCTTTAACCATCGTGTGCCAGGTATGGTGATCTCGCGACAAGGCGTTGATTCCGATTTTCCCCAATCCGATCAAAAGGGGTTTCTTGGGCCGGGATTCAATAAAGCGCCGGGTTTCCTGGATGAGATCCATGTTAAAAGATCCGCACAATCCGGTATCGGATGTGACCACCAGGAGGGCGCATTGCTTTTCCTCCCGCTCCGCAAGCAGAGGATGATGGCAACTTGAAGAAGATCCCAGAATATTTGCGAGCAGTTTTTCAAGAGCCTGCGCGTACGGAGTTGCCTGATAGAGAAGTTTCTGAAAACGCTTCAATTTGGCAGCGGACACCATTTCCATGGCGCGAGTAATCTTTTTCGTGCTTTCGATACTTCGGATCCGGTTTTTAATCGTGCGTAATTGGCCGCTCATATTTCTCTCGGAAAACGGGGGATGGAAAACGCAAACGTTTGGCGTTCGCCGGAGCCCCTATTAAAAAGTATTTTTGAATTTTAAGACTGCCTTCTTCATTTTTTCTTTTAATGCGTCTGAAATTGTTTTTTTCTCAGAGATCTCATGGAAAACATCCAGATAATTCTTGTCGATAAAATCGAGGAGACCCTTTTCAAAATCTTTGATCTTTTCGATGGGAATATCATCCAGAAGGCCTTCATTTCCGGCAAAGATGGTGACGACTTGGTGCTCGAGAGGCATGGGGCTTAAATCGTTTTGCTTGAGGAGCTCGGTCATACGTTCGCCCCGGGCAAGCTGATCTTTGGTTGCCTTATCAAGATCCGTGGACAATTGTGCAAAAGCCTGGAGTTCGCGATACTGGGCGAGCGCAAGTCTGAGCATTCCCGCAACCTGCTTCATCGCTTTGGTCTGCGCGTTTCCCCCCACACGTGAAACTGACAATCCAACATTAATCGCGGGGCGGACGCCGGCAAAAAAGAGGTCACTCTCCAGGTAGATCTGTCCGTCCGTAATCGAAATAACGTTGGTGGGAATGTACGCCGAAATATCGCCAAGTTGGGTTTCGATGACCGGGAGGGCGGTCATGGATCCGCCTCCGAGATCGTCGTGTAGCTTGGCGGCACGTTCCAGAAGGCGGGAATGAAGATAAAAAACGTCTCCGGGGAAAGCTTCGCGTCCCGGGGGTCTCTGTAAAAGGAGCGAGAGCTGACGGTAGGCTGTTGCATGTTTTGACAGGTCGTCATAGACCACGAGCGCATGTTTTCCCGAATACATGGATTCTTCGCCGATTGCGGCCCCGGAATAAGGCGCGAGGTATTGAAGAGGTGCCGGATCTTCGGATGAGGCCGATACGATCGTGGTGTATTCCATGGCTCCATATTTTTCAAGAGTGTCCCGGATGGCCACGACGGTCGAGAGTTTCTGGCCGATTGCGACATAGATACAATGAACCCCCGAATTTTTTTGATTAATAATCGCATCGATCAGGATCGCAGTTTTCCCCGTTTGACGGTCACCGATCACAAGTTCACGCTGGCCCCGTCCAATCGGGATCATAGAGTCAATCGCCTTAATGCCGGTTTGGAGAGGTTCCTTGACGGGTTGGCGTTCGACAACGGAAGGGGGGATCGATTCGACGGGGCGCATTTTGGTAGAAATGACAGGCCCTTTGCCGTCGATAGGGTCTCCGAGGGGATTGACGACCCGTCCCTTCAGGCCTTCTCCGACCGGGACCTGAGCGATTTTGCCCGTTCTTTTGACCTGATCGCCTTCTTTGATTTCCCGGTCAGCGCCGAAGATCACGACTCCGACATGGTGGTGCTCAAGGTTGAGCACCATGCCTGAGACTCCGTTATGGAACAGGACCAGTTCTCCGGCCATGGCTTCATCAAGACCGTAGACACGGGCGATCCCATCCCCGACCTGAAGCACGTATCCAACGGATTCAAGGGATAGCTTGGTTTGGTATTTCTGAATTTCTTTTTCAATAATTTGTGTGACTTCTTCGGGTTTTAGCATAAGTTCCTTCGAAACTCAGGGTGTGGTCTAGAGGGTAAGGATCGAGCAAGTTTTTTGCCTATCCCTTACAACCTATTTCCCTTTTTTAACGGGTTAATAATTGCTGTTCAATCTCATAAAAACGGTTTTTAAAAGAACAATCGATTTCTTTACCGGCAAAGCGGAGCAAAAACCCGCCAAGCAGGGAAGGTTCCGTTCTGGGAATGATTCGAATCTCGGAGCGAAGTTTCAATCCGAGAACCTGCTTGAGTTTTTCCTGGAGTTTTCCTGAGAACGGAGTGGCCGATAATAGTTCTACTTCGAGGATCCCTTGTTGTTGCTCAAACATGGCGTGAAAAATATCTCGAATTTCCGGAAAAAGCAGAAAACGTTTTTTTTCGACAAGAACTTTCAGAAAATTCTTAAGGAGCACAGGTATGCTTACCGGGAACAGTTTCTCCAGGAAAGCGGTTTTTTCAACTGTGGAGATAATAGGATTTTGCATGAGCGAACGCACCTTTGGATAGCGTTTTGTTTCTTCCGAAAAACGGGTTAGCCACTGGTCTGTTGGGACCAGTTCCCCCGATTGCCCGGCGAGTTCAAAGAGGGCGCGTGCGTAACGGACGCTTACGAGGGTCATGTTCATAATTTACCCTCAAGTTCCTCGATAAGTTCCAGGGCCTTTTTTTCGTGCTGAGACGAGTCCATTTTTTCCCGAACCACCTTTTCAGCGATCTGGAGGGAAAGCTTTGCGATTTCTCGCCGAAGGTTGATCCGTGCCTTTTCACATTCCAATTCAATGTTTTCCTTTGCTTTTTCAAAAGAAGCTTGGGACTCAGTACGAGCCTTTTCCTGGATTTCACGCGCAATCCGGCGGCCGTCTTGCACGGCCTCCTGCATTTTGACTCGCGATTCTTCTTCAATCTTTTGTAGGTGTGCGCGATATTCTGTTTCTAGGGCGGCGAGTTCCGATTTCATCTTTTCGATCCCCGCCCATTCCTGTTCAATCCGTTCCCGGCGGGATTTGATGACGTTGGTGAGTGGTTTCCAGGCGAATTTCTTGAGTGTAAAAAAAACGATCAAGAAGGCAATGAGCTGAACAAAAACCTCACCCAGGCGGATGTTTTCCTGAAAATATTCCATGGTTCCCGACGATCCCGACTAGATCTTGCCCATGAGCACGAAACCGAAAACAAGCGCGTAAAGCGTCAGAGCTTCGATCAAGGCGCAACCGGCCATCATATTGACAAGGATTTTCCCGGAGGCCTCGGGTTGGCGACCCGTCGCGTCCATAGCTGCGGCCACGGCTTTGCCGAGCGCAAGCGCGGAGCCAAAGGCGGTGATGGCAAGGCCAAGGGGTAGTGCAAATCCTAAAGCGGTTTCTGGGGTCATAAAAAAATCTCCTTCTGCGTTTTATGGTTAATGATGAATAGTTTTTAATTTTTGATCCTGAGGCGTGTCCTTCGGGCTGTGATCCTCATGAGGCATGATGAGTGAAATGTAAACCGTTGAAAGCAATAGAAAGACAAACGCCTGTACGAGGCTGAAAATAATGACAAGAATATTAGCAAAAAGCTGGAAGAAAAAGGGAAGAAATTTATACATGACGTTCAGTTCGGCGAATTTGTAAAGAAGTCGGTCTTCTGAGGAAATGTTTGCGAAAAGCCGGAGGGAAAGGGAAAGTGGAACGGCCAGGTATTCGACGGTGACATTAATGACGAGCATCAAAGGAATGAGCGCAAGTCCCACGACCCCCTGCGGATTTCCCGCCATATGTTTAAGGTAATTTAAAAATCCTTGTTCCCGGATCCCGATGGTGTGCACATACGCGATGGTGACCAGGGCGAGTGCGATAGTGGTGCTCCAGGCACTTGTGGGAGATTTCATGAGGGGAACCAGTCCAAGCCAGTTGTCAAAAAGGATATAAATGAAGAGAGTTCCGAGAAACGGCACATGTTCGATCCCTCTGGGGCCGAGAATTCCGGTTACAAAAGAGGTGAGCCCTTCTGTAACTGCCTCCCAAACGTTTTGTGCACTTTTTGGGATGAATTGCCCGGATTTGGCTGCGACGATGGCCCGCCAGCTGATAAACCCCACCACTAGAACCGAAAAAATGACGTTTTCCCACCGATGGAAAAAATCAAAGATCGTGCAATCCGGAAAAAGTTGATTCAGGATGCCCAGAAAATTAGGAAGTTCGTGAGCTTCTCCGTGCGACTGAGCGACCGCGTGAGCGGCCTGTGTAAGTGGAGTTACTGTATGTTCCATCGTTAGCTTGATCTACTTTCCTTGTAGAGGTGTTTAATGAGCCGTGTGGTTTGGATCGAGGAACCTAGAAGACCCAAAAGTATGCATATCATAATCCAGTTCGGACTAAAATTCCACTTATTGATGAGCCAGCTTGCGATCAAAAAGCCAGCAAGCGGTCCCGAAATCAACGTTGTGGGGATGGTGATTGCAATCCCCAGCATTTTGAGAAGTCTTAAAGGAACGGTCATTGTAGCCTTTGATGGTGGATGATCTTACCGTGTTGGGCCGAAGGTACGTTTAAGATTGTTAGATTGCAGTTTCGGATATCTACTGATAATCCCTGCCATGTGCGATGCGGGCTGTTCCTCGCGGCAGGTTTGGGTGTTCGAATTGGTTTTGATGAGATTCTTTTGTATTTTTAAACCTCTTGCGAACCAACGGGTTGGAAACACTTGTGAAACCGGTTCTAAGTAAGCACGAGAAAGTAATTGCGAATTTGATCTGCCATTCTCGTTTTCGGTAGAGCGCAAAAATTCAAAATAGCTTGTAATCTTTTGCCCGAGTCTGGCTGGCACTGAAATTCGCCAGATTACAATCAAGAACGGTTTTTCATCCAGACTTTTTCGTTGATGAAATTGATATAGCTGAAAATAATCCTGGAAATTTTGATTG
>CAYULU010000012.1:0-42844 GCA_964445745.1 uncultured bacterium | reverse complement strand
ACACAAAAAACGGTCGATGGGCCTTCGAAAAAGGATTGGCGCGGCGGTCGTGCGGCGGCGATCAATATTATTCCTTCAACGACGGGTGCGGCTAAGGCGGTCGGGGAAGTGTTACCTGCCGTAAAAGGAAAGCTGACCGGTATGGCGTTCCGCGTTTCCACGCCGAACGTTTCGGTCGTCGACCTGACTTTCCGGACTCTCAAAGACACTTCCATTGAAGAGATTGACGCTCTTCTGAAGAAGGCTTCGCAAAGTTACCTGAAGGACATCCTGGGCGTGGCAACTGAAGAGCTGGTGTCGACGGATTTTATTCACGACAACCGTTCCTCGATTTATGATTCACTCGCGACGCTTCAGAATAACCTGAAGGGGGAAAAGCGTTTTTTCAAGCTTGTTTCCTGGTACGATAACGAATGGGGCTATTCCAATCGTGTGATCGATCTTCTCCGATTTATGGCGAAGAAAGACGGCGTTAAGTAAACTGGACTCAGGGACGGTTCATTGCGGAATCGGCAAGAACCGTCCCTGTAACCTGACAAGGAACCATCATGGAAAAGAAAACAGTCAAGGACATCGAAATTCGCGGCAAACGTGTGTTAATGCGGGTGGACTTTAACGTCCCCATGAAAGACGGCGTGGTCCAGGACGAGACGCGTATCAAGGCCGCTTTACCCACCATCAAGTATGTCCTCGATCAGGGTGCGAAAAGTCTGGTTCTGATGTCCCATCTCGGGGATCCTAAAAAGGATACAAAGAAGGCACGAGAGAAAGCGGAGAAAGACGGGAAACCGTTTGATGAAGCAAAGTATCTCGAAAGCAAACATAAAATGGCTCCGGTGGCGGAGCGACTTGCGAAACTGCTCGGCAAGGAAGTCAAGCTTGCCCCGTCCTGCATGGGTCCCGAGACGGATGCCATGGTAAAGGCGATTCCTCCGGGGGGAATCCTGATGCTAGAAAACACCCGGTTTCACAAGGAAGAAAAAGCGAAAGAGCCCGCGGAGCGGGACATTATGGGAAAGGCCCTTGCTCAGTACGGGGATCTTTTTGTGAATGATGCGTTTGGAACCGCACATCGGGCGCATGCCTCGACAGAATCGGTGGCAAAATTTTTACCGGCCGTGGCGGGTTTTTTGATGGAAAAGGAACTGGTGTATCTTGAGGAAAAGATTGTGAAAAATCCAGCCCGACCTTTCGTTGCTTTGATCGGGGGCGCCAAGATTTCTTCAAAGATCGCGGTGCTTGAGAGCCTTCTTTCCAAAGTTGATCGGCTTATTGTGGGCGGTGGAATGGCTTACACATTCATGAAGGCCAAAGGTCTTTCAATCGGCAATTCTCTGATTGAAGAAGACATGATCGATACGGCGCGTAAAATCTTGCAAAAGGCATATGAATCTCATATTTATCTTTACCTGCCCATCGATCATATTGTGACGAAAGAATTTGCGGCTGACGCGGAGCCGAAGCATGTCGCGCGCGGTAATATCGGAAAGGACCAGATGGGAATGGATATTGGTCCCATGACGGTTGAAAAATTCAAAGGCGCACTTCAGGGAGCTAAAACAGTATTCTGGAACGGTCCGGTAGGCGTTTTTGAGTTTCCGAAATTTGCTGCCGGCACGATGGGGATTGCGCAGGCAATCGCTGAACTACCTGATTGTGTAACGGTGATTGGCGGTGGCGATTCGGTCGCGGCGGTCAATCAGTCGGGAGTCGCTGATAAAATTTCTCATATCTCAACTGGAGGTGGCGCGTCACTTGAACTCGTGGAAGGAAAGACACTTCCGGGGGTGGCCGCGCTTCTCGATAAAGAACCAACCAAGAAAGGGTGCTGTTCAAGCTGCTCATGAAGAAAAAACCTTTAATTGCCGGAAACTGGAAAATGTTCAAGACGGCTTCAGAAGCCGTAACGCTCGTTCAAACATTGAAAGCCGCCGTTCACCCGGTGATGAATGTTGAAATCGTGATCTGCCCTCCGTTTATCGCGCTTTCGGAAGTTTCAAAAGTTCTGACCGATACGCCGATTGAGCTGGGTGCGCAGAATATGTATTCTGCACCAGAAGGGGCCTTTACGGGTGAAATTTCGCCGACAATGCTGAAAGATGTTCGCTGCCGATTTGTCATTCTGGGACATTCCGAGCGGAGGCAGTACTTCAAGGAAGACGATATTCTGATTCATGAAAAAGTCAAAACAGCGCTTAAATACAGTCTCGTTCCGATTGTTTGTGTTGGGGAAACACTTGCAGAGCGGGAGGCCAAAGCCCACTTTGATGTGGTCAAAACCCAGTTTGACGAATGTGTCGGAAATCTTGAAAAAGATGATATCTCGAAGGTTGTCATTGCGTACGAACCGGTTTGGGCGATTGGAACCGGAAAGACGGCGACCCCGGACCAAGCGGAACAGATGCATTCCTACATTCGCCGCCTCCTGAACGAGCGTTTCGGGAAAGAACTGGGTGTTAAGGTGCCGATCCTTTATGGCGGGAGTGTTAAACCGGATAATACGCGATTACTGATGGAAAAACCGAATATCGACGGCGCACTCGTGGGGGGCGCCTCGCTCAAGGCAGAAACATTTGCCCAGATTATTCGGGAAGCGCAGATGGCACACGAATCGGGGGTGAACGCATGAATCTTGTCATGATCATTTTGCACGTGGTGGTGTGTTTGGTTTTGATTCTGGTTATTCTTCTTCAGGCCGGACGCGGTCAGGGACTGACGGGCGCGTCGTTTGGCGGAGGAAATGTCCAGTCTCTTCTAGGAACCAAGGCATCTTCGTTTCTCACCAAAGCGACCAGTGTTTGTGCCGTGTTGTTTCTCTTGACCTGCATTGGGCTCAACGCGCTGGAAATTCAGAAAAGCCGGTCGCTTTTTCACGCTCAGACGAACCAGGCGCCTCTGGACGTTGATCAGATACGCCAGGCTTTGGACAAGATCAAACAATCGGATTCTGCCGCTCAGGAAGCGACGACTGCTTCCACGGAAACGGTTGCGGCTGAAACCAAGGCCGTTAAAGAAACGCTTGATGCGGCTGAGGTATCCGCCGAAAATCTTTTGGCTGACGCTGTTCAAAAGGCGGACGACACCGTCACGAAATAAACAGATTTTTCTCAAAAGGACAGCCCTGCCGTTGTTTGCCGGGCTGTCCTTTTTGGTTTACGGAGCCAATGAACTCTCTTTCAGAATCTCATTCGCACTATCCCGCGGGGACATCCGACATCCGCTATGTGAAAGGGATCGGCCCCAGGCGTGCCGAGATATTCCACCGGCTTGGAATTCATTCCCTCAAAGAACTTTTTTACCTTTTTCCCCGACGTTATGAAGACCGCTCCCGATTTCATTCGCTTGCATCCTTTCCGCTTGGGGAACCGGCAACATGCCGCGGTGAGATTCTGGAAGTCAAATTTAAACCGATTCGCAAAATGCCGATTCTCGAGGTGCTTTTGGGCGATGATTCCGGAACCCTCCGAGCGGTTTTTTTTAACCAGCCTTATTTGCGCCGGACCTTTGAGGCCGGACAGTGGGTCGTTCTCTACGGAAAACTTGAGAATTATGAGGGACGCCTTCAGTTGGCTAATCCTGAATTTGAAATCATGGATCGAGCTGATGAGGATTCCGCTCATGTCGGCAGAATTGTTCCGATTTATCCGCTGACGGAGGGACTTTTTCAGCGGTCCCTCCGGATGATTATGAAAGATGCGATTGAAAAGCACCTGAATGAAACGATCGTGGATCATCTGCCATCTCCGTTGCGAAATGACATGGGATTTGTCTCGCTGGACAGGGCTCTTCACGACATGCATTTTCCGGGCACTTTTGAGGACCAGTCTCGGGCGCGACGGCGACTTGTTTTTGACGATTTTTTTTCTTTTACTTTGAATCTTCTGATCCGGGTCAAGACGTTGCGGACCCAGTTTCAATCCCCGGTCATTCACCCGGGGCCTGGGTGCTTCGAGGTATTTAAAAAGGCACTTCCGTTTGAGCTGACGGGAAGCCAGGAGCGTGCCATGCGTGAGATCGAAAATGACGTGGGGTCCCAGGTCCCCATGAACCGCCTTTTGCAGGGGGATGTGGGATCGGGGAAAACGGTTGTTGCGGCGTTTGCTTTCTTTCTCACGGCCCGGGCCGGCTTTCAGTCGGCGTTTCTGGTTCCGACTGAAATTCTGGCTGAACAGCATTTCCGGACTCTATCCCGTTTTTTAACTCCTTTGAATATTACGGTCGAACTTCTCACTAAAAGTGTCGGGGAGGACGATCGCCGGAGGATTAACGCCATGCTCAAGCGGGGCGATCTTGCCGTGCTGGTGGGAACTCACGCCCTGCTTCAGGAGGACGTTGTTTTTCATAACCTTGCAATGGTGACGATTGATGAACAACACAAATTCGGAGTGCATCAGCGAGGGCAACTGTTTCAGCGATCGCCGCGCCCGCATCAGTTGGTCATGACTGCGACGCCGATTCCGAGGACGCTTGGGCTCACTCTTTTTGCCGATCTCGATATCAGCCTTATGCGTGAAATGCCAAAGGGACGAAAACCCATCGCTACTTACTGGATTTCCCGCGCTAAGCAGACGGAGGTTTTTCGCCACGTTGCGCAGCGTCTTTCAAAGGGGGAGCAGGCTTATATCGTGTTTCCCGTCATTGAAGAATCGGAAAAAGCAGATCAGCGTGCGGCCAAAAAAGAATATTTACGTCTTCAAAAAGAGGTGTTTCCTGAGTTCAAGGTCGGCTTGGTCCACGGCAAACTGGATCGATCGGACCGGGAGGCGATCATGAGGGCTTTTGGCCGGAGAGAAATTCATGCTCTTGTGGCGACGTCGGTCATCGAGGTCGGAGTGGATCAGCCGAACGCGACGGTCATGATTATAGAAAATGCCGATCGATTTGGGTTGGCTCAGCTTCATCAGCTTCGGGGTCGGATTGGCCGGGGAACTCTGGAGTCGGAATGTTTTTTGTTTGGAGAGCCCTCGACGGAGGACGGAAAAAAGAGGCTTCGCCTTTTAACCAAGTTAAATGACGGATTTCTTATTGCAGAAGAAGACCTGAAGCTACGGGGCCAAGGGGACCTGCTCGGAACCCGCCAGGCTGGCGTCCCGTTTTTTCGGGTGGCGAATCTTGCAACGGATGAATCGATGTTGGTGACCGCAAGGGAAAAAGCGGTGGCCGTGGCCAATGGGCTGGATCTTGCAATTTTGAAGAATCCGAATCACTGGATACAAAAATATCTCGAACAAATCCCCAAAAACGATTAAAATACCGCCCGCATGCGAATCATCTCAGGTAAATTCAAATCACGGCATATTGATTTTCCGAAAACCCGGCTCACTCGACCCATGACGGATCGAACCAAAGAAACCCTGTTCAACATTGTGGGGTCTTTTGTGTTTGGAAAGCATGTTCTTGATCTGTACGCGGGATCGGGAAGCATCGGACTTGAGTCGCTCAGTCGCGGGGCTCTTTCCGCAACCTTTGTCGATCGAGCGCCCTGGGCGAAAAGCTGTATTCAACGGAATCTGGCATCGCTGGGACTTGAAAAGCAGGGAGTTGTCCTTTCTCTGGACGTTCTCGCGGGAATTCGCAAGCTCAATAAGCTGGGGCAGGCGTTTCCCCTGGTTTTCGTGGATCCGCCGTTCAACAAAGGATTGGTGCGCAAGACACTTTTCAAGCTTGATGAGATGGACCTTGTCCAGCCGTTTGGACAGGTGGTGGTCGGGCATTCGAACCATGAGTCGATCCCGCATGAAGAATTAAAAAAACTGAAACTTGTTCGAACCAAACAGATCGGGCAAGCAAGTCTCTCGTTCCTGTTTCGTCTGGAATCCGCTAATGAAAAAACAAAAAGCTATATATCCGGGGAGCTTTGATCCCGTCACGTTCGGTCATCTTGACCTGATTGAAAGGGCACTTTCCCTGTTTGAAAACGTTGTCGTGGTCGTCGCGTCAAATGCAGCAAAAAAAACGCTTTTCACGACCCGTGAGCGGATCCATTTTCTCCAGGACGCCGTCAAAAAATATTCTGTCGTGACGGTGGAATCCTGGGACGGGTTGACAGTGGATTTTGCAAAAAAAACGGGAGCCTCGACCATCATTCGCGGGATTCGAGCTACTTCGGATTTTGATTACGAATTTCAAATGGCGCTAACGAACCGTCATCTGGCGCCCGACATTGATACGGTTTTTTTAATGCCGTCCGAAAATCATTTTTTTCTTTCCTCCCGGCTCGCGAAGGAGATCGCGCAGTTGCAGGGAGATGTCACAAAATATGTGCCGAAGCTTGTCGCCCGGCGCCTGCTCGAAAAATTCAAAGGCTAATCTTATGTTGAAATTTCTGATTGCTGATTTTAAAGAAGGCGTTCGCGTGCCCGTCGAGGGCGAGTATGACCCGAAAAGCATCGAGGTGGAATTTCCCGATTTTCGATATACGGAACCGGTCCGAGTTAAAGGGTTCGCGGAAAAAAACTCTAATACACTGCGATTTGAAGGGACATTGACCACGCGGTTACTGCAGACCTGCGGACGATGTCTTAAGGAAAAACAAACACATCTCTGTGAGAATTTCGACTGGATCTATGAGACCGAGGGGAAAGAAATTATTGATCCTCTGGATCATGTCCGTGAACTGCTGATTTTGGATCGTCCTCTCGTTTATCTTTGTAAAGAAAATTGCAAGGGATTGTGTCCGGTTTGTGGTACGGATCTTAATGAAAATACTTGCAAATGTCGACAATCCGGTTATCATTCATTTCCTGTTATCAAAAAATTGAATTCGAAAAAGGAGTCATAAGATGGCAAATCCGAAAAGGAGACATTCGAATACACGGACAAGGCTTCGCCGGGCGAACGATGCCCTGAAGCTTAAGTCAGCAACCCAGTGCCCTCAGTGCAAGGCGTTTATCCTTCCGCACCGGGTTTGCCGCGCCTGCGGCTATTATAAAGGGAAGCTGGTCAAAACGATCAAGGTTAAATCCAAGGAAAAGGCTTCCTAATGGTTAGAGTTGCCGTGGACGGAATGGGAGGAGACCACGGCCCGTCCGTCGTCGTTGAAGGGGTCGTGATGGCCGCCAACGATTTTAAACATCTTGAGATCGTTCTCGTCGGCCCGCAAGACATCCTGAAATCTGAGTTAAACAAGCATAAGGTTCTTGGCGGCAAGATTACGATCGTGGAAGCCACCGAAGTCGTTGGGATGGGCGAAACGCCCGTAGCCGCTCTCAAGAAGAAAAAGAATTCATCGATTAGCATCTGTATCGACCTCCTTCAGAAAAAAGAAGTGGATGCGGCCATGTCTGCCGGTAATACGGGGGCCATGGTGGCGGCATCTTTGCTAAACCTTGGAATGCTTCCCGGAGTTAAACGGCCAGGCATTGCCATTACTATTCCCACCATGCACGGGATGTGTGTGACGCTGGATGTCGGGGCCAACCTCAATCCTTCGGCCTATGAACTTTTTCAATACGCAATCATGGCGGATGTTTTTGCTAAAAATATCATCAAGAAAAAACGCCCCTCCATCGGTCTCCTTAATATTGGAGAGGAAGAATCTAAAGGGACCGACGTGTTGAAAGGGGCCTACAAACTTTTGCGGGAATCGTCGCTTAATTTTATCGGAAATATTGAAGGGCGGGACTTTTTTACCGGCAAAGCGGACTGTATCATCTGTGACGGGTTTGTCGGAAACGTCTGTCTCAAGATGATTGAGAGCGTTCTTGAGACTTCGATATCGCTTGTTAGCCGGGAGCTCCACAAAAATCCCATTTCGGCGATTGGAGCATGGTTTTTGAAACCGGCGCTTGCGAACCTTCAGCGGGATACTAACTATGAAGAGGCGGGTGGCGCCCCTCTTTTGGGTGTTAACGGTAATGTTATCATCAGCCACGGCATTTCTTCAGCCCTCGCGATTCGTAACGCGATTCGAGTCGCGGGAGAACTTGTGACAACCCAGGTTAACGCGCAAATTGTCGAGTCCATGACACCATACCTTAATCCGTCAGCTGCGAATTCAGTTCGAAATTCGCCTGCCGAATGATTTTTTAGGAACCCCTTACGACTATGACAGCACCGTACCGAGCGGCTATTTCAGGGCTTGGAGCTTATCTTCCTGAAAAGGTTCTCACCAATTTTGACCTCGAAAAGATTGTGGAGACGACGGACGAATGGATCCGTACGAGAACCGGTATCCGGGAGCGTCACATTGCGGCGCCTCACCAGTCTTCGAGCGATCTCGCATTGCCGGCGGCTCAGGAGGCGATTCAAAATGCCGGGCTGACTGTCAAAGATATTGATCTTATTATTGTTGCGACTATCTCACCGGACATGCTTTTTCCGTCCACAGCTTGTTATCTGCAGGCCAAACTCGGTGCAACGTGCGGTGCCTTTGATATGGCAGCGGCTTGTTCCGGCTTTCCGTATGCGCTTGCGATTGCCGAAAGTTTTGTGAAATCGGGTGTTTACAAGAATGTGCTTGTAGTGGGCTCCGAGACGATTACAAAATTTATCAACTGGAAAGACCGGGGCACTTGCGTGCTTTTCGGAGACGGAGCCGGAGCGGCGGTCGTTTCACGTTCCCCGGATGGTCACGGGATTCTGGCGTCCAATCTTGGGGCGGATGGAAATGCCAGTGACATCCTTCAGATTCCTGCGGGAGGCTCAATGATCCCGCCGAGTGAAGAAAGTGTCCGGAACGGTCTTCACTACTTACGAATGGCGGGGCCGGAGCTTTTTAAAATCGCGGTCAAGACGATGGAGCAGGCGGTCCGTGAGGTTTTGAAACACGAAAATCTTCAAGTCAAAGACCTTGCGTGGCTCATTCCTCATCAAGCTAATCATCGAATCCTTCAGGCTGTGGCAGACCGGCTGGAAATGCCGCTCGACAAGATTTTTATTAATGTGGATCGGTACGGAAATATGTCAAGTGCTTCAACGGCCGTGGCATTGTACGAGGCCGTCAAGACCGGAGCGATTCAAAAAGGGGATTTTGTGGTTCTCGTTGCGTTTGGCGGCGGATTGACTTGGGCTGCAAATCTTATCAAGTGGTGATGACATGCGGCAAATAGGTTTTTTATTCCCCGGGCAAGGCGCTCAGTTTGTGGGGATGGGGAAAGATATTTTTGAACAGAGTCCGGCGGGACGGAAGATTTACGAAGTTGCCGATTCATTGCTGGGTTACTCGATTTCTAAAATTTGTTTTGAAGGCCCCGAATCCGAACTCGCCCGAACTCTTTACGCTCAGACCGCTATTTTTGTCACGAGCATGGCTGCGCTTGAAGCGTTCCGCGAGAAAAACCCCGGGATCCAGCCTGCGCTTACAGCGGGCCTCAGCTTGGGTGAATTTACGGCACTCACAGCTGCAGAATCGATCTCTTTTGAGGACGCACTGCGGCTGATTAAAATTCGCGCTGAATCGATGGAGGCGGCCGCCTCGCAAAATCCAGGCACGATGGCTTCGATTCTCGGTCTCGAGATCGAAAAGTGCAGGGAAGTGGCACAAGAATCGGGTTGCGAAATTGCAAATCTAAATACGCCGGAGCAAACGGTTTTGTCGGGTTCGCGGGAATCAATCGAACGCGCTTGCCCGATTGCGGAAGCAAAAGGGGCTAAACGGGCAATTCCGTTGAAAGTGGGAGGAGCATTTCATTCATCCTTGATGAAACCGGCACGGGAAAAACTGGAGATTGCTCTGAAGAGTACAACGATCCATGCGCCAAAGTGTCTTTTTATACCTAATGTGACTGCGCAAAAAGTAACGGAGCCGGATTCCATCCGTGATCTCCTGGCGAAGCAGTTGACTTGTTCGGTTCAATGGGTAATGACCATGGCGGCTATTAAGGCGGAAGGAATTCTCACGTGCGTCGAAATGGGACCCGGAAAGGTCTTGAAGGGACTTGCAAAAAAATGTCAACCGGAAATAAAAGTTTTTAGTATTGGAACGATGTCAGACTTGGCGCAAGAAGATGCGCAACTTGCAATTTTAAATCCATAGGAGAACTGATCATGCAACTTAAAGATAAAGTCGCTTTAATCACCGGAGCCGGCCGCGGAATTGGCCAAGCGATTGCTATTGCATTCGCGAAAGAGGGCGCCAAGCTGGTACTTTCGGACCTTAAAAAAGAATTTTTGACAGAGACGGAAGCTCTGGCGAAGCAGGCGGGAAGCCCGGCGGTCACATTGACGCAAGGTCATGTGGCTAATGGAGATGAAGTGAATGAAATCGTCAAGATTGCCCTTGACACTCATGACCGCATCGATATACTCGTGAACGTCGCGGGCATTACGAAAGATGGATTGCTTGCGATGATGTCCGAGCAGGATTGGGACGATGTTCTTTCAATTAATCTGAAGAGCGCGTTTCTCTTTACCAAAGCATGCGCTCGGCCCATGATGAAGCAGCGGTCCGGAGCGATTGTCAATATCGCCTCCATCGTCGGAATTGCCGGCAACGCAGGACAGGCAAATTATTCGGCCTCCAAAGGCGGTATGATTGCACTGACGAGGACGACAGCAAAGGAATTGGCCAAACGTAATATACGCGCAAATGCAATTGCGCCTGGCTTCATCAAGACCAAGATGACGGACAAGCTTTCGCCTGAGTTGATAGAAAAAATGAAAGAGCATATCGGGTTAGGACGGCTTGGGGAGCCTCAAGATATTGCGAATGTTGCCGTATTTCTAGTTTCAGATGCATCATCGTACGTTACAGGACAAACAATTGTAGTGGACGGCGGTCTTGTAATTTAACAGGTTTTTCAAGCAACAAGGTCTCAAATCATTAAAGGAGGAATCATGGGAGTCCAGGAAAAAATCACAGAAATTATTGTCGAACAGCTTGGTGTGAAAGCCGAAGAGGTTGTACCCGAAGCATCTTTCGTGGATGATCTTGGAGCGGATTCGCTTGACACGGTTGAGCTTGTGATGGCGTTTGAAGAAGAGTTTGGAACCGAAATTCCGGACGAAGACGCCGAAAAGATTCAAACGGTCGGCGATGCAGTCAAGTATATTGAAGAAAAATCGGGACAGAAATAAGCGTTCCATTTACCTTCCTACGTTTCAGTAAGTACCATATCAATTAAGGAACCCAAATGCGGCGACGTGTAGTTATAACGGGTGTTGGCGCGATTACTCCTATTGCCAACAACGCTGAAGATACCTGGCAGGGTTTTCTTGCCGGAAAAAGCGGGACGGGTCGTCTTACCCAGATCGACCCGACCCCTTTTAATTCGCAAGTTTCCGGCGAGGTCAAGGGTTTTGATCCCACCCAATATCAGACAATTAAGGACACAAAGAAGACGGATCGATTTGTGCAGTTTGGGATTGCGAGTGCAAAAATGGCGCTTGAAAATTCCAAGCTGGATCTTTCGAAAGAGGATGTCGAGCGATTTGGCATTCTCGTGGGTTCCGGAATCGGTGGTCTTCGTGTGATTGAGGAACAGCATAGGGTTCTAATGGAGAAAGGGGCGGGACGAATTTCCCCCTTTCTGATTCCTATGTTAATTGTGAATATGGCGCCCGGACAAATTTCGATTGCGTTGGGTTTGAAGGGGCCTTCCACCTGTGTTGCTACCGCTTGTGCTACAGGATCGAATGCGATTGGAGACGCCTTCAAGATTATTCAGCGGGGTGAAGCTGATGTCATGTTTGCAGGCGGGACGGAGGCCTGTATCACACCGCTTGGTTTTGGCGGCTTTGACGCCATGAAGGCTTTAAGCACATTAAACGAAGATCCATTGACGGCATCTCGTCCGTTTGATGCAAGTCGCGCTGGATTTGTGATGGGTGAAGGTTGTGGTGTGGTCATCTTAGAAGAGCTCGAACGCGCTAAAAAACGCGGCGCACAAATTCTTGCGGAGTTTGTCGGATACGGCATGACGTCGGATGCGAGTCATATCACGGCCCCGGATCCTTCCGGGGAAGGCGCTGCGCGATGCATGCTTAACGCAATTAAAGAAGCCGGCATCCGACCCGACGAAGTCGATTATATCAATGCCCATGGAACATCGACTTACCTCAATGATAAAGTTGAGACCCTTGCGATCAAAAAAGCTCTGGGGGATCATGCTTATAAAACCAAAGTGAGTTCCACAAAATCGATGACCGGACATCTCCTCGGAGCGGCCGGAGCGGTTGAAGCGGTCGCCTGTGTACTAGCTATTCGTGATCAAATTGTACCGCCTACCATCAATTACAAAAACCCTGATCCTGACTGTGATCTGAACTACGTCCCTAATCAGGCGGAAAAAACGAAGGTGCGGATTGCTTTGTCCAATTCGCTGGGTTTCGGAGGCCATAATGCCTGCATCGCATTCAAGGCCTTCGAAGAGTAATTTTTCAAATTTTCTTCCTTTAGACACCCACCCTGTCTGCCGATTAATATCCAAGAAGGTCTTTTTCGAAAAAACTATTCTGAAAGTGATGAAACATGCGTCTTAAAAAACTCGAAATTGTAGGGTTTAAATCGTTTGCGGATAAAACCGACGTCTTTTTTGACCGCGGTGTGACTTGCATTGTCGGCCCGAATGGATGCGGAAAAAGCAATGTTTCTGATTCGATTCGGTGGGTCCTTGGGGAACGTAGCGCTAAAATTCTTCGCGGTTCCTCCATGGAAGACGTCATTTTCAACGGGACCGAAGTCCGTAAACCTCTTGCGTTCGCTGAAGTCTCTCTCACGATTGATAACTCTGATCGTACGCTACCGATTGAATATAACGATGTGACAATTGCTCGCCGTCTTTACCGAACCGGGGAAAGCGAATATCTTCTCAATAAGACTATTTGCCGGCTCAAGGATTTGCAGGATCTCATCCTCGATACCGGCATCGGTTCTTCTTCGTACTCCATGATTGAACAAGGCCGGATCGACTACATTCTCAAAGCGGATCCCGAGGAACGTCGGTTTCTTATCGAGGAAGCGGCGGGGATTGCAAAATTCAAAGCAAAAAAAGATGAATCGATTCGAAAACTGGAACGAACCGAGGACAACCTTAAGCGCTTGAACGATATCGTTCTTGAGGTTCAAAAAAATATTCAGTATGCGGAGCGGCAGGCCAAACGCGCAGAAAAATATAAGGTCGAACTCGAAAGACTCAAGTCGCTGGAAATAAAAAGAGCCTTTTTGTTTCAAGGACAAATTGAGGCACAAACTTCTCAGCTCAACGAAAAAATCCAGTCTCAAAAAAATGAGCTAAGCCGTCTTGAGGTGGTGTTATCAGAGTCTCAGGTTCAACTGGCCCAGCAGGAGGGTCTGCTCAAGGATGTTCTGGATCGTTACCAGCAAAAAGAATCGGAGAGGTATGGGGTTCTTTCCAAGATCGAAACGAATGATCAAAAAGCTCAGTTTTTGCGTGAAAAAAAACTCGAGATCGCTCAGCAACGGGGTCAGATTTTGCAGGAACAGGATCAATTAGGTCAATCCCTTAGCGCCGGGCAGCAGAAACAAGGGGAGATGGAGGCGTTACTTAAAACTCAGGAGACCGATCTTTCATTGTGCCAAGATCGTCTCGTTCAGGTTCAAACAACTCTCAACAGCCATGAGGCTTCGATCCAAGCGTGCAAAGAAGCTTTGGAAAAATGTCGGCATGATTTTTTGGAAGCTTCCCAAGCAACCACTCACACGCGGAACGAATATCAGCGCTACCGCTCCCTCAAGGAAAATCTTGATCAACAGCGTAAACGGGAAGAATCTGAAACTTCTCGCGTCTCAGCCGAGATTGCGGTTTGGGATCAAAGACTTAAGAATGCAATGCAGTTGATTGAAACCAACGAATCCGAGTATCGCTCGCTTGAACAAAGGCTTTCCTTGATAGAAACACAACTGAGCGAGCAAACGCGTACCCGCACGGCTCAAGAGGAGAAAATTCAACAAATTCAACTTTCAATCAAAGAAAAAGACTCTCGGCTCCGGGTTCTCACGGAAGTTGATGAGCATCAGGAAAGTTCGTTTCTTGCCTTTATCGCGGAAAGCGAATCGGAGCAACAGGGACTGGTGCGTGACCTTAAAACGGTGCTCAAGGTCGCGGAAGGAAAGGAATGGGCGCTTGATATTGCGCTGGGACATTTTGTCCGATCCGTCATTGTTCAGGATTTGCCGGTCGCAAAAACCTTGGCGGAAAAGTTAAAAGCCAGACGATCGTTTACGACGGGTATCCTCCTTCAAAACTTTTTACCCTCTTTTGCGAATCTCCCGGACGCGGAGGCCGTGTATCAGTCGGCTGGTTTTGTGCCCTTACTCTCGTTTGTTACCGCTACCAGCGGCTGGGAAGAAACGGTTTCCAGAATTCTCAGTAATATTTATATTGCCGAGCAATTTCCGCTTCAGTCTCTGGAAATATTTTTGCAGGGGGATGCACGCGCACTTCTGATTACCCAGGACGGTTTTCTTTTTACACCCGATAAAAAAATATTTTTCTGGAATAATACAAACCGCATGGAGTTCGCCTTCTCGCGAAGCGGCGAGGTGGCTCGGATTCGTCAGGAGATCGACCAACTTCGGTTGGACATGACTTCAGCGGAAAGGAATCTTGAAGGGGTCGCTTTGGGTCAACGAAACCTCCTTACCGAAGCAGAAACACTGCGCGCAAAAAAGACGGAATTATTAATCGGCCGGGAATCGTTTGAAACCGAGAAAAAGAATATCGAGGAACGGCTTACTACTTTTCAGCAAGAGCTGGATCTTACCCAGACCGAGCTTCAGGACATGGTTCGTGAATCTCAGGAGGTTTTTGGAAAAGAAATTCATCTGGAAACGGAACTTCGACAAAGGGAATCCGAGGAATCCCGCATACATGCCCTTCAGGGGGAAAAAGAGAACGAACTCCAATCGCTTCTTTCTGAGCGGGAAATTGTTCTTTTGGAAGTTCAGCAAGTCCGTTCCCAGGTAGAGCAATATCAGCAAGGGATTCAGCATTTACACGATTCAGTTCGTTTGATTGCCCAGCACATTGCGAAAGACAACGACCGGCTTGTGTTTTTAAGTGAGGGGCTTGCCCGATTCGAAGCGAAAGATACAGAACTTGCGGAAGATGAGTCCCGATGTCATGGTATGGCCCAGGAATATCAATCCCAGCTTCACGAGGTCGATGTGAGTTTGGAACTTCTTCGGCAGGAAAAAACAGCGGCCGAAGCCAAACTTGATCAGCAAAATGAGGCGATTCATGCCGCTCTGGAAAAACAGAAGCAAATTCAGGAAACCCAGCACCAAATTTCTCTTCAAATCATGGATTTGGATTATCAGCTCAAGAATGTTGCAGAACGGTTGCTACAGCGCTATCGACTTAACTTGGCGGATTTGGATCCGCAGGCCTATCCGTTTACCCCTGAGGAGCTTCAGAATGTTGAGGAGGATATTACACAGCTCCAAACTAAGGTCGACTCCTTGGGCACCGTCAATTTACTTGCCATTGAGGAGTATCAGGAATTAAAACAGCGTTACGATTTCCTTGTAGCTCAAAAGAAGGACTTGGAGGATGCCCGAGATTCCCTGATGGAAGCAATCCGAAAAATTAACCGGACGACCAAACAGCTTTTTGAAGATACTTTTGCGCAGGTGCAGATGACGTTTCGCGAGTATTATCAGACTCTTTTTCGCGGAGGAGATGCCCGCCTTACGCTGATCGATGAGGAACATCCGCTAGATTCCGGGATTGATATTGTCGTTCGTCCTCCCGGCAAAAAACTTCAGAACATGACTTTGCTTTCTGGAGGAGAAAAAGCGCTGACTGCCGTTGCGCTTCTTTTTGCGCTCTTCAAAATACGGCCTTCACCTTTCTGCCTTCTTGATGAAGTGGACGCTCCGCTTGACGAGGCCAATATTGATCGTTTTCTCGCGGTATTGCGATCGTTTATTGACACCACTCAGTTTCTGATCATTACGCATAACCGCAAGACCATTGCCATGGGGGATTCTCTTTACGGTGTAACGATGGAAGAACCCGGTGTTTCCAAGATCGTATCCGTGAAGGTTCGATCGGGGGATGAATCGGTGCCTGGAGAGGATTTGCACCCGACCGTCGCCGCGGAAGAGGCCACACGCACGCCTCAGGACCCCCAGGAAACTACGGACACGGTCACTTCTTGAGTATCCCGAATTACCTGACACTCCTGAGAATTATTCTAACTCCGGTTTTTATTACCGCACTGATTTCTTATTCTCCGGAAAAGGAGTATCTGCGCTATTGGGCGCTCGCGATTTTTGCAGTAGCAGGGTTGACCGACGCGCTGGACGGGATTTTGGCGAGGGTTCTTCGGCAAAAAACAGCGCTTGGAGAAATTCTGGACCCGCTCGCCGACAAATTGCTGCTTTTAAGCGGGTATATCAGTCTTCTTTTTGTCGACACGATGGTTTATCATCCGCCGCTGTGGGTCACGATTACTATTATTTTTCGGGATGTGGTTCTCTCGATCGGATTTTTCACCCTTCATTTTCTTCGAATCCCCTTTGACGCCAAACCTAATCTGATTGGAAAAAGTACCACGGTTTTCCAGATGCTACTTCTCATCTTTATTCTTGTTAAATGGCCTGTGGCAGTACCTGTCGCTTACATGACCGGATTCTTGACGGTTGTCTCCGGCATCATTTATGTGTCGAAGGGATTAAAAAGGGTTCCGTCATGATCGTTCTTTTTTTTCTAGCCGCTTATCTCCTGGGTTCGGTTCCATTTGGCTTCCTGGCCGGCTATTTTTTGAAGGGAATCGATATTCGCGAACATGGAAGTAAAAATATCGGCGCCACCAATGTTTTTCGTACGATCGGAAAAAAATGGGGGATAACGGTTCTCTTTCTGGACGCATTCAAGGGCTGGGTTGCGTGCCTTTTGCCTTACTGTTTTGGCATCGGCAAACTGCCAGTTCCGGTTACTTTGGTGCTCGGGATTGCGGCGATTCTTGGGCACACATTCCCGGTGTGGTTGAAATTTAAGGGAGGAAAGGGAGTGGCCACGTCCCTTGGAGTTTTTCTTGCGGTTTGCTGGGACGCGACCTTGGCAACCTTCGGGGTATGGATCCTCACGCTGTTCATAACACACATTATCTCGATGGCTTCCATCGTTGCGGCGTTGACTTTTCCGGTCATGGTCGCGTTTTTTTACTGGGCAAATCCCGCTATCGGCTGGCTTCTTCCCATCAGCATATTACTGGGGGCTTTTATTTTATACACCCATCGAAGTAACATTTCTCGCCTTCGCCAAGGAACTGAAAAAAAAATATTCTAGAAAATTGACTTTTCTTATAAATCATATATATTATTTATTATATGAAATTCACAAAAGAAGGTTTACGGTGGGGAATAATCTTTACAGAAAGTGAACCGGCCGATAGAATCGCCGTTTCTCAGGCAGGACAAAATTCTTGTTTAAAAATGTTCTATTGAGTCCATGGAAGTGTAGTTGTCCCCAGAAGCTTTGCTGAGTGAGTATGGCGGCAGGGGAATTGACAAAGGAGAATGACTTATGGCAACCGAACGAAAAAAAACAGAAAAATCCGTACCCGACCCCAAAAAAGTAGCGGGGGATAAGGAAAAGGCGCTTGAACTTGCACTTTCCCAAATCGAAAAACAATTTGGGAAAGGCGCCATTATGAAGCTGGGCGATTCCCGTCATGAAAATGTTGTGCCCATTCCAACCGGAGCGCTCAGTCTTGATATTGCAACCGGGATTGGAGGAATCCCTCGGGGACGAATTGTAGAAATTTACGGTCCTGAATCCAGCGGGAAAACCACGCTGACCCTCAACGTCATCGCTCGTATTCAGGCTCAGGGGGGAGTCGCGGCCTTTATTGATGCCGAACATGCACTGGATCCCGTTTACGCACAAAAAATTGGCGTAAAGGTCGATGATCTGCTGATCTCGCAACCCGACTCGGGGGAGCAGGGACTTCAGATTGCTGAAATGCTTGTACGATCCAATGCGGTGGATCTTATCGTTGTCGATTCTGTCGCCGCGTTGGTTCCTAAGGCCGAGATTGAAGGCGAGATGGGGCAAGCACAGATGGGGTTGCAAGCTCGCTTGATGTCGCAGGCGATGAGAAAGCTGACGGCGATTATCAGTAAGTCGAAGACTTGTATTATTTTTATCAATCAGCTTCGTGAAAAAATCGGCGTGATGTTCGGGAACCCTGAAACAACACCAGGTGGAAAGGCGCTCAAGTTCTACGCCTCCATGCGAATTGACATTCGCAGGATTGCAAGTCTTAAGCGAGGCGATGAAATCGTCGGTAACCGCGTACGAGTCAAGATTGTCAAAAATAAGGTGGCGGCGCCTTTCCGTCAGGCGGAGTTTGACATTCTTTTCTCGGAGGGCATTTCGCGTTCGTCCAATATCGTGGAACTTGGAACTCTGTATGGCGTGATCGAAAAATCAGGCGCCTGGCTTTCTTTCAACAATGAAAAGGTTGGGCAAGGGAAGGATGCCGCCCGTCTTTTTCTAAAAGAAAATCCCAAACTGCTCGAAGAGATTGAACGAAGAATTCTCGAGAAGGTTGCTGCGGGCGAAACCGCGACTGTCGGCGCGGAAAACTGACTGCCGCATTATGGTGCAGCCGCCGGATGAACCATCCAAACAGGCAATTATCGCGGCTCTTCGGTTGCTCGCAGCCAGTCCTAAAAGCGGACACGAGATCGAGGACAAGTTGCATTCCAAAGGGTATCCTCCTGAAGCGGTTCGCTTTGCTCTTACCGAGCTAGGCGAACAGGGCCTGATTGACGATAAGGTTTACGCTAATAATTTGACCCGTCAGCTAATTCATGGGAAATTATCCGGAAAATACAAAATTGCATTTGAGCTGAAACGTCACGGCATTCAGGAGCCCATCCGGAAAGAAATCCTGAATTCATTAACAGAAACGGACGAGAAAGAGAGAGCCTTGGAACAAGCCCGTCTCAAATGGACGGGACTTCAATCTTTCGATGCCAAAAAACGAAGAAAAAAACTTTTTGATCATTTAATCAGGAAAGGGTATGACTTTCAAGTCGTGCATGAGGTCCTGGACGAACTCACCAAGGATCCTGAAGCTGACGGTCTGCAATAAGCCATGAACTCCCAGTATTCAGTCGATTTCATTCGAAAAACGTTTATCGATTTTTTTGCTTCCAAAGGACACTCGGTTGTATCAAGTGATTCCCTTGTCCCGCAGAATGATCCCTCTCTGCTTTTTACTGGGGCAGGAATGAACCAGTTCAAGGAATACTTTCTTGGGGTCAAAAAAGACATGAAAAGGGCTGTGACCAGTCAGAAATGCCTCCGGACGGGCGATCTTGACGAGGTTGGTAGGACCCCCTACCATCATTCCTTTTTTGAAATGCTCGGAAATTTTTCGTTTGGGGACTACTTTAAGCAAGAAGCGATAACATGGGCCTGGGAATTTTTGACCTCGTCGTTGAAGATTCCGGCAGAACGCCTTCGTGTGACCGTTCACGAGAATGACCGGGAGTCTTTTGAAATCTGGCATCAGAAGATTGGTTTGCCTGAGGGTTGGATCTACCGATGTGGGGATGCTTCAAACTTTTGGCCGGCCAATGCGCCTAAAGAAGGACCTAACGGCCCCTGCGGCCCGTGTTCGGAAATCTACTTTGACCAAAATCCATCGATACAAGGCACCCCTGTGGATTCGTCCGGGAAATTTACCGAAATATGGAATTTGGTGTTTACCCAATTTGACCGCAAAGACGGCGGACGGCTTGAGCCCCTTGCCACACAAAACATCGATACCGGAATGGGACTTGAGCGGCTGGCCTGTGTTTTGCAAGGGAAGACTTCCAATTTTGAGATTGATTCCTTTCAGCCTGTCCACAATGCAATCTTAAAGGCTCTTGGACTAACGTCAGCTGGATCTGGAACGAAACCTCTTTATTGCATTGCGGATCACCTTCGGGCCATTGTATTTTCGATTTCGGACGGTGTTGTTCCCTCGAATGAAGGGCGCGGTTATGTTGTCCGAAAGCTGATTCGTCGTGCTATTTGGCAGGCACATCAGCTTAGTCCAAAGGTCAAACACCCCTTTCTTTTTCAGGCTATGGACGGGATTCTGACCGCTATGAAATCCGCCTATCCAGAGCTTCTGGACGCCAAAGAAAATGTGCGGATGGTCATCAAGCAAGAAGAAGAACGTTTTTTAAAAACTCTCGAAAGCGGACTTAAAATTCTTACAGAAACTATCGTGGAGCACCAGCGAGAAGGACGGACAGTTCTCTCCGCCCAGTCGGTATTTGAGCTTTATGATACTTATGGGTTCCCGGAAGAATTGACCCGCATGATCGCTGAAGAAAAGAATATCTCGATTGATCATGAAGGGGTCGAAAAACTGATGGAGAATCAACGGTTGAGATCCAAAGAGTCGAGCAAGATTTCAGGTGACATTTTTTCGAAGTCGGAACTTGAAAAAATTCCGTCTCATCTTCCCGGGACCCGGTTTTCAGGATATGAAACGCTGACCACAAATGCCCAAATTCTTTGGTTTCAATGTGACGGACGAAAGGTCACAGTGATTCTCGATCAAACACCTTTTTATGCTGAAAGCGGTGGCCAACTCGGGGATCAAGGAATTCTCGAGTCCCAGACAGTCACAATGAAAGTTACAGACGTGAAGAAACTTGATAAATATTTTTTGCATCAGGGGGAAATTCTTCGTGGAAACCTTGAAACCGGAGGAACCGTTGAGGCTAAGGTTGATTCTCTCCGCCGAGCGGCCATCATGCGAAATCATACCGCAACCCATCTCTTGCATGCAGCGCTTCGTCACCATCTCGGAGTATCTGTTCGCCAACTTGGCTCCCTGGTTGCGCCGGACCGCTTGCGGTTTGATTATTCGTTTGGCCGCTCGCTTGACACCCAGGAGATCGCCGCGATTGAAATGACGGTGAATGAGCGCATTCTCGAGGATCGAGAAGTTCACAAGATCGAGAAAAAACTTGAGCAGGCTAAAAAAGAAGGGGCTCTTGCTTTCTTTGGCGATAAGTATGGAGATACGGTTCGAATGATTGATGTGCCCGATTTTAGTAAAGAGCTTTGTGGAGGGACCCATTGCTCGAGAACCGGAGAGATCGGGCTTTTTCTGATCCTCTCGGAATCTTCCGTGGCAAGCGGGGTTCGGCGCATTGAAGCGACGACCGGTCTCGAAGCATTACGCCATGTCCACTCCACACAGCAACAACTTGCCGAAATTGCGAGAATGCTTAAAGTGGGCACTGCAGATATCCCGATGCGTCTTGCAAAACTGCAAGAGACTCTCAAAAAACAAAAAAACTTGGGCTCTCAAAGCGGGACGGCCGATTTTGACATAAAACAGATAGTGACAACCGCAAAAAATCTGAGAGGTCACGAGGTTCTGGTTCAATGGATCAGGGATTCAGACATTAACATGCTCAGAAACATTTCCGATCACCTCCGCAGTAGTGGCGCCCGGATGATCTTCGTGATCGCTTCGGCCCGTGATGGAAAACTGAGTGTCCTGGCGGGACGCTCGAATGATCTCAAGAATTCATCCTTTGATATGAAGGTTCTTTTTGGTAGGCTATCTGCACTCCTGCAGGTAACCGGGGGAGGACGGCCTGATTTTGTTCAGGGCGGAGGAGCTGATCAAGGTCAGTTTCTTGCTGAGCGCAATCAGATCGAAGGCCTCATTGAACGTTATCTCATCGAACAGGGCTTTTAATTATGCAAGTGATTAACTGGGACAAACAGGCGCAAAGAAAAATCCCTCGCGATTACGCATCCTACTTTGATACCAAGATTTTTAAAAAGGTGAACCGCATTCTGGCTGAAGTCCGCCAGTCGGGGGATCTGGCGTTGCGCCGATACACCCGGGAATTTGACGCGGTGGATCTTTCTCTCAAGAGAATTGCTGTGACACAAGGTGACATTAATCGCGCTTTCGAGAAAATCCGGGTTCAATTCGTTCCTCTGTTAAAAAAAATTACGGAAAATGTCCGGGGCTACTATGAAAAAGAACTGAACCGTTCCTTTGAGGTTCCCGGACAGCACGGGGTTTGTCTCGGAAAACAATATTCGGCCCACGAGCGAGTGGGGATTTATATCCCGGCGGGCACCGCGCCTCTTGTTTCCACAGTCTACATGACGGTCATCCCGGCCAGGGTTGCCGGTGTCAAGCAAATCGTTATTTGCACTCCGCCTCGTCGAGATACAGGGGACATTGATCCTCATATTCTGGCGGTGGCAAACCTGCTGGGCGTCAATGAGATCTACCGGGTGGGAGGTGTCCAGGCTATCGGGGCAATGGCCTTCGGAACCAAAACCATTTCCAAAGTCGACAAGATCGTGGGCCCGGGAAACGCCTATGTCACGGAAGCTAAACGTCAAGTGTACGGGTTTGTTGATATTGACATGGTGGCAGGACCTAGTGAAGTTGCCATCATTGCAGACCAGACTGCCAATCCTGACTTTGTTACTTGCGATTTGCTGGCTCAAACCGAGCATAATGGAGGAATCGGCTATCTTATTTCCAGTTCCAAGAAACTCACGGATATTATGCGTTCCCGAATCGACAGTGGCATCATTATTCAGGTTAAATCGGTGACTGAGGCTTGCGAGGTAGCCAACGAAATTGCGGCGGAGCACCTTGAAATCATGACTGAAGATCCGGAAAAAGTTCAAAAATCCATTCGCCACGCGGGCGCCATTTTTATCGGTCCTTATTCTCCGGCTGTGATCGGCGACTATTACGCGGGACCCAGTCACGTCTTGCCGACAGGAGGTACTGCACGTTATTTTTCCCCGCTCAGCGCATCAACTTTTATCAAAAGTTCACAGACGATTCGGTATACGCCGGAAGCTCTGGAAGCCTCTAAAGAACATGTGCAAAAACTTACGGAAATGGAAGGATTATACCTACACCGAATTTCCCTTGAAGCACGTCTGGTCAAGAATACACCGGAACCGGAGAAGGAGAAAAATCCTCTATGAAGAAACGTTCAGCGCGCCTTAAGCGAAAAACTTCAGAAACCGATATTACGGTCGTCCTGACAATTGATGGCAAAGGTCAGTCTTCCGTCCAAACGGGAATCCCTTTTCTCGATCACATGTTAACGCTCCTCGCCAAACACGGTCTACTGGACCTCAAGCTTAAGGCGCAAGGGGATTTGGAAGTTGATATTCATCATACCAATGAGGATACCGGAATTGCCCTCGGACAAGCCCTCGCAAAAGCGCTCGGAAATAAAAATGGAATTCGTCGTTACGGGTCATTTGCTGTCCCGATGGACGAGGCCTTAATCCGTTGTACACTGGATATTTCGGGCCGACCCTCGCTTTACCTCAAAAAATTCCCGGGCGTACGTCTGACCCGTCAATCGAAATATACCCTGGATGATGCGGCTGATTTTCTCCGCTCGTTTTGCCAGCACGCTGGCATCAATATGCACATCGGGGTACTTGCCGGGGAAGACACCCATCACATTATCGAAGGGATTTTCAAAGCCCTCGCAAAAACGTTGGACATGGCTGTGACGCGGGATCCTCGGGTCAAGGGTATTCCCTCGACCAAGGGGAAACTTTAGCGCCTCCAATTTTAAATTTTGAGATCTCTCAATGATTACAATTATTGACTATGGGATGGGAAATCTGCGTAGTGTTTCGAAAGCGATGGCCCATGTCGGGGCGCGATGCCGTTTTGCTGTCACCGGTTCCCAATTAAAAGGTTCAAAAAAAATCATCCTGCCGGGCGTGGGCGCCTTCGGGGATGCGATGTGTGAACTGAAGAACCGGAACTTTGTCGAGCCACTTGCGAATGCAATTACAAAAGGTGCCAAACTTTTAGGGGTATGTCTGGGACTGCAACTTTTATTTGAGACAAGCGAAGAGGCTCCGGGCATCAAAGGCCTTGGGTTTTTATCGGGCAAGGTCCGGCAATTTCGCTCGGCTCGTGAAAAGATCCCCCACATGGGTTGGAATGATATTCAAATCACCGGTAAACATCCCCTTCTTAAGGGGATTTGCAGTGGAGATTATTTCTATTTCGTTCACTCGTTTTATGGTGAGCCTCAATTAAAAAAAATCACAAAGGCCACTTCCCGTTATGCGGGCAGGGATTTTGCGGCAGTGATCGGAAACGATCAAATTGCGGCGACGCAATTTCACCCCGAAAAAAGTCAGGCAACGGGACTTAAGTTACTCGCGAACTTCATACGATGGTGAAACGATGAATCTTTATCCAGCCATTGATCTTTATCAAGGGAAAGTGGTGCGGCTGACACAGGGTGACTTTAATACCTGCACTATTTATTCGAATAACCCGGGTCAGATCGCAAAGGAATGGGAATCGGCCGGTGCTCAATGGATCCACGTGGTGGATCTGGAAGGTGCCAAAACCGGAGTCCTGTCGAACGACCGGTGGGTCTCGATAATTTGTCAATCGGTAAAAGCTCATGTCCAGTGCGGCGGCGGTCTCCGGGACATGGATAGCATCCGGCGCATTCTGGATCTCGGAGTAGCTCGAGTGGTTTTGGGGACAAGAGCTCTGGAACCTGTTTTTCTGGAACAATGTGTCCGCCAGTTCGCGGATCGATTGGCCGTGGGGCTGGACGTCCGCGGGGGATTTGTGAAAACTTCAGGCTGGACGCGGGATGGAAATATGAATCTCGCGGATGCGCTTGTTCAATGTGATCGACTTGGCGTGCAAACGGTGATTTGCACTGATATCGATAAAGATGGTGTGCTGGAAGGCCCGAATTTCAGGAAACTGGAAGAAGTACTTTCTCAAACGAAAGCCCGGGTGATTCTTTCCGGAGGGATCGGGACACTTCAGGATCTAGAAAAATGTCGAACGATCAGCGCCCCGAATTTTGAAGGAGCCATCATTGGGAAAGCTCTTTACGAAAAAAAATTCACTTTGACACAGGCGTTTCAAGCGATCGCCAACGCCCAACAAGGAGAGCGTCCATGAACGAACTTAATAACTTCTGCTCAACGATACTCACTCAGCGAACATGGTCCTGGGCTGTTCTCGGGATTATGGATCTTTTGCTTTTTTTGATGATCCGTGGGGTTTATTTTCATCCATTCATCAAGCGGGCAAAATCCCTCAATTCGAAGTGGTACCAGGAGATCAAAAAGGCCTACGTCAAACGATCCTTGGGGGGGTGGCTCCTGTTTGTCGTTTCGCTTCTTTTAGCCACGTTTATCTGGCAAACCGTCGACTTCAAAACTTTTTCACTTTATGAAGCCGGGTTGGCAGGATTAGTGATTCTGACACTACTATTGGCCGTGATGTCCCACATCGCAGCGTTGGGAACGGCTGCAATTCATGTCCTCAAACAGTTCGAAAACAACCAGATGACGCTTTGATATGTTTGCAAAAAGAATTATTCCGTGTCTGGATGTTGACCGAGGGCGCGTGGTTAAGGGTGTCAAGTTTGTTTCTCTGAAGGATGCCGGCGATCCTGTCGAGTGTGCGCTAGCCTATGATCGGCAAAAAGCAGACGAACTTGTGTTTCTCGATATCACTGCTTCGCATGAAAAACGTCGGACCATGATTCAAATCGCCGAAAAAGTGGCGGCGACCATTTTTATACCGTTTACAGTCGGCGGTGGTATTACGTCCCTTTCCGATATCCGGGAACTGTTGCGTACCGGTTGTGACAAGGTTTCCATCAATACGGCGGCTATCAAAAATCCTAAATTGATCGATCGGGCGAGTCAACGATTTGGCCGTCAATGTATTGTGGTCGCGATCGATGCAAAGCGGGAAGGGAAGAACCGCTGGGGGGTTTACACTCATGGCGGCCGCCAACCAACCGGACTGGACGCCATCGGATGGGCAAAAAAGGCGGAAAAACTTGGCGCGGGTGAAATTCTTCTTACCAGCATGGATTGTGATGGTACTCAGAATGGCTATGACCTTGATTTGACAAGCCGGATATCAGACTCCCTCCGAATCCCGGTGATTGCCTCCGGTGGTGTCGGGAACCTGGAGCACCTCTATCAGGGATTTTCTCGCGGCAAGGCTGACGCCTGCCTTGCCGCCTCTATTTTTCATTTTGGTGATTACACGATTCCCGAGGCTAAAACATTTTTAAAAAATAAAGGCATTTCCGTCCGGTTGTGAATTCGTTTCTTCGTGCCCGAATTTTTTCCGCGATGCCACAATTCGATACCATCGCATATCAGGGGACTGTCGCTCCCAAGCTCCTGAAGTTTACCGTCTGTCGAGAGCAGTCGGTACAGCCTTTTTTCCTTTCATCCGTTGTATCCGCAGAAGAAAAAGTTACCTGGAAATCTTTTCAGGATTTGATTGGTTATGCGGTCGCCCTTGCCCAAAGTAGCCTGTCAGGATTATTTGGTCTCGATGTTCTCAGCGTTAACATGCGGGAAGGAATCCGGCATTTCAGAGCGCAGGAGTACAGCTCGCTTTTGATCAACCATTCCCGGGACCTCGGACCTGAGCATAAATCTCTTGTTTGCTATGGACAAATTTTTGCCGTGCTCCATAAGCGGGCACCTGCTGATTGGGGAAAAATAGAAATCCAGACCCATGTCGAGATTATTCATCCTGATAAAACGGGGCAGGCCAGCCACATCAGAAAAGTTCGTCGGGCAGCCGGCAATCCTTCCGAAGCAGTCTACTTAATTCATGATCTCAGTTCAAACCCCCTATGGAGACAGGAAGACCCGCCAGGCGAAATTCCCGCGGGGGTTCATTTCCATGCAGAGCCCCTGGAATAAGACGAGCTTATGGCAGAAAATCCTGGTTGCAACGGACCTACGCGTCTGTTTTTCTCCACTTTAAAAGTGTATCCACTTGACACATTTTAAGAATAGAGGCATACTCACGCTCATGCTTCTAATCGCTCTTCGCAGCTTATATTGACGTAACTCTATTGTTCAAAGGAGAATACGCGAAATGGAAAATTTGAAATTTAATGAACAGGGACTTCTTCCCGCCATTATCCAGGATTCGCTATCGGGAGAGGTCTTGATGTTGGCTTATATGGATAAAATCGCGGTTGAACGAACCCTTAAGGAAAAGCATACCGTTTTTTACTCCCGCTCCCGTAATAAATACTGGGTGAAGGGAGAACAGTCCGGCCACACCCAGGGCGTTGTCCAGGTGCTCACGGATTGCGACAAGGACACGTTACTGATCCGCGTTACACAAGAGCAAGGCGGCGCATGTCATCTCGGCTACCGGAGCTGCTTTGTCCACGAAATGAACGAGCAGGGTGATATTGTCCGAATTACACAAAAGAAAGTCTTTGATCCCGATCAAGTCTATCCGGGGAAACAGGGCTAAATCTAAAAATGCTCACGCCCGATTTTCAGACATTCCGCCAGTTGGCCCACCGAGGAAATCTGATCGCTCTCACCGAAACCTTTCCTGCGGATTTGGAAACCCCGGTTTCCAGCTTCCTCAAGATCGCGAAAAAATCCAGACAGGCCTTTCTCCTCGAATCGGCTGAACAGGGGGAACATATCGGGCGATACTCAATCCTCGGAATCGATCCGGTCGCTGTTTATAGCATGAAGAAAGACAAGGTCACGATCGAAGAACCTTTAGGAACCCGACGAGTCATTCGTTCGGTACACCTCCTTGATATCATTGACAAGGAGCTGAGCACGATCCGCATTGCAAATCCCCGGGACTTTCACGGGTTTAGCGGCGGTTTCGTTGGCTATTTTTCCTATGAAAATGTTAGCCGTTTTGAAAAAATACAATTAACTCCCAAAAAAGGTGCGGGCTTCCCGGAAGGGATTTTTTTCAGAGTTCAGGATTTCCTCGTGTTTGATCATTACCGAAAAACCCTGTCGATTGTCATTCTGGTAGATGTTCGTAAAGAAAAAAATCTTGCACGGGCTTACCAAAATGCTCATACGCGCGTACAAAAATATCAAGATTTGCTACGGCGACCGCTGAAACTTCCGCCGGCACTTGATGATGCTCCGCCTCCTAAATTGATCCCGCACATTTCGCGAGCTGAATACGAATCGAAAGTTCGCCGGATTAAGGAATTTATCCGAGCTGGGGACTGTATCCAGGTCGTTTTATCCCAACGGTTTTCGTTGCCGCACCGGGGACACGATTTTCAGATTTACCGATCCCTCCGATCCATTAACCCTTCCCCTTACATGTTTTATTTTCGAAGCGGTTCGCATCGATTAATCGGTTCTTCACCAGAAGTGCTGGTAAAAAAAACAGGTCGCACCGCGTGTGTCCGGCCGATTGCAGGGACAAGACCGCGAGGAAAAACGGAACGAGAAGACCTTGTATTTGAAAAACAGCTCCGGAATTCGCCCAAAGAAATGGCGGAACACTTGATGCTGGTTGATCTCGGCCGCAACGATCTCGGGCGAGTGTCAGACTTCAAGTCCGTCCGGGTCGAGAATTTCGCTTACGTCGAAAGGTATTCGCACGTAATGCATCTTGTCAGTAATGTTCTTAGCCGATTAAAAAAAGGGAAAACGGCCGCTGACCTTTTGAAAGCAACGTTTCCTGCCGGGACTGTATCGGGGGCTCCAAAAATCCGAGCCATGCAAATCATTGATGAACTTGAGCCGGAGTCCCGGGGGCCCTATGCGGGGTGTCTCGGCTATTTTGGCTTTGACGGGGATATGGACATGTGTATCACGATCCGGACTCTCATGCTCGAGGGAAAAAAAATGTTTATCCATGCGGGGGGCGGAATCGTCAATGATTCCAACCCGGCGCGTGAATACGACGAGACGGTCAACAAATCGAAAGCCGTTTTGAAGGCGATCGAGGAAAGGGCTCTCTTTTAATGTTCCTGGTCATTGATAATTACGACTCATTCACTTACAACCTCGTCCAATATCTGGGGGAACTTGACGCCGATCCCCGTGTCTATCGAAATGACGAAATTACGATTTCAAAAATCCGTCGTCTTCGTCCGCGGCAGATTCTCGTTTCTCCGGGTCCGTGTACCCCCAGGGAAGCTGGCATTTCCAATGACGTGATCCATACTTTTAGCGGATCGATCCCGATTCTTGGCGTCTGCCTTGGACACCAGTGCATCGGGCATGTTTTTGGAGCAAAAATTATTCGTGCGAAAAACATTATGCACGGCAAGACCTCAAAGATTTATCACGTTAAGGATCCGCTTTTTTCTGGGATGTCCAATCCCTTCGTTGCAACGCGCTACCACTCACTGCTGGTCGAAAAACCCACGATCCCGGACACGCTCAAGATTACGGCCTGGACCCGGGAGGGAGAAATCATGGGATTGCGCCACAGGGCTCATCCAACCCTGGGAGTCCAGTTTCATCCCGAATCAATTATGACAAGGGAAGGAATGCGTCTTTTGAAAAATTTCCTGAGTCTTTCGAGACGATGATGAAGATACGCCAATCCATCTTCCCCGAGTTTGACCGAATGTTGCTACGGCTCGTGGCCGGGGCATCGTTGTCCCGTTTTGAATCCCGGAAAGCATTCACTTTGATTTTTTCGGAAAAAATTTCATTTGAAAAAGCGAAAAGTTTTTTGTTGTTGCTCAGCCGGAAAGGGGAGACGGCCCCCGAATTGCTTGGCTGTGTCCAGGCGCTCCAATTTCTTGAAAAAATATCCCACGATCACATTCCCGGTCTGATGGATACTTGCGGTACAGGGGGAGATGGTCGTCACACGATCAACATTTCCACGTTAGTCGCGCTGGTGATTGCCGGGGCAGGCGGCAAAATCGCGAAACATGGTAATCGGGCCATTTCGTCCAAATCAGGAAGCTCCGATCTCATGGAGGCCTTTGGCGTAAAACTGGCCGCCTCTCGAAAAAAAATGGTCCGTGCCGCCCAACAGTCCGGCCTGGGTTATTTTCATGCACCGTATCATCATCCCGTTTTTTCAAAAATGCAGCCGCTTCGAAAAGCATTGAAACGGCCGACAATTCTCAATTTACTTGGTCCGCTTGTAAACCCCCTGCGATTGGATTATCAGCTCGTGGGAGTGAGCCAAAAACGTTTACTTCCGCTTTATGCCAAGGTCCTTTCGCAATTAGGGCGAAAAAACGCTCTCGTCTGCCATAGTCAGGATGGCATGGATGAAATTTCAACGGCGGCTCCGACTCATGCCGCTTGGGTCACGCCAAACAGAGTTCGTATGGCCATTATACGGCCCAATGCGCTGGGCCTTAAAACGGCTCGTTCGAGAGATCTTGTGGTTCATTCGGTTCAGGAAAACAAGTGGCGAGCGCAAAATATTTTGACCGGAAAAGATCAAGGACCGGCGCGAGACACCATTGTATTGAATGCCGCCTACGGTCTTTTGATTTGTCAAAAAGTCTCGACGGTTCAGGAGGGCATTGCCCTTGCGAAAAAATCCATCGATACCGGAAGTGCGATTCGGGTTCTTCAACATCTCAGGAAATGGTCAACCTCTCATGGTTCTTAATGACATTTTGATACAAAAGAAAAAAGATGTTACGGAATTGAAACAGAGAATGCCGCTGTCCCGGCTCCAGCGAATTATTGAAACAATCCCCCGGCCTCCGGTCCGGTCGTTCATTAAGGCCATCACAGCTTCCAAAAATCTAAACGTCATCGCCGAGCTCAAAAAGGCCTCTCCTTCGCACGGAGTGATTCGCGAAGATTTTCAACCTTTACGGATTGCCAATCTTTATGAATACGCCGGTGCGTGTGCGATCTCCGTCCTCACTGAGCCGCATTTCTTTAAAGGCCGTCCGAGTTATTTAAAAACCGTACGCCAGGTCACAACACTACCGCTTCTCAGAAAAGATTTTATTCTTGAAAAATACCAGCTCTATGAGACCGCAATCCTCGAGGCAGACGCCTTTTTGTTAATCGCTTCGGTCCTTACGGAAGAAGAACTCAAAGAATTGATCGAATTAGGCCGATCTCTCAAGATGGATGCCTTGGTTGAAGTGCATGCGGATTCAGATCTGAAGAAGGCCGTAAACGCCGGCGCAAAAATGATCGGCATTAATAATCGAAACCTCAAGACACTCGAAATCGATCCGCTCCTTGCAACTCATCTCATCCCCAAAATTCCAAAGGGAACGGCCATTGTAGTCGAAAGCGGGCTCGGCACACATGACGAACTCATGATGTATAAAAGTCTTGGAGCGAATGCCTTTCTTGTGGGGACAAGCCTCATGAAGTCTCCCGATATTGCCCTGGCTCTTCAACGACTTCTCGGAAAACAGGCGACTGGGAGCTTTTAATCCTTATGACACGAATTAAAATTTGCGGCAATACCAATGTTGAAAATGCCCGGCTTGCAATTGATCTTGGAGCGGATTATCTGGGTTTTATCTTTGCTCCCGCAAGCAAGCGGGCGGTCACGGAAGGTCAGGCGCGAGATATCATCGACCACCTGGATGGATTCCAGAACACGGTCGGTGTTTTCGTCAATCAGCCAAAAAGAGACGTCGAAAAAATCGCAGGGTCTCTCGGATTGAAATACCTCCAGTTCCATGGGGATGAAACCGCGCTTTATTGCGAACATTTTATGAAGGAAGGTTATGAAGTCATCAAGACCTTTCACGTCAAGGACGCCATGAGTCTCAAACGGATCGACGAATACAATGTTAGCGCGTTCCTTTTTGATACGTTTTCATCCTCTGAAAGAGGCGGCATTGGAAAATCCTTTGACTGGAGCATGATCGAAGATCGTCCTTATGTGCATGAAAAATTATTTCTTGCCGGCGGCTTGAGCGCCTCGAACGTGGCCGATGCCATCCAAACCGTCGAACCTTTTGCGGTGGACGTGGCAAGCGGAGTAGAAACATCACCGGGCATCAAGGATATTCAGCTTTTAAAAAAGTTTATCTCGGTTGTTCGAAAGGTGAAGTGATGGAGAAACTGGACTTTCTAAAAAAAATCCGCTCGCGTCTTTCGAGTGTGGAAAAAGACACCCTTTATCAAAAACTCCAGGAAGGGGTTCACGACAGTTTGCTCTTCCGGCAGGTCTGTCAAAGCCTGGATGAAGGGGTTTTGATACTGGATTTGCGTGGACGCCCTACTTACGTGAACCCGCGAGCTGAAATCTGGCTCGGGATCGCTCCTGACAAGAATCCCGTACCCCTCTGGACCATTCTTGAAGATCGCCAGCTATCGGCTTTTCTGGAAAAAAACATTCCGGCGATCAGACAAAAAACAGTCAGCCATCTTAAAATTCTCACCCCCCGAGAAATGGAGTTTCGGGTGTCTCTGGAACCTTACGCGGTGGGTGACCGGGAAGGCTTTCTTGTCATGCTGAGGGACATGACGCGCCGTTCCGAGCGGGAGTTTGAAGAGGCCATGCTTCAGCGCATGGATAGCCTGCTCCGTCTGGCCGGTGGCATTGCTCATGAGATTGGCAATCCCCTGAATGCGATCACCATTCACCTTGAGCTTCTCAAAAAACGTCTGAAGGGCATCCCGGAAGCCAAGCGAACCGAACTGGAAACTTATCTAGCCGACATCCAACAAGAAACGAAACGGCTCGACAAAATTATCCGGAATTTTCTCAAAGCGACACGCAAACCTCCGCTCCGGTTTCAAACGAGTCCCCTCGACGAAATCCTCGCGGATACTCTGAATTTTCTCAAGCCGGAACTGACGGCCTCCAAGATACGTCTTAAATTCACTCATGACGACACGATTCCTCCTTTCCTGTTAGATCGGGAGCGGCTTTACTACGCGTTTATGAACCTGGTCAAAAATGCAATGGAAGCCATGCCGCAGGGAGGGGACTTGAAGGTCTCTCTCATGCGTAAAGGGAACTGCGCGATTGTATCGATCCAGGATACCGGCTGTGGGATCGCACAGGAAAATCTCCAGCACGTTTTTGACATTTATTATACGACGAAGGAAGAAGGATCGGGACTGGGGCTCATGATGGTCTACGACGCGATCACCGAACACGGAGGGCGAGTCGAAGTAGCGAGCAAACTGAAGAAAGGAACCACATTCAGGGTTTTTCTTCCAATCCGGGAACCTCGAAAACAACTCCCGGACTACGCAACACCCCATGGAGGCGACGTTTCCCATGCTTGAAAGCATCCTGCTAGTCGAAGACGATTCAAACTCCAGAAAGGGGCTCACGCAATTTTTGCAAGCCCTGGACTATGACGTGATGACCGCCGTCAACGGGAAAGAGGGATACGAGGTCTTCCACGAGGAAAATCCCGACCTTGTCATCGCCGATATCCGGATGCCCGAAATGGACGGGATTACACTCCTCGAGAGAATCCGGGACGAAAAACCTTCGGCCAAGGTCATTCTTTTAACGGCCTACGGGTCAGTCGAAGATGCCGTTAAAGCAATGAAGAAGGGTGCTTTTTACTATTTGACGAAACCGGTCAATCTGGAAGAACTCGAATTTCTTGTCAAAAAAGCCTTTAGCAGTCATCAATTAGAAGAGGAAAACCGGGAACTGCGACGAGAACTCTTCAGTGAGCGATTCCACGAGGGAACATTAATTGCCGAATCGCTAAAAATGAAAGAGCTCCTTAAAACCGTCGATAAAATTGCGGCCTCGAACGCTTCGGTGCTTATCGAAGGTGAAAGCGGCACGGGAAAGGAACTGATCGCTCGTCGAATCCATGAGATGAGTCCCCGTTCCCCACAACCATTTGTGGCGGTCCACTGCGCAGCGCTTACAGAAACGCTTCTTGCCAGTGAGCTTTTTGGCCATGAGAAAGGCGCATTTACGGGCGCGATCGACCGGAAAAAAGGCCGTTTTGAGCGTGCTCATCAGGGGAGTCTTTTTCTCGATGAAATCGGGGAAATTACACGAGAGACCCAGGTCAAGCTTCTTCGAGTCCTTCAGGAGGGAGAATTCGAACGCGTGGGAGGCACCAAAACCATCAAGGTCGATGTTCGACTGATCGCGGCCACCAATAAAACCCTGATTGAGGAAGTAAAAAAACAAAATTTTCGTGAGGACCTGTATTACCGGATTAACGTGATTTATCTCAAGATGCCTCCGCTTCGCGAACGGAAGGAGGATATCCCTCCGCTGGTCCAGGCATTCCTTCGTCAGTACGGGATGCAAAATTCAAGAAAAATAGGCGCCATTGACAAAGAAGCCATGGCGGCGCTGATTCGCTATGACTGGCCAGGTAACGTCAGGGAACTTAAAAATATCATCGAACGGATGATCGTTCTAAACACAGGAGATCGATTGACGCTCGAGCAGGTGCCTGAGGATGTGCGAGGCTCACGAAATTCTCCTACGAACTTGATCACGGCGAGCGGAATCACAACTCTCACGGATGCGGAAAAAGAAATGATCCGCGAATCCCTCAAGGAAACCCGCGGGAATAAATCAAAAGCAGCGGAAAAGCTGGGGATTTCCCGACGGACCTTGTACCGAAAAATAGAGGAGTATCAGCTGGAGTCTTGATCATCGCTTTAAAAGTTCTTTTCGGTTCGATTTGGGTCTGCCATTTCGGCACAATCAAACGTATCAAAATGCCCCACTTCAGAAGGTGAACGAATTGCCAATTTTTCAGACGATTGTAACTCGTTTATTTTAAATAACTTGCAAAGGTCTAAACTTTTAGAAATTGGCACGATAGTTGCTTTTTATCAAAAATGATGAAGAAGATCGCTAACGGACTCAAACAAGGAGAAAAGATATGTCAAAAATATTAGGAATCGATCTCGGAACCACGAACTCTTGTATGGCAATTATTGAGGGTGCTGAGCCGAAGGTCATCTCAAATAAAGAAGGAAATCGAACGACCCCATCCATTGTTGCGTTTACAAAGACAGGCGAGCGTCTTGTGGGCCAAACCGCAAAACGCCAGTCCATTACCAATTCGGAAAATACCGTTTTCAGCGCCAAACGATTTATCGGACGCCGTTTTGAAGAAACCGGGCACGAAACGCAGATGGTTTCGTTTAAGGTCAAGGCCGGAAAACACGGGGAGGCGATTTTTGAGATTCCCCAGGAAAAGCGTGATTTTACACCTCCCGAAATATCTGCCATGGTTCTTCAAAAGCTCAAAGCCGATGCTGAAATGTATCTTGGGGAACCCGTGAAGCAAGCGGTCATCACTGTTCCCGCTTACTTCAATGACTCACAGCGTCAGGCCACGAAAGATGCGGGACAGATTGCAGGGCTTGAGGTTCTCCGCATCATTAACGAACCCACGGCGGCGGCCCTGGCCTACGGCATGGATAAAAAGAAAGATGAAACCATCGCCGTCTATGACCTTGGTGGCGGAACATTCGATATATCCATTTTGGAAATTGGCGAAGGTGTTTTTGAAGTGAAATCAACCAACGGAGATACTCATCTTGGCGGTGACGATTTTGACCAGCGTATTATCGACTGGCTCATTGCCGAGTTCAAAAAACAGGAAGGTATTGATCTTGCTAAAGACAAAATGGCCATTCAGCGGCTTAAAGAAGCCTCTGAAAAGGCAAAGTGCGAGCTTTCCACTGCCCAGAGCACTGAGATTAACCTACCCTTTATTACCGCCGATAGTTCCGGCCCGAAGCATCTGCTTATGACGCTGAGCCGTGCGAAGCTTGAGCAACTTGTGGCAGATCTCATCGAACGCAGTATTGGTCCTTGCACGAGAGCGCTTAAAGATGCCGGTGTGACCGCTGATGACATTGATGAAGTGATTATGGTGGGCGGTATGACCCGAATGCCGGCCGTCGTTGAAAAAGTGAAGGAGCTTTTCAAAAAAGTGCCTCACCAGGGCGTCAACCCGGATGAAGTTGTTGCCGTGGGTGCCGCAATCCAGGGTGGGGTCTTGAAAGGGGACGTCAAGGATATTCTCCTTCTTGATGTCACGCCGCTTTCCCTGGGCATTGAAACCCTGGGCGGGGTGATGACCAAGCTGATTGAGCGTAACACGACCATTCCGACAAAAAAATCTGAAATTTTTTCGACCGCTGCGGACAACCAAACTGCTGTTACGGTCAAAGTCCTTCAGGGGGAACGAGAGATGGCGAACGATAACCGTCTCCTGGGCCTTTTTAACCTTGAGGGCATTCCTCCGGCACCCCGGGGAGTCCCTCAGGTGGAAGTCACCTTTGACATCGATGCGAACGGGATTGTACACGTTTCCGCGAAAGATCTTGGCACCGGAAAAGAGCAGAAAATCCGTATTGAATCCTCTTCGGGTCTTGCCAAAGACGAGGTTGAAAAACTGGTCAAAGAAGCTCAGTCCCATGCGGAAGAAGATAAAAAGAAGCATGAGGTCATTTCAGCGCGTAATCAGCTGGATAACCTGATCTATGCAACCGAAAAGGCTCTGAAGGAGCATGGAGACAAGGTGTCCGAAGACGAAAAGAAAAAGGTTGAGGAAGCTCTCAAGGATGCCAAGGCGGCTGTGACGGCTGATTCTAAGGAAACGATTGAGCAGGCTTCACAAAAACTTGCGACCGCGTCTCATACCATTGCACAAAAAATGTATGAAGAAGCCGCGAAAAAAGCAAGTGCCGGGAAGGGAGCTCCGCAAGCTGACCCGGAGAAAAAAGAGGATGGCGTTGTCGATGCGGATTATGAGGTTGTTGACGAAAACGACAAAGACAAAAAGAAAGACAAGTAGTCGCTTTTTTTTCACCATTCAAGAAGGAGCGGCCTTGATACGCAATGTGACAGTGTTAGGTGCGTTTTGGATTCTTGTGCTGACCTGTTGCCCTGGCGTCGAGGCCGCTCCTTCTTTCCGTCTTCAATCACCCCCCGAAGAATCCACCGCCCGAACCCCCTTCCACTATCATCTTATCCTTGAATGGCCGTCGGGGGAGGGGAGTTATGAAGTTGCTCCGGTCAGTCCCGTGCTGGAAAACCTTGAGCTCATCGAACAACGCCAGTCGCAAGAAACGGCGGGGTCCCGGTTGACGGTAACGTTGGCTTTTACGTTTTCCGGTATTGACGAAGGGACCGCTCGTATCGGGCCTCTTCAGATCCCATATCGTCGGGAGGGGGAAACCGATTGGCAAAGGATCCCCGTTCCGGCTCAAACGATCTCGATCCGTGCGCGATTTCCCTGGCCCATGCTTTTGCGTTTGGGCGGGCTGATCTTAACGGTTTCTCTTTGTCTTTACCTGGGCCGAAAAGCCTTTTTAGCTTCGCGGGCGGCAAAGCTGAGAAAGAATCTTCAGCCGCCTGATCCCAAACAGAAGGTCTACGGAAAAGCAGAAGAGCATATTTTGACTTTCAAAGGGGAGACTCAACAGGAAACCCTGGCCCACTGGATCCGTGCTGTCAAGGAGACGGTCATGACCTATTACGATCTTCCCAACAAGCCGACAACCGAATCGGAAATTATTCAAGCTCTCGCTTCCCAAGACCTGCGAGTTGAGGAAATGAACGAGATTGTCCATATTTTTCGCGAAACAGAATCCCTGAAATTTAACGGACAACTCCTTACGACCCGTGAGATTGAAACCCTGCAAAAGACGCTCTTGAAATATGTGCGAGGCAAGATTATCATTGAAAACTCAGTGATCTGAAAAGGATGCTCGGGACAACATGGATCCCTCTTATCGGTTAGATTTTATCCTGCACTTTAAATTTTAAAAACAAGGAGATGAACAATGGATGCGTCCATTCAGGAACTTAATAGTAAAATCCGTGAAACAAGCTCGATCATCAAGGACCTCACCCGGGAAATCGGAAAAACCATTGTCGGCCAACAGTATCTGATCGACCGGCTTTTGATGGCACTCCTGGCCGATGGGCACATTTTGATCGAGGGGGTTCCCGGTCTCGCGAAGACCTTGTCAGTTCGAACCCTCTCTCAGGCGATCGCGGCCCAATTTCAGAGAATTCAGTTTACGCCCGATTTGCTTCCGGCGGACGTTGTCGGAACGCTGGTCTATAACCCTAAGGACGGCAATTTTACGACCAAGAAGGGGCCTATCTTCACCAATATCGTCTTGGCGGATGAAATTAACCGTGCGCCTTCCAAGGTTCAAAGTGCTCTCCTTGAGGCCATGCAGGAACGCCAGGTCACCATCGGTAATGAAACGTTTCTTCTTCCTGTTCCGTTTCTGGTGCTCGCGACTCAAAACCCGATCGAACAGGAGGGGACATACCCGTTGCCGGAAGCACAGGTTGACCGTTTTATGCTTAAACTCGTGGTGACTTATCCGACGCAAAAAGAAGAGAAAGAAATCTTACAACGAATGGCAAGTGGAAAATCGATCCAGATCCAGCCGGTGATCGACCTGAAAAAAATTATGGATCTGCGACAGCTCATGCACCAGATCTATGTCGACGAAAAGGTCAAGGACTACATTCTCGACCTTGTTTTTGCGTCGCGTAATCCGGAGCAATACAATCTCGCGGAGCTGAAGCCGCTCATCTCTTATGGCGGATCGCCTCGTGCCAGCATCATGCTTACTCTGGCGGCCAAAGCAAACGCGTTCCTCCAGGGACGCGGTTATGTTACGCCGGACGACGTGAAACAAATCGGAATGGATGTCCTGCGCCATCGCGTGCTGATTACTTATGAAGCAGAAGCGGAAGACTTGACCTCCGAGGATATCGTTAAAAAGATTTTTGACCAGGTGGAAGTGCCGTAGCCAACATAAAGCACAAAATTCTAAGTTCAAAATCTGAAACAAATGAAAAATTCGGGCCGGGAGCGATGGGCTTTTTTCGGGTTTCGGAATTCAAGCTTCGGATTTAATAAGGAAGTGTGTTCTCAAACAGAAAGGTTTTGAGAAGTGATACCCGCTGAGCTTTTAAAGAAGATTCGCAAGATTGAAATTCATACCAATCGTCTGGTTAACGACCTTTTTGGGGGCGAATACGAATCCGTTTTTAAGGGCCAGGGCATTGAATTTGCGGACGTTCGGGAATATGTCCCCGGGGATGACATCCGGACCATTGACTGGAACGTTACAGCACGCTCAAACCAGGCTTTCGTGAAGAAGTTTGTGGAAACCCGTGAGCTGACGGTTATTTTTGCGGTCGACATGTCCGGATCCCAATACTACGGGTCTCAGGACAAACTGAAATCCGAAATTGCCGCTGAAATCACTGCGATCCTGGCGTTCTCCGCCGTCAAGAACAATGACAAGACCGGTCTGCTGATCTGCACCGATGAAGTGGAAAAATTCATTCCGGTTAAAAAAGGCCGCAATCACGCCCTGCGGGTGATTCGTGAAATTCTGGGTTACCAGCCCCGCAAGCGGGAAACCCGGCTGTCACGAGCCCTCGAGTATCTCCACCAGGTCCTGACACGCACCGCCGTGATTTTCCTGATCTCCGATTTTATCGATGAGGGTTACGAAAAGGCCCTCAAAATATTGAGCCGCAAACATGATGTCATTGCGATCCACATCCAGGATCCCCTCGAGCAAAAAATCCCTACGGTGGGTCTACTAAATCTCCAGGATCGTGAGACGGGAGAGACCGTACTCGTCGACACAGGTTCCCGGGAGTTTCAGGCGCGCTATCAAAACAATGCACGACTTAAAAAAGAGGCCCTCGACAAGCTGTTCAAACGATTGCAGATTGACCGGATCAACATTCCGGCCAACGCGTCCTACGTCGAACCGCTGTTTAAATTTTTCAAAAGTCGGGAACGGTCATGAATCGCCTTGGTTTCGTCCTGACGCTGACTTTACTTCTGGGGATCCCGACTATCTCCCGCGCCGCAACCGAATCGGACCTTGTTCACGTCAAGGCCGAGATTGATAAAGCGTTTTTGACGGTCGGAGATCTTGTGACGTACACCGTAACGATTGAGCGCCATCCCGACACAAAGCTTCTTTCCTCAATTCCTGAGCCCAATGAAGAGTTTCTCGAAATCAAAAAGAGCGAGGATATTTATAAAAAGCGGAAAAAGGCCGTCCTTGAGGGCCGAAAATTCACCTTAGCAGCCTATCGAGTCGGCGAATATATCCTGGATCCAGTCGTCATCCGTTATCGTAAGGCGGGAGAGAGCGAAGAAAAGACGGTCCAGACCAACAAACTTTATCTTTATGTCCGGAGTGTCGCGGGGGATATTCCGCAAGAGGACATTCGGGACGTGAAAGATGTGGTCCCGTTCGTTTTTCGCTACTCCAAAATCATCATTTTCGTACTCGTGCTAGCCGGCCTTGCGCTCGGCTACTGGGCTTACCGGAAACTCCGAGAGCGTTTCCTTTCCGCAGAAGCGTCCCCGGCGCCCCGACTTGGCCCCGAAGAGGAAGCTCTCCAGAATCTGGCTGAACTTTTCGAATCGGACCTTCTCAGGAAAGGGTTAGTCAAAATTTACTATCTGAGGCTTTCCGAAATCCTGAAGGTCTATTTCGAGAGGCGCTATCAAATTCTGGCCGTTGAATTCACGACCGCTGAAATCCTTCGTGATCTTCCGGGTCGTTCTTCCTTTACACCTGAAATGGTCGAAAAAATTCGATACGTCCTGGAAATGGCCGATCTGGCAAAATTTGCCAAGGGGATCCCCACGGCTTCGGAAGTGATTCAGATTAACCGGGATGCGGAGGCAATTGTCCGCTCCTACGTCCCTCCGCCGCCGGTTCCCGAAGAGGTGCCGCAGTGATATTCCGTCATCCGGCTTTTTTTCTTTTATTCCTGCTGATCCCGTTCGTCTGGATTCTGGCAAAGCGCCGCGGCAAACTCGAACTGCCATTCTCATCTTTTTCCTGTCTCGGAAAACGTCCTTGGACGCTTCGGATGATGCTCTATCAAATGCTACCTTACCTGCGTGTCCTCGCGCTGGTCCTTCTCATAACCGCCCTGGCAAGACCCTGCGATGTATCGAGTGACCGTGAATTCCAAACTCACGGGCTGGACATTATGATTTCTCTCGATCTCTCGGGATCAATGCTCGCTGAAGATTTTCAGCCCGAAAATCGAATCTATGTTGCCAAACAGGAGGCTGTCAAATTTATTCAGGGCCGGGAAAATGACCGTATCGGCCTCGTGGTATTTGCAAAAAAAGCGTTTACTCAGTGTCCGTTGACCCTGGACTACCGGGTTTTGGTTGAACTCCTGTCTGAACTCCGGGTGGGCATGATCGCCGACGGAACTGCCATTGGCATGGGGATTGCGACAGCGGTCAACCGCCTCCGTGACAGTGACGCCAAAAGCAAGGTGCTCATCCTTATCACGGACGGAGCGAACAACGCCGGAAACATTGATCCCATCACCGCCGCTGAACTGGCACGAACCTTCGATATCAAGATTTATACGATTGCTGTCGGAAGGGGAGGACTGGTTCCGTTCCCGATCGATGATCCTCTTTTCGGGAAACGGTATGTGCAGGCCAATGTTGAAATCGACGAAATGACGTTAAAGCGAATCGCGGACATCACCGGGGGGCTTTTCTTCCGCGCCCGGGATCCGCAATCTCTTTCCGAAATCTATGAAAAGATCAACCGACTCGAAAAATCAGAAGTCAAAGTGAAGGAGTATAAAAGCTACAAGGAGCTCTTTGCAATGTTTCTGGTGCCGGCGCTCCTGTTACTTGTAATCGATATCCTGCTTCGACAAACGGTTCTCCTTAAGGTGCCATAATGCAGTTTCTAAAACCCGAAAATCTGGTTCTGCTCTGGCTGGTTCCGGGGATTTTTCTGCTTTTTGGGTTTTCCCGTAGCCTCTGGCGGAAACGGATGCACCTGCTCATTCGTGAAAAAAATCTCGCTTCAAAATTGATCCCCGGGTATCGCACCTCGGAATGGAGTTCACGATCACTTCTCATGGCGCTCACAGTCGGTTTTCTCGTCTTGGCGTTGGCACAGCCCCAGTGGGGTGATGAAAAACGGAGCATCCAGAGAAAGGGAGTCGATCTGATCTTCATGGTAGATACGTCGTTGAGCATGCTGGCCGAAGACATCAGGCCGAATCGTCTCGAAAAAGCAAAATTCATGATTAAAACCTTTCTGGAAAAACTCGGAGGCGACCGGATCGGGATGATTACGTTTGCCGGCTCGGGGTTTCTGCAAAGTCCGCTCACGCTCGACCATGCGGCGTTCCGGTTGTTTCTAAGTGCGGTTCAGGTCGGTTTTTTACCGGATCCGGGGACTTCGCTAAGCCAGGCCCTTCATCTTTCGGTCTTGGCTTTCCCGCAGAAAGACCTGAAATATAAATCCATCATCCTTTTGACGGATGGGGAAGATCACGAGGGTGAGATTGAAAAATCACTTGAGGAAGCGAAAAAGGCAGGGGTTCGAATTTACACCATTGGATTGGGAAACCCGGAAGGTGAGCCGATTCCGCTTAAAAACGAGAGGGGAGAGCGATCCGGATTCAAAAAAGATCAACGGGGTCAAATGGTGCTGACCCGTTTAAATCAGCCGCTGCTTGAAAAAATTGCGGCAGAAACCGGCGGTATTTATATGCGTGCCACCCCAGGAGAAAAGGAAATTGACCTGATCGTACGGCATCTCAAGGGGTGGGGCGAACAGCAATTTTCTGAAAAAGTGATTGTGGAAAAAGAAGAACAATACCAGGTCTTTCTGGCCCTGGCCCTGTTTTTTTTGTTAGCAGAAATGCTTGTGCGTCGACGATCGCGACGGCTTCCTTCGCTTGTGGGATGTCTGGCGGCGTTCCTTCTGCTTTCCGGGTTCACAGTGACCTCGGAGGGACTTGTTGAGAAAGGTAACGAGGATTTCAAGAATAAACGCTATCAGTCAGCGCTGGATACCTATCGAAAAGTCCAGGTCAAAAATCCTGACGCCCCCGAAGTCCTTTACAACATCGGGACGGTTCTCTACAAAACGGATGATTTCCGACAATCAGCACAGGAACTCGAAAATACCCTGGAAAAGACCGAGGATCCCGGGTTGATGACGAAGGTTCTGTATAACTACGGAAATGTACAATACCGGATGGGTGATTTTGATAAGGCAATTGACGCTTACAAAAAAGTCCTTGAGATTGATCCCGGCGATAAGGACGCGAAATATAATCTAGAATTTATTCAAAAGAAAAAAAATGACTCGGAACAACAACAGCAACAGCAGCAACAACAGCAGCAACAACAGCA
>CAYULU010000011.1:30360-43951 GCA_964445745.1 uncultured bacterium | reverse complement strand
TGGGTTTCAGGGTGATCGCGGCCGGGGATTCTTATAATGACGTGACGATGCTCAAAGCGGCGGATCGCGGCGTGTTTTTCCGCCCGCCTTCCAGAATTACAAAGGAATTTCCTCAATTTCCCGTAACACGGACTTATGAGGAATTGTTAGAAGCGGTTTCATAAGTCCCTTTTGCATTTTCCAACTCCCTGAGAAACAACGGGTTGGAAATACTTGTGAAACCGCTTCTAGCGACTTTTCTGAAAAGTTAACTGAACCCGGGCAAAGGAGAGCGAACCCTCTATGACAAAAGCCAGGAAGATAAAGAAAATCGCACACTCCAAAACCAGTCATTCTGTCACGCCGGACCTTGTGACCGCGATGATGAAGCTCGTCGAAAGGCTTGGGGCCCTGGAGCAAAAGATGGATCAGGTTTCCGACCGGGTGTTTAATCTCCCGTCGGAAATCAGGAAGGTCATCCAGGGATTTCCGAACTCCGTAGTCAGTCATCCTCCCCAGTCTTCGATCCATCCCGATAAGAGTTTTCATCCTCAAAATCAGGTGTCTCGTCCCCGGCCGCTTTATCAGGCGACTTGTGCGGATTGTCTCAAGACTTGCGAAGTTCCTTTTAAACCGAGCGGGGATAGGCCGGTTTACTGTCCCGGGTGCTGGGCGATCCGGAAAGCAGGTCATCGTCCTAAGGACATTGCGTCTGCCGTCTCCGTCCCGTCGCATCTCAAACAGCACGGAACGGTACCCACCCAAGAAATTCAAGCTCCCGTGGGCATCCCCAAAATTGCGGTATCCGCGAAGAAAAAATCAAAGTCTACCGTGGTCAGAAAAACTAAAAAAAAGAAGTGAGAAACGGTCAGCACCCACTTGGTGTTTTTAAAAAATGATTTCTGAAGTGGAACCTGGTGTAATATAATTCGACCCGATCAATACATCCGACTTGTCCAGGATAAGGAAATCAGATCTTGAGTGAAACGCGACCGGATAATCCGCAAGGGGTCATGGAACAGGCCGAGACATCTTCTCTTGCGAATTCAAACAGGAAAGCTCCCCGATCCTCTTGGAGGGTTTTACCCTACCTAGTGAAAACCAGTTCCAGGTTTTTACGCAAGCGCGACCTCCATAAAATCCGGGAGCATCTCCGGACCGAAGAAAAGCTTGTTCAATTGAAAATCCCCCTCGCCCCTTGCACTTCAAAATCTGATTTTAATATTGACGCGGGACCTCAACATCTTCAAGAAAAAGCCTCCGATTCCCACGAGCGCAAGCCGGGCCGGAAGTCTGCCTGGCGGGGAGTATGGGTACTGATCCCCTGGTTGGTGGCGGGAGCGTCACTTTATTTATGGGTTCAGGGCACGGATCGCGGGTTGGCATTGATACCGGATGCGGGACTTGGGAATGAAGGCCAGGCGGCCTGGGAGAACATTCTTCTGAATCAGGAAAAGACCATCCGGCAATTGAAAGAACAATTAATGGATTTGAGGGGAAATTTGCAGGAGCGCCGGGAGGATGCCGTTGTCTCTCGTCTGGACTCAAAAGAATATCGGGACGAAGTTTTTCGGCTTGCCCTGCGTTATCAGAACGAGATCGATACTTTACAGAAAACCCTGGTTCAACGCGAGACTACGTTGCGGGATCTTGGGACTCAATTAGCGATGACCCAGCGGGATGCGGAGCAATATAAAGAGCTGGCGGCCGTTGCGGTGACGCCGTCCGCTCCGGAGGCCCCGGAAACGATATCGGGTAAAGTGATTACCGTAAATAGCCGATACGCATTTATCATAGTCGATGTCGGTTCCAGGCACGGGGTTCGTACGGGTCAGGGGGTTCAGTTTTTTAAAAATGGAAAAGTTATTACAAGGGGAAAAGTAGAGCAGGTTTACCCTGGAGTGGCGGGCGTATCATTATTGAATGCATTGGGTCTTTCAGAAATCATCGAAGGCGATCATGTGATTGTGGAACGCGGTTAAATAATTTTTACCCATAGGAAATGATTGACGTATGTCAAAAGGCGTTGGAGTTTACATAGGACGGGATAATGTGATCGCGGTTTCGGTCGTTAACACGGTCAAGGGGCCCCAGGTCAAGGCCTATGCGATCGAGCCGATTAACCCTGAGGGAGATGAGCCCGTAGTCGGTAAAGAGGCACACAAACTCAGGAAACTGTCTCCCGAATCCCGGGCGATTCGCAAAGCCCTCGCGACAATCAAAGAGCCCGGCGCATTTGTGACCGCTTCAGTCAGTCCTTTCCATATTGTGACTCGCCATTTCATGATGCCTGCCGTTCCTAAAAAAGAAAGGGATGATTCCGTTCGTTTTGAAGCCAGCCGGTATATTCCCTTCAAGCTTTCGGAATCAATTCTTGATTATCATGAGCAGATAACCCACAAAAATGTTTATTCGATCACCGCGACAGCGATTAAAAAAGAAATATTACAGCAGTCTCTAAGCGATTTACGGGGAGCCTCGGCCAAGGTTCTCATGATTGAACCGGTTTATTCAGCTGTGGGGCGTGTTTTTGCTTCTCTCAATATGTTCCAGAAAGTAAAAACATGCGGGTTTGTGACTCTCCAGTCGGACGGTAATGTCAACTTGACGTTTGTGTCCAAAGGGATTGTTTATTTGTCCCGGGATTTTCTACTCTCAGGGAACGAAGAAGAAAACAAGTCCCATTTTTATGACGAATTGAAGGCATCATTAGATTATTTTTACAAGTTGACGGGGGGCGAGGCCGTGACCCAGATTTTTGTGGCAGGGCAAGGAGAACTAAAATTCTGGGTGGAACATTTGGAGCATGCGTTCAACTATACCATGCGATTTGACCTGGCGACGTTCCCGGAAGGGACCCCTTTTTCTGCTGATATCATGAATTCAATTTTTGTGGCTTATGGACTTGCGCTTCGCTCGGCAGGATACAGTTCTCTCATGGGTGAGATCGCATTGCTTCCTCCCGACGAGCGGAGAATGAAACCGGAACCGTTTTATTCCATCCTCGGGGGATGTGCCTTGGGAATCCTGGTTTTGTTTCTGCTTGTTCGTTTGATCGCTTTTCAGCCCTATGTGGGGAAGTTAACTCATGAGTATCAGAAAATTCTGGGACCGGGTTCCGGTGTGGATTCTGCCGTTGCTGAAATGTCGATCGAGTTGCTGGATTCCCAGAAAGCCGAGTTAGCTTCCCAAGCGAAATTGTTGGCGGCGTTTGAAAAAGAAAAATCCTTGCCCTGGGAATTGCTAATAGCATTAGGCCGAAGCACGCCGCCTGTCATCCGTATTGATTATATTTCGATCGAAAATACCACGGGAAAAAGAGGTAAACTACTTCGGAATCGAATGACTGTGCGGGGGGGGTGCGTTACCGGTAATGCTGAACAAGAAACGGCGGCTATTGATGCGTGGATCCAGCAACTCCAGAGCGAAGGAATATTCAAATCCCGTTTTTCGGAGCTTAAGCTGGAAGAGGTTAAAAGGGAAAGAGAAATGAACCAAGTGATGACACAGTTTAAAGTGGTTGGGGAATAGACCGGGAGTCGGGGATGACAGGATTCGTAATCAAAGAACGCCACAAAGAATTTTTGATAGTTGCCGCGTTAAGCATTGCCTGTGCTTTTCTTGGTTTTTTTGTACTGATTCAGCCTGCTCTTCGCGACATCAATTGGAAACGTCAGGAAATCCGGACTGCGGAAGACAAAATAAGACTCTATCAGGAAACAGTCCGGTTGAGAGAAAGAATTGAAAAGTCAGAGGCGGTTTTGGCCGAAACCTCGGAACGGTCGATGCTAATTGCCAGGATCTCGGATCTTTCCGGGAAAAATGGGGTAGAAGTCCAGGGCGTTAACCCCAAAATTGTACCTACCGACAAATATGAGAAACTCCATCTGGAAGTGGACTTGAAAGGTTCTTTTTTTGGAGTTTTGAAATTATTGCAAGATTTGCAAAGTATTCATCCGCTATTGGATATTCCCGAAGTCAGCTTAACTCGACCGCAGGCGTTGTCGGAAGAGATTGGAGGCCCCACGGCCAGTGCATTGCAAGGGAAACTGGTCATTGTGACTTATTTAAAACAGAAGAAAGCGGTCGGGTTATGAAAAGGATTGTGATCCTCGGACTTTTCTTAGTTGCTTTGAATGTAAATCCACTTCAGCTTTATGCAGATGAAGCCGAGACTGATTTGCAAGAAGAGCAAGTTGATCCCGGGATTGATTTGCAAGAATCACAGGTTGATTCCGAGATTGATTTGCAAGAATCACAGGTTGATTTGGAGGTTTCCAAGTTGCGCCAGGAACAACAGGAACAAATAAAAGTTTTGCAAAAAGACATCAGGGACCCGTTCACGCCTTTTTTGCCGTCTAAAGTGGAAGACCAGGCAACCGATCAAATTGTTGGAGAGACTGTCGAAGCTCGACTTTACGGTATCGGGCTTGGTCCGGAAAGCGCTTACGCGATTTTAAATGGTGACGTCTATTACGAAGGTGAGGAAGGTGATGGGATCAAGCTTCTTAAGGTGCGGAAAAATGAGGTTGAGATCGAGATGGGGGGCGCTCGCAGTACTTTATATATTTTGTCTGATGATGAACTGAAACGGCTTGGCCAACGCCGGGAACGCAAGGAAAAAGCCAGACGGTCTGTTTCAGCATGATTCTAAATTATGATGATGCCCAACGAGATAAGTGGGCTAAAAGTTTCCCAAGAAAGGGGAGAATAAGCCATGCCTGAAAATAAATTCAAAAGCATCGTGGCGGTTACCTTGACCGTTTTGCTTTTTGGGGTGATGCCGGTTTACGCTCTGGGGGAAGAAGATCGGGGTACAGAGCCTAAAGTGAAAGTGGAGAGAACGGAAACGGGTAAATTCTTTCTTGATTTTAAGGCGGCGCCGCTCATCAATGTGCTGAACGTGATTGCCTCGCTGAGCGGGATCAACTTTGTTGCGGGAAAGGAGGTGGCTGAGCGGGAAATTAATATGACTCTGGATAATGTCAGTCTCGAAGACGCGCTTCAAGCGATATCTTACGGTTCAAATGTCAGTTATGATTTTCTCCCCGAGAGAAGTATCTATTTGTTTCGCGCATCAGCAGACTCACCTGAAAGACCACCGCTTATGACCCGGGTTTTTAAACTTTATTATGTCCGGGCTAGTAAACCGAGTGAAATTGAAGCGGGGTCGAGCGATTCCGGCGGTTCGAGTGGTTCGAGTGGTGGATCAAACACGGGGGGTGGAGGCGGGCTTGTCACTCTTTCGCAGGATCAGGAAGAAGCTGATCTTGAGAGCGCGGCTATTTATAAAGTGGTTGAGAAAATGCTTTCCGACAGAGGATCCGTTTCCGTGGATGACCGAACGAACAGTTTGGTGGTTACGGATTCCGAAGATCGTCTTAAAATAATCGGAGATGCGATTGCCCAACTGGATCGCCCCTTGGATCAGGTGTTGATTAATGTTTTACTGGTGGAAACCTATGAAGATCTGGACAGGGCTCTGGGTGTGCAATGGGGGGATACCAATGGGGTGTTGGGCACGGTGACCGGCTCAGTTCAAAGTACCGATTGGCCCTTCCGTTCCGGGGGCTCGACGGTGGAAACGAAAAGCTTTGGCGATTTTTTCAGCAATGTCGGCAATACGCTCAAGGATTCTGCTAACCAGTTTGATCCTCGGGTTAATTCCGGGCCCATCACGACACCCGGCACTCGTGATTTTAGCAGTTTCCAGATTAGCGTTCGGGCACTTGAAGAGGCGAACAAGGTGAAGATTTTGGCGAAACCTAAAATTTTGGTTCTGGATAATCATCCTGCCCTGATCAAGATCGCGACCAATGCCGCAATTGGAACGACCACGGTGACCACCGCAGAAGGAGCGGGAACGACCTCAACCAGCGTTGAGCGCGCGGAGGTAGGGACGATTCTCCGGGTGACACCGCTTATCAACACCCGGGACCAGATTACCATGACGGTGGAACCGACCTTTGCGACGGTGGATAATTCATCGATCACACTGGCCCAGCCTTCCGGGGACACGACCGTGCGTACCGCCCGAACCACGTTAATGGTTAATGACGGGCAGACGATCGCGCTTGGGGGACTGCTTTTCAGCAATCAGGGCAAAGGTGAACGCAAAGTTCCTTTTTTCGGGAATCTTCCGCTCGTAGGAAAATCACTTTTTACAAATTCAACCCGGACGATTGAAGATCGTGAACTGATCCTTTTTCTGAGTCCTTACATTATTCGGGATCCTTCCGAGCTTATGGCCCAGAAAGTTCCGGATAAACGGATCCGCTTTGATGACGAAAAAGCGCCTTTTTATCAGGTGAAGAAGAAAGAATGGTACAAGCGTCTTGAAGAGGGGGAAGAACCACCCATTGATTTTGATAGTTATTTTGACGTCCGGAAACGGTTGATGGAAGCGACGATGGACACATTGGATGAAAAGATATCAAAAACCGAGCGAGCGATCCCGTCCTACGAAGCGTAGAGAAGAAATCGGGTCGAGTTTGTTGTTTGATCCTGAAGAGGAATGTGAAAATTTATGCGGCTGAATAGTATGCTGGGTGAGCTTTTGATTGAGAAGAAACTGGTTTCTCCCAATCAACTTGAGCGCGCCCTGAGTGAACAAAAAGAGACCAGGGAGCCTCTGGGGCAGGTTCTGATCCGACTCGGATATATCAGTGAGGGAGATCTCAGAACGACACTCTCGGAACAACTTGGCATCTCGTTTCTGGCTCCGGATCAGCTTACCCCCCGCGGCGATCAGCGTCTCAAGGAAATCATTCCGAAGGAGTTTGCCCTTGAGCATAAAATCCTTCCCCTTTCTCGGGAAGAACGGGCGCTCAAAATCGCGGCCAGCAAAATGCCGGATCTGATCTTCCTGGACAATCTTCGAAAAATGACAGGCCTGGATATCGTGACAGTTCTTTCGACGGAACTTGATATTAAACGTGCGATCGAGCTTTATTACAGTGCGACAGATTTTCAGGAGATTGTGTCTTCGTCAGAAGTAGATGAGGCCTCCCAGGAACTTGAACCCGGTAAAGAGGAGACTAAACTAGATCTTGAGTCCACGATGGCGGAAGCGGGCCAGGCCCCGGTGGTACGGCTGGTTGATATGATGTTAAAGAAAGCGCTGGATGACCGGGCGAGTGATATCCACATCGAGCCTTTTCATGACAAAATGAATGTGCGATATCGCGTGGATGGGGCTTTGTATGAGCTTCCGCCGCCGCCGAAGGAACTTCACAACGCGGTTGTGTCCCGTATCAAGATTCTTTCCAAACTGGACATTGCGGAAAAGCGCATTCCCCAGGACGGCTCGTTCTCGATCTCTTATAAAGGCCGTCGCGTGGATGTCCGTGTTTCGACGATTCCGATTGTTTCCGGGGAAAAAGTGGTGATGCGTATTCTGGATAAACGCATGGATCTTCTGAATCTCAAGGTTCTTGGTTTTGAGCCCGAACAACAGCAGTTATTTGAAAACGCACTCATTCGACCGTATGGGTTGATTTTTGTCACCGGTCCGACGGGGAGCGGAAAAAGCACCACACTCTATGCGGGGTTGAATAGGATTCATTCGCCGGATATTAATATTGTGACGATTGAAGACCCCGTGGAATACCAGATCACGGGGGTCAATCAGGTGCAGGTGAAACCCGACATTGGGCTCACTTTTGCCTCCGGCCTCAGGGCGTTTTTGCGGCAGGACCCGGACGTGATTCTGGTGGGGGAAACCCGGGACCTTGAAACGGCAGAAATTTGTATTCGCGCCGCGCTGACCGGCCATCTGGTGCTGTCCACCTTGCACACGAACGATGCCGTGACAGCGGTGACCCGCTTGATCGATATCGGAATTCAGCCTTATCTTGTTTCCGGAAGTCTTGCGCTTGTGGCCGCCCAGCGTTTGATTCGGATGCTCTGCCCCGACTGCAAAGAACCTTATAAGCCGAGTGACAAAGAACGTTCAGAATACGGGATTCGTGCCGATACCATCTACAAAGCCAAGGGGTGCCCGAAATGCCGTCAAATCGGTTACTGGGGGCGCGCCGCGATTTATGAAGTGATTTTGATTGATGAGGACTTTCGTCGGCTGATTGTGAAAGACGCGAATCTGGATGAGATACGCAGACTTCAGAAAGAAAAAAAATACGAAACCCTTTTCCAGAATGGGATGAAAAAAGTTGAAAGCGGTCTAACAACGATAGATGAAATTTTGAGTGTGGCCTATGCATAAACAGTCTTTCCCGGGAGGGAAGGAAGAACCAATCGAGCAATTTGAATGTGAAGTCCGTCAACGGGATAACCCTGCTGAGCTCAAAAAGATGGCTATCCAGGCCCGTTCAAAGGACGAGTGCGCCCGACGCCTTCTGGACCAGGGTTTTCTGGTTGTCTCCATCAAACAGGCAGGTCAACAGGAGTCTGCGGGTGTTTCCAAAATCTTTGCCGGGCACCTCAAGGGGCATCAGACTAATCGTGCCCCCAAAGGGGGACAGGGACTCTTTTCGAAAGGGGTGACCACCCGAGAACTCATATTTTTTGCTGTCCAGCTCTCCACTCTTCTAAAAGCTGGTATCCCGCTGATTCGCTCGCTCGAGATTATCCGGAAAGGGACACCGAACCCCTATTTCCAGAGCGTGATCCAGAAACTCTCTCAATCGGTTTCGGGCGGCTCCCCGCTGGGTGTGGGGCTTAAAAATCAGGGAAAGGTTTTCCCGTGGATCTGGGTGAACCTTGTCGAGGTGGGGGAGGCGACCGGCAAGCTTCCCGAATGCCTCGAAGAGATCGCCAAATACCAGGAATCGGCAACCCGGATCAAAGGCAAGATTTTGACCGCTTTTTTTTATCCTGCGATTTTATCGTGCGCCGTGGTCGGGGCCCTGACCTTTTTGCTTATTTTTATTGTCCCCAAGTTTTCAGAGATTTTTGCCCAGCAAAACATGACTTTGCCTGCATTGACCCAGGTTGTCATCAGCTTGAGCAATATCGTGAGAAATCAGGCGTACCTTCTTCTGCTGGCATTTGTCCCTTTTATGATTCTCGGATATCTTGTCAAAACGTCGTCTCAAGTCCGTCGTTCATTCGATTTCTTCAGACTCAATGTCCCGTTGTTTGGTCCTCTTCTTGTCCAGATCACCGTCGTTCGTTTTGCCCGTGCGCTCAGCACGCTTTTAAAATCAGGCGTTCAAATTCTCCAGGCACTTGAAATCTGCGGAAGGCTTGTTGAAAATTCCTACATGGAGTCGGGGCTTAAGGAAGTGATTAAACGGGTCCGAACCGGCCAGGGACTGGGTGTGCAACTTGAAGCGCGGAAACTTTTTCCTGTTTTTATGACCCAGCTTGTGACCGTCGGTGAGGAGACGGGGCAGATTGATAAATTTCTGGATTTGTTAGGCGTCTATTACGAAGAGCGCGTGGATGCGTTTTTGGCACGCCTCACCAGCATGCTGGAACCGATCATGCTCATTTTTATGGGAGGAGTGATCGGCGTGATTGTGGTCTCGATGTTTCTCCCGATTATCGAGCTCTCAACAAGAGGGGGGATGTGATAAAGCGGGTGAAGTGGTTTGCAGAATACGGTGATGTGCTCGTTGTATTTTGCGAGGTTCCCTGCTATTGTAAGGGACATTCTTGATGTGGTTGAAATTCAAAAAAGGAGAAAGGTTATGAATAAAAAAGGTTTTACCCTTATTGAAGTGCTGATTGTGGTGGTTATTATCGCGGTGTTGGCGTCTCTTGTGATGCCCAAGTTGTTGCCTCAGACTGAGCGTGCTGTTGTCGCTGAAGCGATGCAGACTCTTGGGGTCCTACAGCGTTCCCAAAACCAGCTAATGGATATGACCGGCAATGAGAATTGGACAACAGCAAATGATACTGCGGCGATAAAAACGGTACTGAACGTTGAAATCAAAAGTGGAGCAAAGTATAACTACTCATGCAATACCTCTCACTGTATGGCGACGCGGGCAAATAATGGCAGTAAAACAATATCATTAGCCAAAGTCGGTGGCGTTGCGTGTGTGGGTTACACTGATGTGAAACAGGGAGATACAACTATCGGTTGCGCCTGATTTGCGGGAAACGTTTAGAGATTGATTAAAACACAAGTAGTTTTGGTATTTGCGAGTTTTTCTGAAGATCCGGCTCTGTCATTTGACAGGGCCGGATTTTATGCTGGATGGCAAGAGGAGTGCTTGTGGCGAAGAATAGCTCGAAAACAAAAGGGTTGACGCTGGCCGAGCTTTTGGTGGTGATTGTGATCCTCGGGGTATTGGGGGCGTTGGCGATGCCGAAACTTTTTCCCCAGAAGGAAAAGGCGGTTGTTGCCGAAGCCGTTGGCGTGCTTCACGCGATTCGCATGGGGGAATTATCGTATCGAGCGGACACAGGGAGCTTTGTAGCACTTAGTAGTGCTAGCAATAATACAGCTTGGAATCAAATCGGGATCGATAACCCAGCCTCGAATAAATTTACGTATGCAGTGGACACCGTGAATGAACAAGTTTTGGCAACGCGCACGGATGGGGAAAGCGTCCCTGAGAAGTATCAAAGCAAGAAAATTGTTCTTTTCCTTCAAAATGGGACTTGGGATGAGACGAGTTCGGATCATCCGCTTGGGCCGAAGAACTAAGCGATTTTTCGAGTTTTGAGGATCCGTTCATTGCTTTTTGGCAGAAGTGGTTTTGTTTGAGATTCTTCGGTCTCTGACCTCAGAATGACGGCATGGAAATGTTTTTCCGGATGTGGTCACCCTGGACGAAGGAAAGGATCCTGGCTGAGTTCCCCGGAATAACGGTGTGAGTGTCGGAAAATTCAAGAACTCAGATTGAAAGGCAAAAGCAGGTGTTTTAAAAGGAGGGGACGACGATGAAGATGGAGCGGCTCAGGAAGAAAAACGCGGGTTTTACGCTCGCGGAGCTTTTGATGGTGATTGTTATTATTGGCGTATTAGGATCTATCGCGATTCCCCGGTTTTTCCCCCAAAAAGAAAAAGCGGTTGTGGCCGAAGCTGTTAACATGATCGGCGCGATCCGGCAGGGTGAGCTTGCTTACCGATTGGAGCATTCAGGTTATAAGAATCTTAGCTCTGATGGTACCTGGGATGTGATTGGAATTGATAACCCCAATGGTATTGGCACTCGCAAATTTAATTATACAGTAACTAACGCTGACGCATCGACGGCGACTATTACGGCAACTCGACTTAATACAACTGGTACGGATTCCAATTATATAGGCAAGACCGTTATCCTGTATGTAGCTAACGGCTCGTGGGATGGGAGTCACCCTTTCCATCCCAAAAATTGATTGGTTTAAAATAAAGAGGTGAGGATATGAATTTTACACGTTCTGGATCTTCCAAAGGTTTTACGCTTGCGGAAATTTTAATTGTTATCGTTGTTCTTGGTGTGATGGCATCTCTTGTGATGCCGCGTTTTGTGGGGCAAACTGACAAGGCGGCGGCCGCGGAAGCGATCGGGATCATGGGGGCCATTCACCGTGCGCTTCTCCAGTACCATGATGAAAATGGGTCATATCCTGATAATCTTGCCAACATATCAAGTATTTCCGACACTCTTGGTATTAGTTCGAGTGATGCGAGGTTTGGCTGGACGTTTTCGACGGATAATGGAACTGTCACTGGGATACGAGACGGCGTTGGGAATCTAACTTTATCGGCTGACGGGAAATGGAATGGCACGGATAAATACGCGCCGGGTGGGCAATATTGGCCCCATTTGCCGCAGTGAGAGATTGCCGGATACAGAAGGGTGTGACGATCTGATAGTTGTACTTCACAAGGTTTAGGGATGCATTGCCGGACATGACGAAAAAAAAGATTATGATTCTCGAGCCGACCGGCGGGCCCTGGATTCCTTTCCTGAAAAATTTTTTCTCAGACAGTTCTTCCGAGGTTGTTTACGCCCACGACAGAAATACCGTTCTCCCGTTTTTTTCAAAATCTTGCCCTGTGATGGTTTTTGCGGAGCCCTCCCTTTTAAGTTTGCCATTCCTTCAAAAAATCAAGGTTCAACAGCAGACTGATCCTTCGTTTCGGGCTTATGTGATTAGAGACGGGACGGCGCTTCGGGTGGACCCGGTTTTTAGCGCCTCGTTTGATTTTATTGATCGTAGTGAATTTGGACAAAAATGGGCCGAGACCTTGCCGCTTCCCGAAACGGTGTCTCTTCTTGTGATCGATGATGAGGAGGAGATTGGGACGATGGTGGGCGATTATTTCAAAAATCGTCATGCCCCGGTTTTTCAGGTGAGGTATGCGCGAAACGGGATTCAGGGGTTTGAGGCCGTGAAAGAGAACCGGCCGGATCTCATTATCCTGGATATCAAGATGCCGGAGATGGATGGCCGGGAATTTTACGCAGAGCTCAGGCGCCGCGGTCTGGAGATTCCCGTGGTCGTTTTTTTTGATTCCATTTCGGGTGACGAAATTTGTGAAATCCGGAAATACGGAAATCCTCCCGTGGCTGAAAAAGGAAACCTGAGCGGTTCGCTCCTCTCGCTGGCGGTCCTGGTCAAAAAAACGCTCTTTTTTGAAGGACGGTGATCATGATTTTAAGAATCCTTTTTCTTCTGGTGTTTCTCCCGCAGGCGGCGCTGGCTGGTTTTCCCGCGGAGGATGAAGCTTTTCTTGAGGAAGTCCAGGCGCGGTCGTTTCGTTATTTTGAGGAGCAGGTCAATCCATACAACGGTCTTGTACCGGACAGCGTGCCCCATCAGGGGAATCTGACGAACCGTGCTCCCGCGAGTATCGCCGCCGTCGGATTTGCGCTCACGGCTTACCCGGTGGGCGTGGAGCGGGGATGGATGGAAAGGGGCAGGGCCCTCGAATTGACCCGGAGGACGCTTGAATTTTTCTTAAATCACGCTGACCAGCAGAGGGGATTTTTTTATCATTTTCTTGATCCGGAAACCGGGAAACGTGCGGGAAAATCCGAACTGTCCCCGATTGATACGGCGCTTTTCATTGCGGGGGCCGTTTTTGCCGCGGAGTATTACGGGGATTCGGGACTCTGTGATCTGGCGCAAAGTCTTTACGAGCGAGTCGATTTCCCGTGGATGACGAATCAGGGGAAGACCTTCGCGCTCGCATGGTCCCCCGAAAGCGGGTTTAGCCGCCTGCGGTGGGACCATTTTGACGAGTCGCTTCTTTTGTATGTGCTTGCGGTCGGCGCCCCGGGGAAACCGTTGTCCCCGGAAGTCTGGAAAGCGATTCGACGTCCTGTCGGCAGTTACCGGGATCACCGGTTGATTCAGATGCCTCCGCTTTTTACGCACCAGTATCCGCATATCTGGCTGGATCTGAAAAACAAAAATGACGGGTTCGCGGATTATTTTGAAAACTCGGTTCATGCGACGCTTGCCAACAAGGCGTTTTGTGAAGATCAGTCGGGGAAGTACCGGACTTATGCCGAAGGTTTTTGGGGGCTGAGTGCTTCCGACGGGCCGACGGGGTATAAGGCTTACGGGGCACCCCCGGGATGGAGCGTGATCCACGACGGGACGATTGCTCCGACGGCCTGCGGTTCTTCGATTGTGTTTACGCCCGAAGCGTCCGTGGAATGTCTGAAGCGGATCCGTGACCGGTACGGTGACCAGATGTGGGGCC
>CAYULU010000011.1:20752-30260 GCA_964445745.1 uncultured bacterium | reverse complement strand
TCCGTGGAATGTCTGAAGCGGATCCGTGACCGGTACGGTGACCAGATGTGGGGCCGTTACGGCTTTGCGGACGCGATGAACAGGGATCAGAACTGGGCGAGTGACCGGATCCTTGGAATTGACCAGGGGGCCTTGTTGCTTATGATTGAAAATTACAGGACCGGTTTTGTCTGGAGAACGATGATGCGAAATGAGTGGATTCGCGACGCGTTGTCCAAAGTTGGGTTTAGGGACGGGAGCAAGGAACTACCGTGGCCGGATCCTCCGGTTTATATTGCGCCTTATTTGGAAAATGGAATTCAGGTGGATGCGATGCTCCGCGACTGGAGCTCGGGGGCGGCGATTCTTCTCAGTCCCGAAGACCATGTCGAATCGGGCTACTTTGCCGGGCCGAAAGATCTTTCCGCGAAAATCCGGATAGCGTGGAATGAGCGATACCTTTTTTTTATTGCGCAGGTGACGGACGATGATTTAATCATGAGACGGCGTGGCAAGGATATCTGGCGCGATGATTTGATGGAGTTTTATGTGGACCCGGAAGGTGATGGTTTTTACTGGGGTTCGCGGAGTGATTATCAGTTCGGATTTCGGGCCGGAGACGGGGATGCGAAGGTTGAGAGTTGGTCCTGGTTTCAGGGGGGAGAATCGCCCATGACGGAGGGGAAGGCGGTGGCGGTTTCTTATACGGATGCCCAGGGTTATATCATTGAAGGGGCTCTTCGGTGGGAGGCCCTCGGGATCCTCCCGAAGCCCGGGATGACCGTCCGGTTGTCGCCTGCCGTTCATGATATCGACCGCAAAAAGGGAGACGCAAAATTGGTCTGGTTCTTCCGTAACGAAAAAGAATATCAGAGATTTGAACTTGGCAAAGTGATCTTGAGTCCGTCAGAAAAAAACGGGTGACGCCTTTCGGAGTGAAGGGGGCCGCCCTTATGCGGGAGGCCAGGGTGAATGATGAAAAAAAATGAGCTGAAACAATCCAGGGCAAAAAGCAGGACACAACCCTCCGGTCTCAATGTCGGAAAAATCGTGAGGGAGCTCCGTGAAGAGGCCGGACTTTCCGGGGTAGAACTTTGCCGGCGGTCCGGAGGGCTTGATAACAAGACTCTGACGGCGGTTGAAAAGGGACGAATCAAAAACCCTTCGATCACAACGCTGGAATATCTGGCCCAAGGGTTGGGAACGACCGTTAGTGGAATTTTTAAAAGGGCGGAACTTCTGCAGGAACAACATTTTTATATCGGAAATCAAAAAGGGGTCTCGAGGACGGAATTTATCGCCCGGGGTGTTCAGTTGGTGTCGTTTACTCCTTTTTCCCGCGAATTTTTTTGCGGCAAGGTGATCCTTGAAACGGGGAGAAGTTTTGACCACTCCCTGCTGGGGCATAAGGGCGTTTTTTTTGTACAGATCCTCGTGGGCCAGGTGGAAGGCATCCTGGAAGGGAAAAAAGTGTTTTTGAAGGAGGGAGAAAGTCTTTATTCAAAAGGGGATATGGTTTTTAATCTTAAAAATTTGCACCAGCGTTCTGCGGCGCTTCTGCTTGTAACGGTTCCGTCGTGCATTGCTTCCGGAGAGCCCCTTTTATCTTGATCGGATCATCTCGGAAGATAGGTTGGGTGGGTCCTAAGTTCCCTTTGAAAATTATCAGGGAAGTAAAGTCTCCGAGGGGCGGGGCCGATACAATAACACGTATGCAAACTGTGTCCGTTAATGGTAAAATGCTGCTCATTAACTACCTTATGAAAAATAATATTTTTACTTACATTACTATTTTTTCCTGCTCCATGTGGATCTTGCCCTCTGCCTATGCCCAGAACAAGACGACGATGCCACAGCCGGGTCTTTCTTATGTCGCTGACCAGGACGCATCGGTTGTCCCGGGGGTGGTCTCTGCCCCGAGGGGCGAATTTACGGTGACCAAAAAGAAAAAAAATAGTGAACCTCAACATGAGGAAAGTTCGGGTGTTCAAAAGGTCCAGGCGGAAACGCCGCTCGCGACTTCTTCCCCGACCCCGATGAATTCAGTGACTGATTCTGGAGGTAAAGACGGGGCCATTGAATTTGCGATGGATCAGGCTCTGGAGTACCAGGTTCAAGCGATGCGGGAAGAAAGACAGCGGCAGATGCCGTACCTTGACCGGATGTATATCAAGACTTCGATCACGCCTCTTCAGGTGCAAAGAAGAGAGGAATTTCTTCGGAGCGGAGCCAAGGATTTACCGGATCTTATCCAGCGCGCAAAGTCTGTTCACACTCAGGCCAAAGCGGGGTATGAGAGTATTAATCTTTATCATCGCCGAATTCTTTATGCCTTCCGGAAACTTTTTCCGGAGGCGTCGGTTTCCATCAATCAACGGGAAGGTGTGTTAAGTGGCAGTGCCTTTACGGGCCAGGACGGAAGATTTTCACTTCGCCAGCCTATTTTTAACGGCGGAGTCCTCTGGAACACTTTTTTACAGGAAAAATCCAGTCTCGAGGCCGCCAAAAAACAATATGACAAAATTATTTCCGACCTTATTTTTGATCTTTCCCGCGCTTATTTCGAGTATCAACGGACCCAGCAAACACTGGAGGAACATGAGTCAGCCGTTACGGAAATGAAAAAATACGCGGATATGTCCGAAGAAAAATTCCGGATGAATCTGATCGCCGAAATCGAACAGCTCAACGTCCAGTCGCTTTATTCCCAGATGCAATTTGATTTGGAGAATGCGAAACAGGATTTTGAAATTTCCAAACTCGATATCCAGAGATTCCTGGATCTTTCTCCGGATGACACCATTAACCTGGTGAGCACCTATGACCTGTCAGGGATTCTTGACAAAACTCCAGCGACCGAGTCTGTTGAATCGGCAACCCTGTCAGATTGGGAAGGCGTGGCCCAACTTCTGGGTGAAGAATTGGCCCCTGAGCTTCCCAAGATCATCGATCTTTCCTACGCCAACCGGCCAGAATTAAAAGTCGAGGCGGCCAAACTCCAGGTCACGCGACTTGGAGAGCGGATTCGATGGGGCGAATTCCTTCCGAAAGCCTTTTTGACTTGGGAAGCCGGAAAGCTGGGGGAGGCCTACCGGGATATTTACATTTATGACGGCTACAAGGATGATCCGGATTCTAAGCGGGAGTGGCGGCTCATGCTGGAGCTGAACTGGAATGTTGCGGGCAACAAGGTCAGTTATACCTATGACAAGGATAGAAAGGCGCCATCGATCTCACAATACCTGGCGGGCGCGGGAACCCAGATCCGAAAGAATAATCTCAGTATTGGAATTCTTGACGGACTGGACGCTTACGTTAACGTCAAGCAGGCTGAAGTGGACAAGCTCAACCAGGTGGTGGAACTGGAAAAAGCTGAAAAGCAGGTCATTCAGGACGTCAAGCAGGCCTTTTATGATTACCAGAAATCCCTGATCCAGGTTCGCTCCACGACCAAACGGGCCAAATGGCGCGAAAGGCTTCGGGATCTCGCGAAGCACCGCCTGGAGCGGAAAGAAGTTGAGATCTCCGAATACATGCAAGCGGAGGCGGATCTTGTCAGGGAACGAGGGGATCTTCACCGGACTCTCAAGGATTATTATTCAGCAAAATCTGCACTCAATCATGCCGTCGGCATTCAGGACTATCTAAAACTGGAAGGAAGCCATGGAACCTAACGATAAAGACCCGCAGGGTAAAAGATCGCCTGATCAGGAAAACGCCAAATCAAATCCCGATACATTAAAAAATATAGCGGCTCAGTTGAAGAACCGCCGGAACAGTGCCACTCCGAATCCCAACGAACAAACACCGGTTAGCGGTTCGCCGATCCGGATTTCTCCGCCGAAAGGACCCCGGGAACTTGAACAGCCGTGGATCCTTCGTAATCTCTGGAAGGTGGCGGTTCTGGTTGTTGCCGTTTTAGTAGTTTTTTTTGGCGCGCGTGCGATTATTGGTTTTTTTCAGAAGACATCCAAGCCTTCCTTGCAGGAAACCATGCAACAACAGAGGCAGGCGCTGAAGGATGCCCCTGTAGCGGTCAAGGGGTTTAAAGTCGGACGGTTTAATTATGAAGATGCTCTCAATGTGCTCGGAACCATCAAGGGGGCCATGGAGGTCAAGTTGAGTTTTGAGGTGCCTGGCGTGATCAGCTCGATCAATTACCGGGAAGGGGAGCGGTACGAGGAGGGGGCCCTGCTGGTGTCGTTGAGGCAGGATGATATTCTTCTCCGGTTGAAACGGGCCCAGGCGGCATTCAATAAAGCCGAAACCCAGGCCAAGGTCATTGAGAATGAAGTGGCGGAAAATGAAAAACTTCTCAAGATGGGCGCGATACCAGCTTCTACTTTTGAAAAAAAGAAGCTTGAGCTGGATGCCGCACGATTTGAAGCTGAAACCCAGCGTCTTGAAATGAAGGCGAACGAGGCGATGCTTGAAAAGTCCAACCTTTATGCGCCTTCTCCCGGAATGTTGGGCGGGTTAAATGTTCAGGAGGGAGAAAATGTCTCCCAGAGTACGCTGATCGGGGTCCATATTAATACGGCATTTGTTTATGCAGAGTTCGGGATCGTGGAGCGCGACGTCCAGAAGATTTCCGTGGGTCAGCGGGCGAAGGTGTTTGTGGATGCTTATCCGGACAAAAATTTTGACGGCGTGATCGAGAACGTGGCGCCGCAGATTTCGGGGACGAGCCGCACGTCGACGGCCCGGATTCGGGTTGAAAATCCTGAACGTTTGCTGATGCCGGGTATGTTTGCTCGCGTCCGGATTTTACTTTATACCAAAAAGGATGCTTTAGTGGTTCCGACAGACGCGGTCCAGGGCGGTGAGGGAGAGAAATGGGTTTATGTGGTAAAACTTGACGATCTGGGGGGCGTGGCTATGAAAGCTGAAGAGGCTCTTCCTCAGGGTGGATTGACCGGGTTGGCGGCGATGGCCCTGAAAAAAACGCAAAAAACTTCTGAGGCGGCCCAGCCTGAAGCCACTCCCCGAAAAAAAGAAGAGGGCTATGTGGAAAAACGGCCGATTACGGTCGGTTACACGCGGACAGATTATACGCAGATTGATGCGGGTATTACCGAAGGAGAGGTTGTTGTTCTTACCGGATTTGAGAGACTGGAGGATGCGAAGAAAGTCCGTCTGGTTGAAACTCAAGAAGCTGAACTCTGAAGATGAGTTTGCCCGAATTTTCGATCAGGAAAAAAGTTACGGTCTACATGGTGACGGCCGCGCTCATCCTGCTTGGTCTCCTTGCTTTTAAAAGACTTCCCCAGGAGCTTTTCCCTCCCATTTCATTCCCTCAAGTCACGATTGTCACGGACTATTCCAATGCGGCGCCGGAAGAAATCGAGACTCTCATTACACGTGTGATCGAGGAGTCCATCGGATCAGTGGCAGGGTTAAAACGGATTGAATCAAGTTCGCGCGAAGGCCGGAGTACCATTATTGCCTCTTTTAACTGGGGACAGGACATTGATTTTGCGGCGCTTGCCATACGCGAAAAGGTCGATTTGATCAAAGAACGTTTACCGAAGGAATCGGATGACCCCGTTGTCCTTAAATTTGATCCTCTTTCACGGCCGATCCTGATTTTATCGGTGACCGGTACCAATATCCCCCCGGTGCGGCTGAAATTTCTTACGGAAAAAATCCTGAAGGACCGGCTTGAAAAAGTTGAAGGAGTTGCCTCAGTTACGATTTCCGGCGGCGTGAATCGCGAAATTCTGGTCGAGATCGACATGCCACGTTTGCAGGCCAATCACCTGTCCTTGCTTGAGGTGGTGGATTCTCTTGATGAAGCAAATATTTCCTATCCCGCGGGAAGTATTAAAAAGGGCCTCTATGAATACCTGATTCGCACGGTCGGGGATTTCCGTTCGGTCGCTGAAATTCACCATGCGGTGGTGGGGGTTGACAATGTCGAAAAGGCCCGGCGTGAAGAGGCCAGTTTTATTGAACGGGATTACTCTGAAGGTCCCCGAAGGACGATTGAGCGTTCGCGCGAGGAAGTGGAGCAGAAGATGCTCGAAAAACGCCTGGTGCTTGTCAAGGATATCGGCAATGCGATCGATGGTCTGGCCGAAAAAACCAGTATCTCCCGTTACAACAACTCGGAAAACATTTCCATTTCCATCCAGAAACAATCGAATGCTAACACCATTCAGGTGGTGGACCGTTTAAAGCAGGAGCTTGGCGTGCTCCGTGAGGACATCGAGTCGCGGGGAATCCAGAGCAAAATTATTTATGACCATTCCGTGTTTATTCGCCGAACGCTCGAAAATCTCGTTCACGAAGCGGTGATGGGCGGATTGCTGGCCCTGGCCACGCTCTGGATTTTTCTGAGGGTTTTATCGGTTTCTTTCCTTGTGATTATTTCCATCCCGCTCAGTATGCTCGGCGTCTTTTTTTTGATGGCGATGGGGAATATTACGGTGAACATTATGTCGCTCGGTGGTCTTGCCATTTCGATCGGGATGGTGATCGATACGAGTATCGTGGTTCTTGAAAACATATTCCGGCGACGCCAACTGGGGGACTTGCCCGAAAAGGGGGCTGTGGAGGCCGCCAACGAAGTGACCTGGCCGGTCATTTCTTCCAACCTGACGACCATCGCTGTTTTTTTTCCACTCATTGTATTTGTCCCCGGAGTGGCAGGACAAATCTTTAAAGACCTTTCGTGGGCGGTTATTTTTTCCCAGATCTTTTCAATTTTCATTCCCCTTACCCTTGTGGCGATGCTTTCGACCTATATCAATGTACCCCAAAAAGATTATCGTCCGTTCAGTCTTACCGGTTCCCTGGATCGGTATATTCTCAGTCTTCCCACGGAAAAGGAACAAAACCGGCTCATGGGCACGATCCTTCTTGCGGTCCTTGCGATGATGTTGTCGATTTTCCTGATTGTTCCCACGATCGATCGTGAAGTACTCCCGAAACTGGATCAGGGACAGTTTTCGGTGAAAGTGGATATGCCACTTGGAACGCGCCTGGACGTGACGGACCAGGTTTGCCGGACTCTTGAAAAAAAGATCCGGACTATTCCGGAGGTGGAGGACATTTCGACATCGATTGGCAGTGAAAAAACAGGACGAGGCGAAATCAAAATTGAGACCCTCCGGCCTTCCCAAGCGCTTATCCTTGTCAATTTAAAAAAAGAACGGAAGCGTTCCTCGGCTCAAGTGGTATCGGAACTTTCCGATATGACCAAGAGTCTTGATTTGACGGCGCAGGATGCCAAGATTGAATTTATGCTTCAGGAAAGTGAGTTTGCGGTTGCAGGTACGGGGTTTAAGCCCATTCTGGTAGAGGTGAAAGGTTATGATTTTCCCACCATGGAAAAATTAGTCCAGCGCCTCAAAGGGAAACTTTCGGCGATTCCGGGAGTGATGAATGTTCAGGATGATACCGGTAAAAAATCGCCGGAGACAAAACTGGAAATTAATAAAAAACGCGCGGCCCTTTACGGAGTTTCTGCCCTGGATATTTCCTTGACTGCAAAGGCGGCGATTGAAGGTGTTGTTGCAACCCAGTACCGGGAAGGGGGGCGTGAAGTGGATGTGCGTGTCCGGTTGAATGAGGCCGATCGCTCTGACATACGGAATCTTGGCGATCTTCTCCTTTATTCCAAGATCCTTGATGTCCATGTCCCGCTGAAAGAGATCGCGCTGATTGAACGAGGGGAAGGACCCAGTGAGATTAAACGATCGGACCAGGAGCGTACCGTAACAATTTCGGCTGAGATCAGCAAAAACCGGAGGGACAAGGATGTGTTGGCTGAAGTCCAGAAATTACTCGCAAGTCTCCGGATCCCTGATGACATCCCACAGGACTTCCAGGTTAAATTATCCGGAAAAGCGAAAGAAATTAAGGAAAACTTCGGGGGAGTGATTTTTGCGTTTGTCCTGGCGGTCATGCTGGTTTATATGATCATGGCGGCCCAGTTTGAGTCTTTTCTTCAACCGCTCGTCATTATGATTACGATCCCGTTATCCTTTGCGGGTGCCATTCTTGCGATTAAAATTTCAGGGAACTCGTTCAATGTGATTTCGCTCCTGGGGCTTGTTCTCCTGGGCGGGGTCGTCGTTAATAACGGGATTGTGCTTATGGAATATATCAATCAGCTCCGTGCTGAAGGAGTGGAAATTGTGGAAGCGGTCTGGCGGGCTACCCGGACAAGAACGCGTCCTGTCTTGATGACTTCCACGACGACGATTATGGGTATGCTCCCCGTAGCACTCGGGATCGGCGAAGGGGGGGGGATTCTCGCGCCTCTTTCGGTCACGATTATGGGTGGACTTTTTTCTTCGACGGTTCTTACCCTTCTGGTACTTCCCTGTTTCTATATTTTGGTGAACAGGACTCTTGATCGCTTTTTTTCTTATGATGATGACCTCCCTGAAGTTGACGAATCTCTCGAAGGTTCTTTACCCCAGACTTAATCCATGGGTCTACCTAGTCTCTCCCTAAAACGGCCAGTTTTAACCGCCATCATTTTTGCCGCGGTACTTGTCCTTGGGTTCATCTCTCTTTCGCGACTCAATGTAGAACTCTATCAGGGGCAAAATCAGGGGATCGTCAGCATTGTGGTGCGGGCACGCGGTGGTCTTCCCTCCCAGGACGTCGAGAAAATGATTACGAAGCCCATCGAAGAAGCGGTGGGGACTGTGAGCAAGATGAAAAATCTTTACTCAACCTCCCGCGAAGCGGAGTCCCGGGTGACGATGGAGTTTGAGCCGGGAACCAACATGAAGTTTGCGGCTCTGGAAATCCGGGAAAAATTCGCGCGGGTCCGGCCGCTTCTTCCCAAGGAAATCGAAAAACCGGTTATCGCCAATTATGACGATGCCCAGGCCGCCATCCTGGTATTTGCGGTGACCTCGGAGTCTTTGACCCCGGAAGAAATCCGTGAAATGGTGGATATTAAACTTAAGCCCATTTTGAGTCGGGTGGACGGGGTTGCGAGTGTGGAGGTGTATGGCGGCCGGGAGCGAAAGATTCTTGTCGAAATCGATCGCGATAAAATGGTGGCCTATAACATCTCCATTGAGCGGGTGATGGATGTGCTTGGACAGAGCAACATCAGCCTTTTGGCCGGGAACGTGGAAACGGGTCGATTTGAATATGCCATCCGCAGTATGGGAACGTTTCTTTCGGTGGAGGAGATTGGCGACATCGGGGTAAAAGCAACCCGGCAGGGGTCGATTATCTCGCTGAAAGAAATCGCGACCGTGAAGGACTCTTATCTCGAAGCCACAGACCAGGCTCGTCTCAATCTCGAACAAAATGTTACTGTCTATGTCAAAAAAACCAGTCTTGCGAACACGCTGAATGTCGCGGATGATGTGGCAAAGTTGTTGGATCTTTTTGAAATTGAAAACGAGGATTCTGTCAAAATCGTGATCGTCAACGACAGGGCCGATACGATTCGTCGGGCGATCGATGACGTGAAACTGGCTCTGTTGATTGGCCTTGTGTTGACGATGTTTGTCATCTATTTCTACCTCGGGCGATGGCGACTCGCAGGAATTATTTT
>CAYULU010000011.1:0-20652 GCA_964445745.1 uncultured bacterium | reverse complement strand
GGCGGGGTTCGCTGGGTTTTCCGAAAACGATGGCTGGTGGTAGCCGGGATGATTTTTCTTTGCGTGATTTCGATCTGGGGGATTATGAAAACGCCGATCGACTGGCCTTCCTCCTTCGAGGAAAATGAGTTTGCCGTCATTACGTTCCCGCTTGCCGGTGCGCGGCTTGAGTCCAATGACGACGCGATGCAGAAGCTTGAAGATTTGCTTGCCAATATTCCGGATGTTACCCTTTTTTCTACGACGGTTTCTAAAGATGATCTCCGCCTTTTTGTTCGTTTGAAACCGGCCCGGAAACGGCAATTTTCGAAAGATGAAATCATGAAATTGATCGATGAACAGGGTAACACGGCGATTAAGGAAATTCATCCGGATTACAGTCTGATCGTGGATGAAGGTGCCGGTTCTTCGGAATCGCGAAAAATGGTGATCAACATTTACGGACAAGAAGGGGATGAACTGGAACGACTGGCTAAGGAGTTTGCCAATCAGATGTCGAAAGTGGACGGACTTTCGAATCTCGTAATGACAGACCTTCGGAAAAGGCCGGAGTATTCGCTGGTGGTGGATAAAGGCAAAGCGTCCATGTACGGGCTTTCGGTCAGGGGCGTGGCGGACAGTATGCACGCGCTGGTTCGAGGGATGCGGCCGACCAAATTCCACGAGCTTTCGAAAGGTGAGGAAATTGAAACCATTACCCGGTTGCAAGCAATCTATCGCCAAAAGCTCGAGGATCTGGGACAGATTTATGTTGAAACCCGTGAGAATGTCCAGATTCCGATTAGCGAGATTGCAAATTTTTATCCGTCCACGGGTCCGCAAACGATTGATCGCAGGGACAAGCACCGGTACGTATTCGTCAAGGGGGACACGAAGCGTCCCATCGAACTGATAGCGATGGACGTCAAGAAGGCCGTCAAGAACATTAAACTTCCGGATGATTATTACTGGAGGTTTGCCGGAGGGTTTGAGGAATTGATGCAAAGTAAATCAGAACTTGGAGTTGCCGTGATCGCGACAGTGTTTCTGGTTTTTATGGTCATGGCTTGTCTTTTCCAGAATTATCGGCTTCCGCTTTTGATTATGGCGACGGTACCTATGGCAGCTGCTGGAATTTGGATTTCTCTCAGGTGGCCGCTTATGATCTCATGGCCACTGACCCAGGCTGGAGCACCTCCGTCCTGGATTGCCTGGCTTCCTCAGCCTAAGCCGCTCAGCACCCAGGTGTTTATCGGGATTATTCTTTTGGCCGGGTATGTTGTAAACGCAGCGATTATCATGGTCGATCACTTCCAAAATCTGGACCCTGAAATTCAGGGGGAAGATCGATGGATTCGGGCCGGCACGGACCGCCTTCGGCCCATCATTATGACGGTGACATCAACGGTACTGGGATTTTTGCCGATGGCCCTGAGCTTTGGCCAGGCAAGTGATCTGTGGGCACCCCTTGCCATCACGGTGATCGGGGGCCTGATCAGTTCAACTCTGCTGACGCTTTATGTCCTGCCGGCGTTTGTGCTTTGCACGGACGATGTGATGCATATTTTAAAAGGTTGGTTTTCCTCCAACAGGAAAAGACAGGTTTTTTTTCTAAACAAACAGAAGACAAACGTTTAAAATTACGATGTGGTTATAACGGTCCCCCGCGGGACATGGAAGGAGTGAGGCTATGACAACCAATACGAATTTGAAGACGACAGGGCAGCCAGGACGTCCTTATAAACGGCAAATGCGAAATATCATAATCCACCGCCCGATGCAGCGTGAATTTTCGTTCATGTTGATCGCGCTTTTTATGGTCGCATCGGCGGCCATTGCCTGGATTATCCACCAGACCATTCGCGATGCGGCTTTTGGCGGGGGGCTTCAGTTCGGAAAGATCAACCCCTTCCAAATTCTTTCAGAGGTCAGCCATCAGGTTATTATGCGTGTGACTCTGGTATTAATTGCAACTTTGATGATTATTGGGGGCTATGGAGTTGCATTTCTTCATCGGGTTGCGGGGCCGGTTTTTCGGATTCGACAAACACTTCTTAAGTTAAACAGGGGAGAAGCGGTTCCTGAGATCAAGCTCAGGGAAAGTGATTTCTTCCATGAAATGGCACACGATCTTAATGTTTTGATAAAACACTCCCGGTTAACTCAAGAGAAGCTTTCGGAGATGAAAAACGGATTAAACGAGCTTTCTCGATCGGTGCCCTCCGATGATGTCCGGGGAAAGGTTCAGCATTTGAAGGAACTGGCTGATTCGATTCCGCAGGTCTAAGCGAACAAGATTCGCGTGTGTCGAATTATGCTCGACTGAAATAATGTTGTTGCGATTGACTGAGTCGAAACAGCTTGAAGATTCTTCTGGCATAAGCTTGAACCTCAAACTTGAATCTTCTTTGAACGCTGATTTTTCCAAGTAGCTTGTAAAGCGAAGTCCCATTGTAAGAAACATTTTTTAAGCGACAACAGATGTGAAACGAGTGAGCGTGACAAAAAAGAGCGAAGTCTTAATTTTTTTTAATGATAAAATTGATCGATTATGCTAGCTCAACTTTTCTTGTAAATACTTTTATAAATGTGTATACTCTCATCGACCCTCGCCAATTAAGTTTATTACACGAAAGGAGTCAACAAAAAATGAAGATGTTTAAATTTGCAATAGCTTTACCCCTAGTTTGTTTGATGGTTCTGGGGTTCGGTGTTTCTCTACCGAATGCTTTTGCTGCCGACGAGCTTGTGATCGCCGATTTTGATACAGGTGACAAGCCGAATAATATCGGTGGTGATTTCGGAGGATGGGACAAGGATCCGAACGATGATACCCAGGGAACCGTGATGTCATTTGCCACGGATGATGCTAAAGGTGATCCGGCGGGTTATTCGATCCGTCTGGACTACGACGTGGATTCTCCGAATCCAGCGTATAACGGGTTCTGGATGAAGATGAATGGCGAGGACGCGACTCCCTATAACACCCTTTGCTTTTACATCAAGGGTGACGGTAAAACCGGGTATACGAAACGTGTGAAGCTCGAGCTCAAGGATATGTCGGGCAAGGCGTCACCGTATATCGTGAGCGATATTACCGAGCAGTGGCAGAAGGTTTGCATTCCGTTCGAGAAGTTCCGCCGTATTGAAAACTGGAATTCCTTGAACGAGTTTGTCGTGGTGTTCGATGATATTAACTCGAACCCCAAGACCGGTACCATCTATATTGACCAGGTTTCTCTGGCCAATCAGTAATTCGAAGTTTAGTAGTTTTGTTTAAGAAATAGCCCCGTGGCCTGTTGGCTTCGGGGCTATTTTTTTTATAAGCACAACTGCGTGTGACGCTCTGTTGCCGGGTTCCTTGTTCGTATTTGTTTTGCTAGGGGCATCAGGGATCCTGATGCGTTAGAAGAGAATCCTGCAGTTTCTCTCAGAGGGGTGAAGTGAACACAAATCCGGCCGATAATACTGGACTGGAGGTCCGAATGTCCGGTTCTGAAAATGTTTCCTTCATCAAGGTAAGCCGCATTTTACCCGTCAGGCGCTGGCAAGCGCTACGCCTTATCACTCGGGTTGAAGATTTTCCCGCCCTGGTTCCAGCGATTAAAGAATGTCTGGTTATTGACCGGGATCGCCGGAGGGCCATAACTGCCTGGGCTGTCGAGATGGACGGTATTCCTATTCGTTGGCAGGAAGAAGCCCTCTTTGATTATAAAAATTTTACAGTACGGTTTAAGGCCTTGACGGGTGATCTTGAAAGTTTGGAGGGGCATTGGAGCTTTCTCGAGGGGCCTTCCGATACCACGGAGGTTGTGGTGGAGGCGGCCGTCCGGATCGGCATCCCGATCATTGACCAGATGGTCGGCGGAATGATTACGGAAAAGATCCGGAGGCTTTTCGAATCGCTCCTCCGTTTTTTTGAGGAAGCGATTATCGAAAAGCGTTATCAAAAGATGGATTCTCGAGGGGCGAATGCCGTCTCGGGGTTTGGTGTGATCGGGCATCCCTATAACTTTCAGCACCTCATCCATTATTTACGTTCTTTGAATCCAGATTTTAATCCGCCCTCACCGGGATTTCTTGGAAAAGTTTTTGATCTTATGCCGGCCTATGTCTCCTACGATGTCAAGGAATTCAGATCGTCGGCTGGAGCCGTGACCCGGGGGGCTTTTATTTCCTGTAATATCATTCCCGAAATGCTCGCTCTGGATATAGAAAATGTTATTCGCAAAGTGGTCGATTCCTGCAAGGTGGCAGAGCGGCAGGGACTTGGGATTGTAGCATTGGGCGGATTTACGTCGATTGCCGGCGAACGCTACGGAGATGTTTTTTTAAAGAAGGTCAGGATTCCTGTTACGACCGGGAACACGCTGACGGCGGCCCTGGCGGTTGAGGGGGTTGCCAAAGCGGCCAAGCTCATGGGGTTGGAACTTTCGAAGGCACGAGTGACTGTGATTGGTGGGGCGGGTGATATCGGAAGTGCGTGTGCCCGTGCGCTGGCGACGATGGCTAAAGAGGTGACGGTCACAAGCCGCAGTCCGGATAATTTAAAAAAAATGGAGAAGGTGATCAAGGCTGTTCGGTGTGCAAAGTTTAGAGGCAGTCACGACAATCATGAGGCTGTTCGCCATGCCGATATTGTTGTTGCGGCCGCAAGTGCGCCACAGTCCATTGTTGATATTTCGAGCTTCAAGCCGGGCGCCATTGTATGTGATATCGGGTACCCGAAAAATATTGCTTATGCCGAAACCGATCGACGGGACATCCTGATTTTTGCCGGAGGGATTTGTGAACTTCCGTGTGAGTTTAATACCGGATTTGACATTGGACTTTCCTCTTCCCGGGTTCTTTACGGGTGTTTTTCGGAGGCGATGGTGCTTGCCCTGGAGGGACGATACGAGAATTTTTCATGGGGGAAAGGGCACATCACCAAGGAAAAAATGGATGAAATTCTTATGCTCGCAAAAAAACACGGGTTTTGTCTAGCGCCTTTTTTCTGGGGGCACCGAATCCTGTCGGATGCAGAGGTGGCCGAGATCGGGAAGACAGCGGGGCGGATATAAAAAATGCAGAGTTCTAATATGCGCATTTCTTGTTTTCCGGGATACAAAGCGGACAGGCACCTGAAACAATGAAAGTCCTGGTGACGGGCGGTACGGGTTTCATCGGTTCTACACTGGTACGGCACTTGCTTGCCGCTGGCTATGAAGTGCGCGTGCTGGTTCGTCAGAAAAAAGACAGCTTTCTTCTGCAGCATCTTGATGTTGAGGTTGTAAACGGCGACGTGACGAATCTTCCGGCTGTCGAAAAAGCCGTACAGGGATGCTCGATCGTTTTTAACCTCGCTTCGCTTTACACATTTTTTCCATTCTGGATCAAACACCCGCGACCCATCTACAAAATTAACGTGGACGGTACCACTCATATGCTTTCCGCGGCGCTCAAATATGGTGTCAAAAAATTCATCCACACCAGCACCATTGCGGCCCTCAGCGCAAAACCCGGCGGGCGCCCTACGGACGAGACATCCGGTTTTGATTCCCATGGATCGAGTCATTATGCCCGTTCGAAGTATCTGGCGGAGCAGGAAGTGCTGAAATATTGCAGAATGGGTCTTCCTGCGGTTATTCTGAACCCCGCGATTGTTATCGGGGAACGTGATTATAAGCCGACCCCCACGGGGGATGTGATCGTCAAATTTCTGAACCGGAGTTATCCCGGCTATTTTGATACTTGCTGGACATTGGCTGACGCGGACGATGTGGCCCAGGCACATCTGGCTGCGGTTGAGCGGGGACGGAGCGGTGAGCGGTATATTCTTTCTGATCCGGAGCCCGTCACGCTCCGGGAGATTTTTCAAAAACTTGAAAAACTTACCGGCATTAGGGCCCCTCGACTTCGAATTCCTTATGGAATTCTTTTCGGGATAACTTATCTGGATGAACTTTTTTCTCATTATGTGTTCCGGAAAAAACCTCTGATGCCGACCGAAGGTGTCCGGTTTTGCAAGACGACGGGTTTTTATGATAACTCCAAAGCGGTTCGTGAGCTCGGTTATCAACCCACCCCCCTTGAAAGAACTCTGAAGAAGGCGGTAGACTGGTACCGGAAAAATGGGTATGTCGAGGCGCGGGGATTTTTCCGTATCCGCGCGAACGGTTCGAGAATGGTTCAAAAAGTGACTCAAAGGCTTGGCCTCAGCGGTTACACGGACAAACTTAACCCCGGAACTCTCTTCTTTTACACGATTGTAAAAATGCTTATGCGTCTGAAGGAACTGGGCGTGGGGCGCGGCAAGGACGGCTGGCGCGGGGTTGCGCAATGTTATCTCCGAACCGAGCAAGCTAAGTTTGATCTGGCGGCTTTCAACCTGGATCTCTGGTCAGATTTTCAGGGATCGCATGAGAAAACTTTTCAGAGCGCCCGGCGTCATGTTATGGAACGGCTGGCGAAATTTATAAGGGGACAATCTCTGATTCGACAGGGACTCCGGTGGAGTTTGTTTTGTGCGAGGCCGTATTCGCGGACCTTTGCCGATCTCGTCGCGGCAGAGTTTGATGAGAAAGGTCTTTGGGTGCGTTTGGAGCCGTGGATGGATCCGGAGCGTGAAGATTTCGAGAAGATGCCGGCGGAGACGAAGGCAATGCTCCTCGCAGGACTGATGGAGGTTTTAAATCAGACAAAAGATTTTGCGGATAAAAAGAGACCGCTGGTCATCCAAAAAAAGTGGCGACGATGGTTCTCAAAACACCGGGATCAGATACCTGCCTTATGGAAAGAAGAGGCTAAAGATTACGGGCGACGGATTTTGGGCGCTTCGTTTATTTGTTTTGAAGTGCTTTCCCAAGGGGGTTCTGTAAGGGAATCTGGCCGTTTCCAGGTTCCTCTCTTTACTCAATATCGGCTTCCCAGCGACGGGGCGCTCGCCATGGTTTGCCGATTCACTCCTGCCTTTGACGGGGCGGATCTCTGGTTTCACTTTAGCCATGTTTCTATGGATGGTGTTCCTTCCCAGGAAGTTCTGAATGAACTCAAACGTCAATGGGGAACTCGAGGTGATTTTTTGTTCCCGTCTTCGGGTTTCCGGGAAGGGAGAAGTCCCGATCTTTGTTCTTTGAACGGTAAAAATGAAATTTATCACACCTATCAATTTCTTGATTTTCAACCTTTTCTCAAGGTCCGGAATGATTTGAATAAACGATTCGGGCGGCGTGCAAAACAAATAATTTCTTCCGCGGCTCTGCTCATCTGGAAGCTGGCGCAATACCGGGAATTTGAGGATATCAAGTTTGCCGTTCCTGTGGATTTGCGCGCGACTCGTGAAAGGGAGCGAACGCTTGGATTCATTTTTATCCGGCCGTCCATTTATCTTGATAAACATCGCTCCGATCGCGGATTTTTTGCGTTTCAGCAGGAGTTTAATCGGCAGCTTTTTGCGACCCGGAAAAGGCAGAGCGAAAGTTACCGGCTTCTCGAATCCTATACGGTGGTTCCCCCGGTGCTTTATGCGGCGACGTCCAGGTATTTGATGCGTCCTCTTCAGGAATTCACGGGGACGCTCGGCATCACGATTATCAAAAAAGCGGACTTTTTTGTCGCCCCGGCGAGTGATGTCCACACGGACGGGTTTATCGCCTTCAGCAATTTTTCCCTCCCTTCTGTCGAGGGAGGGAAGGTTGGGGTGGTCAGTATGAAGGGGCCGAAAGAAAAGATCCAGGGGTACATGGATGTCCTCCGTGATATTATGCAAAGGGCGATTCAGCATGATGAACTCTATTTTTAATCTCCAGCATTATTATCTGAACGGCTACGCGATGCCGCACTTTATCGTCGGCGTCCTGATTTCGTTCGAAGGTTTTTTTGTTTTTTTTCAAGGCAAAAAAACAGTGACCCACATTGCCTATACGGTCACGACGGTGACGGCGGGAGTCTGGCTCACGGGAGTGGGAATAGTCTGTTCGATGACGGACGAGGCCATGGCGATTGTGTTTTCGCGTTGGTATACCTGGTTCGGAATTATTTTTATTACGCCGGCCGTTTATTTTTTTAGTACGACATGGAACCCTGGTCTTTTGAGACAGAAGTTGAAATGGATCTGGTTCCATTATCTGACGGCAGCCGTTTTTTATGCGGTGTGTGTGTTTTCGCCGCATATTGTTTCAGGGATGTATCGTTACCGCGCCGGCTATTTCCCGAAAGCTGGAGCGCTGGAACCGGTATTTATTGTGTGGTTCTATGCGGTCATGACCTTGTCTTTCCTGAATTTTATCCGGATTCACCGGGAGGCCACGACGACCCTTCTCAAGAAGAACATGAAACTTATGTTCCTCGCGTTTGTCATCGCATTTTTTGGATCGGTTGAATATTTGCCCAACTACGGGATCCCGGTATTTCCCGTTGCTTTTCTGCCGATGTTTCTTTTTACAACCCTTATGGGATATTGTGTTATTCGTTATCGCCTCATGGATATCGAAACGGTGATTCACAAAACATTGATGTGGTTTGTGACGAGTGCCGTTGCGGTCCTGCCGTTCGGGGGGATTATTTACACGGCTCAGCCGATGATGAGGGATTTGTCGCCGTTAGCTGCGGGGGTTTATTTTCTGACGGTCCTTTTTATTTTTTATTTCTACTACCGATCTGTTCAGCCGCGGCTCGACAAACTGTTTCAACGTAAGCACACGAACCTGATGGCGGTGCTCGACCGGTTTTCCGGAGAGCTGGTGCACCTCAAAAATTTGCGGGATCTTCTCCAGAGTTTTTCCCGGCTCATGCGCCGGGAGCTTTTTGTCCGCCGTCTTTCGGTTTATCTTTATGACGAAACGACCGGAAAGGTGATTCCCGCGATTGCAAAGGGAATCCGAAACCTGCGGCCGGTATCGCTTGAAAGTCCTTTTCTTCAATGGCTTGCCGAAACGGATTCGGCCGTGGTGGGGGAGCTGGCGGTCAGCGATCCCTCGGTTGAGGTTTTTAAAGTTGAGATGGAACATCTTTTTCTGTCTACACATGCCGAGGTGATCCTTCCCTTTGTCCTGGGCGGCCGGTTGATCGGGTTTGCGAGCCTTGGAAAAAAAAGCAATTTGCGGCGTTACAGTTTTAGTGAAATCCGCTTTCTTGACCGATTAAAGGTGCCGGTCACGATCGCCTTCTCAAACTCAATGCGCTATGAAGATATCCGGAAGCTATCGGACGAACTTCAGCTGTGGAATCAGGCGTTGGAGGAACGGGTGGAACGCCGGACACAGGAACTTGCCAAAGCTCAGGATCAGCTTGTCCAGGCTGAAAAACTTGCGACGCTTGGGACGTTGGCTGGGGGGGTGGCGCATGAAATCAACAATCCTCTGACGGCCGTACTCACCAATGCCCAAATTCTCCGGATGAGCGCCAATGAGGAGGATCTCGAATCGATTTCCTTGATTGAGGAGGGTGCGAAACGATGCCAAGGAATTGTCCAGAAGCTCATGAAATATGCCCGGAAGACCACAGAGGAAACGCCGCATAAGGATGTGAGTCTTGTTGATGTGGTGAAAGGGACGGTGGCATTGCTGGGCTATCAGTTTCATCAGGAAAATATCGAAGTCTTGACTCAACTGGCTGAGGAAACACCCACCGTGAAAGGAATTGCGGGCGAGCTTGAGCAGGTGCTCACCAATCTCCTCGTGAATGCCAAGGATTCTATCCGGTTAGCCAAGACCAAAGGACAGATTGTGATCGAAACCCGGCGTACCCCGAAGGGAGTTGAACTGCGTGTCAGCGACAATGGGCCTGGAATTCCTCCGGAAAATCAGAAAAAAATCTTTGATCCGTTTTTTACGACCAAAGATGTCGGGGAAGGTACGGGGCTTGGGCTTTCTGTCAGTTTTGGTATCCTTAAGCGTCACGGCGCCACGATCCGGGTCGCCTCAGAACCGGGGCAAGGTGCGACGTTTACGATCGAATTTCCGGTGCGATAAGTTCGGAGCGTTACAGTTGCGCGAGAGAAATCCGATACAAAGACAAAGGGAAATACGTTTCAGTGCAGTGGCTCCCGGTCATTGTTTGAAGTGAAACAATCCAGGGTTGATTTTTTTAATATATTGAAAACAAAGTCGACGGCGTCGAACCTTCTAATGTCTTGCGGAAGATGTTATGGTTAAAAAAACAACAGTGTCTATTTCTCTCTTTGTGATTCTGGCCGCGGTATCGGCGCTGGTGACAATCTTGACTCAGCGTGTGACCGGACGGTGGGGGGGCGCCGGAGCAATTGTGAACGGTATTTTGAGTGTTGGGGTCGTTCTTTCACTTTATGACCCTGTTCGCAAATTTCTTGGCGATGTGATGAAGCGATATCTGTTCTCGGGCGAGGGGGATTATCAAACGCTCCTGAAAGATGCGTCACGGGGAATGTCCAGCATTGAATCGTTGAGCCATCTTGCCGGATTGATTCTCCACTTCATTACTATGAAAATGCGGGTCAAAAATGCGGCGATTCTGATTCGGGGTGTTCGAGGCCCTGATTTTCATCTTGTGTGTCAGAGAGGGTATGACAAGCAGTTTCTCTCTCTCGAACTGAGCGCGGAGGACCCCCTCCTCCAGTATCTGGCGATTCAGAGGCAAACTGTGGATGTTTCACAGATAAGGCGAAAAATAGATACCAGCGACAGCGGTAAAGTGTCAGGCGGAATACGACCCGATTATGAAATCGTTCAAGACAGAATGGAGTACCTTCGGGCGGTTTGTTGTGTGCCAAGTTTTCTGGGAAAGGAGTTGAAAAGTGTCCTGCTTCTTGGTGAGAAAAAATCCGGCGGAAATTATAAGGAAGAAGACCTGAAACTGATTTATGATCTTGCCCAGGAATCGGCGCTTGCGATTGAAAATGCACGGCTTTATGATGAATCAAAGCACCGGTCGACGGAACTTGAAAAAATCAATCAACAACTTGATCGATCCCGCGGGTTCCTTGAGCAAGTATTAAATGAAGCGGAGGGCGCCAACAAACAACTTCAGGACGCCCACGCCCAGCTTATTCACGAACAGAAGATGGCGACCCTGGGACGTCTTGCCGCATCGGTCGGTCACGAGGTGAATAATCCTCTCACGATTCTTTCGATGAACGTGTCGCGGGCGATTTTAAAATACCGGAAGGATCCGGAAATCCGGGTGGCCGAGATCGTGGATGTTTTTGACAAGATGGAAAAAAATATTGAGCGGATCAAGGCGGTTGTCAATACGCTCACGGGGCTTCTCAAGAAGTCCGAAAAAGGGAAGTTTGAGCCGCTTTCGCTCAAGCTGATCCTCGAAGAAACGCTTCCCCTGGTGCAATTTCAGACTTATCTTGATAACTTATCAGGGACGGAAGTTGATTTTAATGTGCCGGGGAACATCCCGCTGATCCGCGGCGATCTTGAGCGATTGCAGGAAGTTTTTCTTAACATGTTTATTAATGCTTATCATGCGATGGCGGGGAAGCGTCACCGAAAAATTATGGTGCGGGCGGAACTGCTCCCCGGGAATCAGGATATGGTGGCAGTTCACTTTGCGGATAACGGAAGCGGCATTACCGAAGAGGTCAGGAAAAAGATTTTTAACTACGGGTTTACGACCAAACCTCCCGGGAAGGGATCCGGGCTAGGCCTTTATATGTGCAAGTACATTATCGAACTGCATGGCGGGACGATTTCGGTTAAGTCGAAGGTTGGGGAGGGGACGACCTTCACACTTACTTTGCCAGTGTATCAAGGAGCGGAAACGGCAAAAAGGATTTCTTCCCCCAGAAGTGCGGGATAAAACAGCGCAAATTTTATTCACGCGCGAACTTGGCTCTGCTTACGGCGACAGGGCTGTCGGCGTATGTTTTTTAAAAGAAACGTCTTGGCAAGATACCCAGGCGGGTTGACATGGCGGACATAAAAAAAATTTTGATTGTGGACGATGAAACGGGGATTGTTGAAGAAATCCGGAGTTTTCTTGCGGAGGAGGGTTTCGAGGTGTCCACCGCAGACACTGCAAAACAGGGAATCCAACGGATGGAATCCATGTCTCCGGATGTTGTGTTTATCGATGTCAAACTGCCTGATGCTTCGGGAATTGAAGTGCTCAAGGCGGCGAAACAAAGGAGTCCCGGCACCAAGATTGTGATGGTGACGGGGTATGTGGATCAAAATCTGATGGATGAGGCGGAAGCGATGGGTTGTGATTCCTTTTTGCAAAAACCTTTCGACCTTATCAGGATTTTGGAAGAGATCAATCGGCTGACAACCTGAGGATGATGCTACAATCCGCTCAAGATGTGCATTTCTTCCAGGGCCAAGAATTCGAGGAGTTTAAATGAATTTTATTCAAACGGATATTGAGGGTGTCGTTGTCATTGAACCCAAGATCTTCCCGGACCCGCGGGGTTGTTTTTTTGAGAGTTATCGGAAGGATGTTTTCACTCAAAATGGTATTCCGGATGATTTTGTGCAGGATAATAACAGTACTTCCGCCAAAGGTGTGCTTCGCGGTCTTCACTTCCAGATCAAACCGAAAGCCCAGGCCAAGCTCATTCGGGTTATCCGTGGCTCGGTTTATGACGTTGCCGTGGATCTTCGAAAAGGTTCAAAAACCTATGCGCGGCATTTTGGAATCATCCTATCGGGAGAGAATCGAAAAATGCTTTATATTCCCAGAGGATTTGCACATGGTTTTTGTGTTCTTGAGGAGGGGACGGAATTTTCCTATAAATGTTCTGAGTTTTATTCGCCCGAACATGAACGGGGAATTGTCTGGAATGACCCAGAGATTTCAATTGTATGGCCGCGGCTGGACTGTGACTTTATTCTCTCTGAAAAAGACCGTTGTTATCCCACGCTGGAAAACTTTGGGCAGATGGCTAAAAGTTAAAAATTGAACGTGGGGTGGCTATTGTCCCGAAGTTCTTTTAGGCCAGAGGTCCCATGTCCTGGAAATGACAAAAGGGGCATGGTTCTTTACCACGACGGGGAAACTCATTTCAAAGGTGTCATAAAAACACATCTGGGTTTCCTGGTGGCAATAGTAAAAAACTCCGGTTAACTTGACGTGGGTTTCTCCGGGGTGCCCCCAGAAGGCGATTCGATAAGGAGGGTGGAACGGGCTAAAATTGTCTCCGCAGTGCTGACTTAGTTTTACGATGTCGAGATTTTCGCTGTCGCAACTAAGTTGGTAAGGAGAACCCTGGGTGAATTGGTATCCTACGGGGAGGCTGAAAGAAAGGTCGATGTAAGAGGGAGATGTTTTTGGGTCTGCCGAGATTGTCTTATCGGAATTAAGAACTATTCCAAAAGCGGCGATGGCTCCCAAAATTGCGAGGACGAAAAGAATTTTAATTTTCACCAGAAATCCTCCCCTTTCTTAAAAGGATCATATCATAGAAAAAGTCGGGATCTTAAGTGAATTTTCCGAACTTATTTCTGCTTTTACGGGTTAAAGGAGCGCTGATGAAAATTTTGGTGATGGTTAAAGCGAACTCGAAACACCCGCGTATTGAAGAAGTTTCGCCCGGTGAATTTCGGGTGCACGTCAAGGCTCCACCGAGAGAGGGAAAAGCAAACGAAGCGGTGCTGAAAGCCCTGGCAGAGCATTTTCATGTTCCTCTCTGTCGAATTGCGATGGTTGCCGGCATGTCTTCGAAACGCAAATGGGTTAATATTCATGAATAACAAAAGTTTTATGAGGCTATGTTTCACCCTTTCTGATGTCTGGAGGGATTTCTAAAAGGATTTCTTAAAAACGCTATGGGTAGCGTGTCAATCGTTGTGATAAAATAACCTCATGTTTCGAAAATTTGCCGAATTCATAGATCATTTTCGATGGCCCATATTGCTCGCCTTGATCGTGAGTCTCTTTATTATGGGAACTGCGGTCACCCGCCTGAAGGTCGATCCTTCGATCGAGCCTCTCTTCATTAAAAAATCCGAAGAATACAAATACTACCAGCAATACCGCGAAAAATATGGTTCTGACCAGATGATTGCAGTCGCCATGGCGACGGATGATCTTTTTACGAAAGAAAATTTTGAAATCCTAAAAAAAATAACGGATGGGATTTCAAGCTTTGATCGTGTGGAGCGGGTTATCAGCCTTGCCAATGCCCAGGATATCCGGCACAAGTTTTTGGGGGTCAAGACAGAGTTGGCCTTCAAAGAAGTGGAAGAGGGGGAGAAAAGCGTTGATCAGATGAGAGACCGGATTCTCGCCAACGAACTTTATGTCAGCAACATTGTTTCGAAGGATGGGAAGATTGCCAATATTATTGTGTACCTTAAAACCGACGGAGATCCTTCCGCGAACGGGGTGTTTATTGAGGAGTTGAAGGCCTATCTGATTGATTTTGAGAGGCCAGGGCTTAAATTTCATATGGCCGGGGCGCCAGTTGAACAATATGAATTTATCCGGCTGATCCACCGCGACCAGATGGTTTTTATTCCCATCATTACCCTGATCCTTGTGGTCGCAACTTTTTTGATCTACCGAAGTTTTGCGTGCATGTTTCTTTCCATGTCGATTGTTTTTACGACGCTCATCTGGACGCTTGGGACGATCTCCCTTCTCGGACAGGAGCTCAATCTGATGACATCGCTTCTGGCTCCCGTGATCATGATTGTGGCGGTGCTGAACGCGACTTATCTCATTAATCTCTTTTTTGAAATTCGTCCACATCATTCAAGTTTGAGAGAATCGGTCATGCTTACAATTCAGCAGTTGGGACTCCCGTGTCTTCTCACTCATTTTACTGCGACCCTCGGATTCATGTCCCTTGCCTTGAATAATATCCCGGCGATCCAGAGCTTTGGTCTTTACGCCGCACTGGGGACTATCTTCGCTTATGTGATCGAAATTGTTTTGACGGTGGTGTTGATTCCCATGTTGCCGTATCGGCCCCAAAAGGTCGACGCCTTTGACGAAAAGCACTTTTTTAACCGGGTTTTGATCGGTTTTCTTGAAAATCTCGAAGCACATTGGCGGTGGCTCATTCTGCTTATGACGGCTTTGATTATTTTCTTTTCCATCCAGGGTGTGATGAAAATCAAGGTGGACACCAATATCGTAAAACAGATGAAGCCAACTTTGCCGCTGGCGATCGCCACAAAGTTTATCGATGAAAATCTGACCGGCGTCTATTCGTTGGGTTTCGTGATCCGCCGCAAGGACGGGGAGCATATGGTGGACCCGGATGCCTTGAGGCGACTGGATCGGTTCAAGGATTATCTCGAGAGTGAAAACGGGATTGCGAAAGTGAACTCCATCACGACCCTTGTCAAAAAAATCAACGAAGCGCGTGCCGGGGATGATGATAAGTACGAAATTCCGGAGAAGTCGTCACTTCTCAAGCTTTATTTTAAGGGGATGGCGAAATCAGGGGACCCGGAACTTTGGAAAATGATTTCGGAGGATTTTAAAGAGGTTCGGATTGAAGCCCGGATGCGTGCGCTGGGCACTACCCAGGGTGCGGCACTTGAAGATCGGATCCGAGATTACATGGATCAGCAGATGAGTGATTTTTTTGAGTACAAACTTACGGGGAATGTTGTTTTGCTCGGGAAAATTTCCAGGGCCTTGTTTCATGAGCAAACGAGGAGCTTTGGATTTGCGTTTGCTTCAATCCTGATTGTGATTATCCTGATCTTCCGTTCGGTTCGGCTTGGATTGCTCGCGGCCATTCCCAATCTTTTTCCCATTCTGGCCGTGTACGGTTTGATGGGATATATGGGGGTTGAACTTTCGACCGCGACTGCGATGATCGCGAGTATTGTGCTGGGGCTTGTGGTGGATGCCTCGATCCAGTTCATTTACCGGTTCGAAAAAGAGTTTCAGCACCGATATCATTATTTACAGGCGCTTCACCACACTTACCGAAACGTTGGACAGTCTATGGTGCTATCGGCTGTCATTCTTTGCCTTGGTTTTGCCGCGAGTATTTTTGCGAGTTTTCGTATTACGGTTCACTTTGGGCTTCTGACCAGTCTCACAATTTTTTTGGCACTTCTTTGTTCGCTTCTCGTGCTCCCGGTGTTTCTTGTGATGGTGAAACCTTTTGGCCCCCAGCGTCTATTTAAGCGGAGACTAAAAGGGAACGATTCCTTCCAGGAGCAGAAGTCCTTACATTCTGGAGCTGTCTAAGAAAGAAGATGCATTTTTTTTTAACCACTATATAATACTGCCCTGCTCGAAGGAATAGGTGAAAGCTTCGGGATTATCAACACTATCCATCAAAGGAGGCAATAATGAAACTCTCAAAGAGTCTCATGAGTATTCTCGCCCTGGTTTTAGTCGTTGGCACGGGATTAGTTCTTTCTGGTTGCGCGACTTGCTGCGGTGAATCAGCTCCTGCGAAACCGGCGGCCACAAAATGTGCGCTTGGTGTCCAGGGCTGTGACAAAGGTGACAGCGTTCTCTGGGTCGAGAAATCGATGCCGGATCAGGTTGTTGTCGGACAACCCTTCCAGTACACCATCCGGGCGACCAACCTGAGGTCGTGCGCTTTGGAAGATGTTGTGATCACAGAGAGGGCTTCAGAAGGTCTTACGATCCAGTCCGGTTCTGAGGGCTTAAAGGTTGGCTATATGAAGCCCCATGAAACCCGGGAAATTCTTTTAACGGCTGTTGCCAATGTGGGTGGTAACCCGGCAACATGCACCAAGGCAGATTATAAACTTGTGATCTGCTGCGGAACGGAAGCTATCTCCCCGAAACTGGCAATTGCTCTAGAAGCCAAGGCTCAGGGAATCCTTTGCGACTCAATTCCGGCGACTGTCACTGTTTCCAATTCTGGAACAGGTCTTGCCAAGAATGCGGTTGTGAAGTTGGCCTTGCCTCAGGGACTTAGCACGACCGACGGCCAGTCTTCGATCGGAATTAACGTCGGGGATCTGAACGGTGGCGATTCAAAGGCTTACAACATCAACCTGAAGGCTGAAAAGGCGGGTGTGTATTCGCTCAAGGCCAATGCGGAAGCGAGCGGACTTACGGCAGCTTCGAACGCAGTTTCAGTTGATGTCAGACAGCCGCAGCTCGATGTGAGCATTGCGGGACCGAGCAAGATTTACATCACGAAGGATGCCAATTTCAAGGTTACCGCCAAGAACACCGGCAATGTGGAATCGGCTAACACAATCGTGACGGCTAGCATTCCTGACGGAATGCGGTTTGTAGCAGCTTCCAACGGTGGTTCACTTTCCGGCAATTCTGTTGTCTGGAACGTCGGAACTTTGGCTGCCGGGAAAGCGGTTTCTATGGATGCAACCTTTAATGCCGCATCGGGTGGAACGGGTGTGAGCGTTGCGACTGCGAAGGGCTATTGCTGTCAGGATGAAGCGAATACCCCGACGAAGGTCGAAGGTATCCCTGCGATCCTGCTTGAAGCGATTGACGTGGAAGATCCCATCCAGGTTGACGGGACGGAGAAGTTTTACGTGACCGTAACCAACCAGGGTTCAGCGCCTGATACGAATATCGTGATCACGGTGAACTTTGAGGATGAGTTCGACTATGTGTCTGCCGCGGGTCCGACACAGGCAAAGAGTGCATCAGCGAAGGGTGTTGAGTTTGCTCCGCTGGCCTCTCTTGCTCCGGGCCAAAAAGCGACTTGGGAAGTTGTTGCGAAAGCCAAGTCGACGGGCGATCACCGCACATCGATCAAACTGACGAGCGATATGCTCACGAGATCGGTGGACGAGACAGAATCAACCCACGTTTATTAATCGAGGGTTGTAGTATCATGACAAAGGCGCCCCGTTTTTTGACGGGGCGCCTTTGTTTTTAACAACTAGATCCAAAGGAGGCGGCCATGGAAATGTTATTAGGTCTGATCGTTTTGGCGCTCGATATCATTGCGATTGTTGATTGCGCCAAGAGTTCTAAAACAATGATGAAAAAAGTCATCTGGATCATCGTGGTTTTGGTTCTGCCGATTATTGGCATGATCCTTTATTTTTTGTTGGGTCGGGAGAAAAAAGTAGCATAAGAACGTACGAGTTTAAGCCCTCGCGTTTTTTCTTTTTTTCTGAGAAAAACGCGGGGGCTTTTTGTTTTATCTATTTTCGACAACCAAAACGTGCTGAAAAGATTTACTGTTTTATGACAAATCCCTGTAGGTGTACTCCTAATATCCTTGTCTCGGATTTTGACGGAACGATGACCCGACTTGATTTTTATGATCTTGTATGCCAGGAGTTTCCGGAAATCCTTCGTCTCGGAGCTTGGGAAAAATATGAAGCGGGAGAAATTACGCATTTCGAAGCCCTCCGACAAATTTTCTCATCGGTTCGATCCGAAGAATTCAGGATACTCGAAATCATACGCAGGATGGAGATTGAACCTAAACTGGGCGAGGTCGTGCCCGAACTTTGCCATGCCGGATGGGAAGTGGTCGTGGCTTCTGCGGGTTGTGCCTGGTATATTGAGAAACTTCTTTCAAGCGCTGGCGTCAAACTCACTGTTTATGCCAACCCAGGGGAGTTTTCCCCTGAAACGGGGTTGGCGATGCGATTGCCGTCGCCATCAGATTTTCTGTCTCCGGAGCTTGGAGTGAACAAGGTTGCCGTGGTTCGCGATGCAATGAACCGGTCACGTCATGTAGCGTTTGCCGGAGATGGCCGACCGGATCTTGCACCTGCACTACTTGTTCCTCCCAGGCGGAGGTTTGCCAAGAGTTGGCTTGCCAAGAAACTGGATGAAATCGGGGAAGGTTATCGTTCTTTTGAACGATGGTCGGATGTGGCTGAAATTTTGATCGAAGAGGGGGCGTGATGATCCGGAATACCTCCATTACCATTCCAACGCTGGTTCGTATCAAGCCGGGTGCACTGGATCGTATTGGTGTTTATGCTGAGAGAGGGCAGTTCAGAACGGCGGTCCTTTTGTTTAATCATGATCTTGAGGGTTCCCTTGTGCGAAGAGTGGAACAAGCAATGTCGTTAAAGAGGCTGAGTATTCTCCAAAAAACGGATATTTCGGGCGCCTGTTTCGAAAAGGCACAGGAGGTTTTTCAATCCCTCCCGCATGATACCCAGGTTATTCTCGGGCTTGGGGGAGGGAAGGCTCTTGACGTTGCTAAGTATGTGGCTTTTTTGACAAGGCTACCGTACATCGCTTTGCCGACGGCGCTTTCCAACGATAGTTTTTGCAGTCCTCAGTCCAGCCTGGAATTCCGGGGAAAGCGGCGATCCTTTCCTGCAGTGATGCCTTATGGTGTGGTGGTGGATACACAGGTCTGTTTGGACGCTCCCAAAGTTCTCTGGCTTTCCGGGATTGGGGATATTGTTTCAAAGATTACGGCAGTTTATGACTGGAAACTTGCCTTCAATATGAAGGGAACGCAGGTGGATGATTTTTCCGCACTGCTTTCCGATGCCACTGTGTTTCAGCTGATGGCGAAACCCGAGCATGACCTTGAAGGAATGAGACTGCTTGCAACTGCGCTGATGCTGAACGGGATCGCGATGGAAATTTGCGGGTCCTCGAGGCCGGCAAGCGGAAGCGAACATTTGATCTCGCACGCTTATGATCTGTGTAGCAAAAATCCGAAGCTTCACGGCCTGCAGGTTGGAGTTGCGACTTACATGATCAGCCTTCTCCAAGGTCGCGGTTTTGACCGAATTGCCAGACTTTTTAAAGACACCGGATTTTGGGATGCGGTCCGAAGCGATCCCTTCAGCCGTGAGGAGTGGATCGAGGCCATCCGTCGTGCGCCTGCTGTTAAACCTGATTTTGTGACCATTCTGTCGGAAAAGGATCGTACGGCAGATCTTATCAAAATAATGGACACGGATCCGAATCTCGAAGGTGTTTTTTATTGAAGCGAGTTTTAGTATGCTGTTTGCCAAGTTCAAGAGGTATTTCCCCCTTTTTTGCAAAGAGGGGACAGGGGAGATTTCTTAAATGACCCTTCACCAAAGGGGGTAACAAGACATGGACAATGATCATCTAAAATTAACGAATGATGTATTCGATTTGAAAAATTTTAAAGGTATGGCATACTCCCCTAAATTTTTCAACGGAGGATTCTGGTATGAAACTTAAAGTGATCTCACTGGTGATGAGCACTGCTTTGCTCTCTTTAGTCCAAGGCTGTGCTTCTCAGCCTAAAACGCCAACACTCGCGGAGAAAGCTTCGGCTCAGACTGCGACTCAAACGATCTCAACGCAAGCTGAGATGGCTCCGGCTGTGAAGATCGATGAAAGAAAGGAAACTATGAAGGCAATGATTCAAACGACGCTAGGGACGATCGAAGTTGAACTCTATGCGGATAAAGCACCCAAGACAGTAGAAAACTTCACAACGCTGGCAAGAAAAGGTTTTTATGACGGGATCATTTTTCACCGGGTGATTCCCGGTTTCATGATCCAAACGGGGGATCCAACGGGAACTGGAACAGGCGGACCCGGATATAAGTTTGCAGATGAATTTAACAAAAGTCTTCGGCACGACAAGCCGGGGGTTCTCTCGATGGCGAACTCGGGTCCCAACACGAATGGAAGCCAGTTTTTTATCTGTGAAGTTCCGACGCCCTGGCTTGATGACAGACACTCTGTATTTGGGCAGGTTGTGAGTGGCATGGATGTTGTGACGAAAATTGCAAATGCGAAGCGGGATGCGCGTGACAAACCGCTTGAAACGATCCAGATGCAAAAGGTTACGATTCTCGAATAGTAAAAATCGGGGGTATTCATTTT
>CAYULU010000010.1:4089-44885 GCA_964445745.1 uncultured bacterium | reverse complement strand
ATCATGGTAAAAACAGCGGCCAACCCGTCTTTCCAGGTGATCTTTTTGCCTTCCTCATAGCTTCGCCCGCTGTAGCTGATCGGGACTTCGTAAATCCGGAACTTGTGTTTCGCTACCTTCATCGTAAATTCCGGCTCACAGCCAAAGCGCCGGGAGCGAATCCTGACCTTTTCGAGAACCTCACGACGAAACGCCTTGTAACAAGTCTCCATATCGGTCAGGTTGATATTGGAAAGCATATTCGAAAGCATGGTCAAAAAACAATTCCCCACATAGTGCCAGTAGTAAAGAACCCGGTGAGGCCCGCCCAAAAACCGTGACCCATAAACAACGTCGGCGCGGCCATCCAGGATCGGCTCAAGAAGATTCGGATATTCCTTCGGATCATATTCAAGGTCCGCATCCTGAATCACGACAAAATCTCCCGTCGCGCCGCGAAACCCTGTCTGAAGTGCAGCCCCTTTCCCCTGGTTTTTTTCATGATAAAAAATCCGGACATAAGGGGTATTCTCATAACGCGCCAGAATTTCCCGGGTGCCGTCTGTCGACGCATCATCCACAATCACCAGTTCCTTCTCCATGGCAAGTCCCAAAATTCTCCTCATCACTTCTTCCACAGTCTTTTTTTCATTGTAGACCGGCATCACCACAGATAATTTCATGTCACGCCTCCCGTTTCTTTCAGTTTAAAAAGTATGTATTTCCCCTGCACCAGAAGAGGCATGGCATTCGCTCTTAAAAAAGATCCGAAAAGCAAGGCCTCCCGTTTTTCAAACCCCAGGGTCTCCGAAAACGTAATGTCCGTACCGACCAATAGATGGGTCACTCCGCGATCAGAAAAAAACCGCCCGGTTTCTTTTGGCGACTCCAGACCTTTTAGGAATTGTTCCAGATTATAATGCTCAAACACATAATCCCCTGTCCACGGTTTATCAAGAAAATAACCATAATTTCTCATATCCAGAAGATAGACTTTATCATCCGGTCCTAATTGCTTCATGGATTCTTTGTAAATCGAGTACACGTCGATTCTCCGTCGGAGAAACTCCTCTCGCCCTTCCTCGCCTGACAGATACGGGACGGGATCGACTCTCACAATCTCCCGAAACCCCAACCAGGAAAAACCAGCCGTCAGCACCATCACAATTCCCAAAAGCCACTTCCCCCCTACCCTCGCCGCCCCGCAAGCAAGCAGGATGGATAATGCAGGTAAAACGGGAAAGAAAAAACGGGCCTGTTTTGTTGTCAGAGTCCAGTAGACAATAAAAAACAGACAAAAAAGACCGAGAATCCGAAGTCCTGAATCTTTTTTTATTTCCCGGAAAAAAAACGGGATCAGCAAAAAAGTCGGCCCGATGATCCCGTCAAAATTGACATGATCAAAAAATCGGCCTGTGATAAAAATCCTGAGCGGTGCTAAAAGGGTATCCCACATGCTTTCCGCTCCAATTCGCGTGCCAAATGTCTGAAGCCAACCCACAAAAAGAAGCGCCCGATCCGGATCCCAATTCACGGAATGAACGGTCAATCCCGGAAGGGCAAACGGGAAAAGAGGGTAACCTGTCTGAAGAAAGTTTCGGACAAGATACGGGGAAAGCACCAGCCCCGCCAGTCCTCCCAAAACAAGAAGCGGCTCCCAAATCTGTTTGGCCTGATGTCGCCTGTGCAAAATCATAAAAAGGCAAGCGAGGAGCAAAGTAAACTGGATCCCCGTATATTTCGTCGCCGCGGCCCCTCCGGCCATCAGGGCACACCCGACCCACGTCCTTCGGCTGGGGCTGTCCCTGTACTCCATGAGAAGAACAAGCGCCATGAACGCATAAAAGGTAAAGGTCAAATCGACATAGGCCCAGTGCATCGTGACCAAAACGGACGGTATCAAAAGCCATACAAAAACAGGATACCAGGCTTGCCGCGGGCCAAGCCACTTCCGCGATACTCGAAAAATCACAACCGCAAGCAGGACGCCCCAAATGACATGAAAAAATTTCGCGGCCGGCTCCCCCAGCGTTCCAAGCCCCAGTAGAAAGTAAAGATCTGCGAGCTGTGGGAAATAGGCGTAGATATTATCCGCAAAGAAATATTTTCCGCCCGTCTCGAGCCACTTTTGAGGGACATGGAGATGGTAGATTATTTCGTCGCATGCCGTCGGGGGCAAAAGTGTGAGAACCCCCTGAAGGAAAAAATACACAAACAGTAATGCGACCGGAATCAGGTGAATACGCAAAAGCAACCTTTTCCCTCGAATTCCGGAAACCAGACAGATCAGTTCATGGACACCCAGGATAAGACAAAAACCTGTCATTCCCCAAAGAACCGGGCGCGTTGCTAGCCCTGTTAAAACGGTTACAAAAAGTACCATGGAAAAAATGACAAGGCCCGCTCCCGCGTGAAATAACACCGAGAGATATCGGTCCCGAAAAAACTCGCCGGGAAAACACAATCGTCCAACTTTTGCCGCAGCCAAAACACAGCCCAGCGGACATAGCCACGCTAAATATTGCGATCCCATCACTTGGTCCCTTTGTTTCCCTGCATTCTGCCACAGGCATTGATCACCCGCTGGCTACCACCCCCAGGCGAGATCTTTCTGCCCGGGAATTGTAAATCAGGATTTCAGGTTTGTAGAGCACAATTCATCCGTTTGGACTTGCCTTAGTCCTTTGGCGATATCGCGCCTGTCAGGAAATTAGAAATGGTTTCGTAGGTCCCTTTTGTACTTTCCAATTCCTTGATAAACAGTGGGTTGGAAATACTTGTGAAACCGCCTCCGGTGTTTCTTTATGAAAAATTTGACCCGATAGCCTCGTAACCTAGCAACCAAACTCCATTCCGTAGCAAAAAACGGCCTGATTTGCTTTTTGCCGGTTGAGGGGGTATACTTCTTTCAGGACTTAAGAAAGTATCATTCTATAGCGGGTTGTGCCCTAAAAACGCACAAAAAAGCAGCTCCTTTTATGAGGAGGCTCGCATGGTCATGAAAGCGCAAGATCATGCCCCTGTTACTTCGCAGTCCGGGAGCATCTCTGAGTTGCAAATGCCAAATACACAGAAAAAACGTATCTTGATCGTTGAAGACGAGCCGAGCGCCAGCAAGTTCCTCACATTAAGACTCCAGAAGCTTGGTTATGAAGTCACCGCCGTGTTTGACGGCGCGACAGGCCTCAAGGAAGCCATCGATAAAACCCCGGATCTTTTAATTCTTGATCTGATGATCCCTAAACTTCCCGGTGAAGAAGTCTGCAAAGCTCTTCGGGAAAGCTTTGACGAAAAGATTGCTAGAATCCCCATCATCATGTTAACCGGCAAAGATACCCTGGTCGACAAAGTAGTCGGAAAAGTCATTGGGGCAGATGCCTACCTGACAAAGCCCTACGAGTTCGACGATCTTTTGCTAGAAATTAATCGTATCATGTCGTCCTAAGAAGGGAGAGCACATGATCGAAAAGCGCGGTGATGTGACGAGTTGGAATATTTTGCTGGTTGAAGATGATTTAGACTTTGCTAACATTCTGAAAATTCGCCTGAGTAAAGAAAAAAATCCGTCGCTCGCTATCACGATCTGCCCTTCCCTTGAAGGGGCCCTCGAATCTCTCCGGGCCGACAACCATGATCTCATCCTGCTTGATCTCATGCTTCCCGACTCCTCCGGCATTGAGACCTTCTCAAAGATCAAGGCTGAAGCCAGGCACAAACCCGTCGTCATCATGACCGGTCTCGATAACGATCAAGTCGCGATTGATGCCGTCCGGCGCGGCGCAGAAGATTACCTGGTTAAAAGTGATATTAGCTCACGCTTTCTCACGCGAATCATCCACCACGCGATTGACCGCCACCGGATCAAGGAGAAGCTGGCATCCGTCACAGGACGGCTCAAGGAAACCAATTTACGCCTCGAAAAAATGGCCCTGCTGGACCCCCTGACTGAACTTTTTAATCGGCGCGGCCTTCAGCAAGCTTTGACCCGGGAGCTTCAGCTAGGGCTAAGAGAAACCCACAGTCTCCTTGCGCTTCTCCTTGATATCGATAATTTTAAGCACATCAATGATTCTCTGGGACATCCCGTGGGCGATATTCTTCTTAAGGAAATTGCGAAAAAGATCAAGGAATCAGTTCGAGGAACCGATCATGTGGCACGAATTGGAGGGGATGAATTCATTCTTCTTCTTCCCAAAACAAGTCGGGACGAAGGAATCCATCTGGCAGAGCGAATCCGAATGGCCGTCGCTGACACTGTGATTTATGTCAGCGATTGCAATACGCTCCGAATCACGGCAAGTATCGGGTTAACCCCCGTTTCCAACAACGTAACATCCGTCGATGAACTGCTTGCGATCGCGGATCCTTTGCTCCGTCAGAGCAAACAAAAAGGAAAAAATTGCATCTCTCTCGAGGAAGGGGAAGTTAGTTCCCCCAGCGCCACAATCCCCACCTACGCTGAGCAATTCTCTGCCGTTCTCCGTCGGGGAGCAGATTTTTTCGCACTCAAACAACCCATCCTGAATCTGGCGGACCTTTCCATCATAGGCTATGAATTTTTGAGCCGGCTCAACAATGCCTCGATTGCGATGCCGAATGATTTTTTCCGGATTGCACGGGAACAAAACATGCTCACTCTCGTCGATCATTATTGTTTCCGTTCCTGTGTCTCGGCCTCGGCTCCCCTCGCTCCCGAGCTTCACCGGCACATTAATCTTTTTCCTGCAACCATCGTTGATATTTCTCCCGGCGAGGTCGTTGAAAAGCTCTCCGCCAGTTGTCCTGCCAGAAGTTACTGTCTGGAAATCAGCGAACAACAAATCCTCGGCGATCCTTCCCACCTGATTGGTCCTGTAGAAACCTTTAAGCGGTCTGGCGTTTCGATCGCGATCGACGACGTCGGGTTTGGAAACACTTGCCTTGAAAACCTTATTCTCCTTGAACCAGACGTTATCAAACTGGATAAAAGATATATCCGGGGGATCGCGCAGGACACACACATTGAAAGAACGCTCCGGCGAGTTCTCAAGGTCGCTGAAGACTTGGGCGCTGAAGTGATCGCGGAGGGGATTGAGTCGCAGGAAGATCTTGAGACCCTCAAAGGGCTTGGTGTGAAATATGGACAGGGTTTTTATTTAGGAGTCCCTGCATGACTCCAGCTCACCGCGACGAAGACCCTGTCATTTTCTTCACGAAAATCCGCTTTATCCTGACCTTGGCCTTGTTGGCTGTCCTGGCTACCGGCGCCTTCATGCTTCTGATTTATGAGGTAAAACAAGCCGAGCGCGACGCGCTAGTTATTGCGACCATGGAAAATCAATGGGGATTTATTCACAAGGCCAATTTTCTCGCATCTGAATACGCACAGTCCAACACCCCGCCGGAGCGACAGATCCTGAGAAAAGAAGTCCATGAAGCCCTTTCGCTGACACTGGTTTTTGCAAACAATCAACCCGCGAGCCTCTCAATCTCTTCTCTCCCCGCAGACCTTCAGCAAACTCTTTATCGCCTCTATTGCCATCCTCCCTCCCGACTCAACGATGAAATCATGGGCTATATTGATTCCGTAAAAAATTTCATGCTGGGCTCTCCGGTTCATGTCAGCTCTGATTATCCCCAGCTTCGGTCCTTGAACGCAAAAACACTACGTGCGCTAAGCATGCTCCGAGGAAGCGTTCGTCAGTACCAAAGGGAAAGCCTCCAGCGCATTGTTTTCCTGAAAAATCTGGGGATTATTTTCTTTGTCTCGACCCTGGTGGCTCTTCTGACAACCGGATTTCTCATCTTCGTCCCCATCATCCGGAAAATCAGAGGGTATCTCGACCAGCTGAAAAACGTCAATCAGACCCTTGAAAAAAAAGTCTGGGAACGGACATTGGAACTGGAACAAAAGGCCGCTGAGCTTTCGGCATCAAACCAGCAACTCCAGGGCGAAGTTCAGGAAAAATTACGGGCAGAAAATGATCTTAGGAATGCAAATATCTTTCTGGATTCAGTGATTGAAAACATTCCGGACATGATTTTTATCAAAGAAGCAAATGAGTTGCGTTTTATTCGTTTCAATCGAGCCGGCGAACAGCTCCTCGGTTACTCTCGCAAAGAACTCATCGGTAAAAACGACTATTTCTTTTTCCCCAAAGAGCAAGCTGATTTTTTTATCCAAAAAGACCGCGATACTCTCAAAAACAAGGTTCTGGTAGAAATCACTGAAGAGCCCATCAACACCCTGGGAAAAGGGTCTAGAGTTTTACACACCAAAAAAATTCCGATCCTCGACGAATCCGGAAAGCCCATTTATCTGCTCGGGATTTCGGAGGACATCACTCAGCGAATCATGACGGAAAAACAGCTCGTGGAAAATGTGACCGCCATGGAAAATGCCCTGGATGGAATTGCCCGTCTCGATAAGAATATGAAATTTCTGATGGTGAATAAGGCTTATGCCGCCATGCTGGGATACGCACCGGAAGAAATGGCCGGACTGAATCTGTTTTTAACAGTAAGCCAAGAAGACCAGAGTAAAGTAAAAACCGCTGCCGAGAAACTGGAGAAAACCGGAAAATTAGAGATGGAAGTCAGGGCCCTCCGGAAAGATGGATCAATGTTTCATCAGTACCTTGTCTTGATCCCCCCCAGTGGCGAGAACAAATTTTTTGATGGATTCCATTGTTTCGCCAGGGATATTACGGAACACAAATACCGGGAATCCATCGAAATCAAGTCCGACCTGATCCAGATGGTTTCCCATGAACTTCGAACCCCTATCCACTCTGTCAAGGAAGGCCTCAACATTGTCCTAGAGGGGCTGACAGGGCCGCTGAATGCCGAGCAAAAAGAGATCCTTGAAATATCGAAACGATGTGCGGACCGTTTAACGCGGCTTGTGAATGACGTCCTCGCTTTTCATAAACTGGACGCCGGGGTCATTGAATTCCGGATCAAAAAAACAGATATCAATACCCTCGTTTGTGATGTTGCCGAAGCCATGGGACCGCTCGTTAAGGAAAAAAATCTTCGTTTTGAAGTTAAAACAAACGCATCTGTTCCAGTAGCCGATATGGATCCTGACAAGATCATGCAGGTCATTACAAACTTTCTGCAAAATGCCATCAAGTTCACTTCTCAAGGCTCGATCACCCTCTCGACAGCTTTTGAAAACAACCGCGTGATAGTTTCAGTGCAGGATACGGGTATCGGAATCCAGCAAAAAGACTTGCCCAAAATTTTTAGAAAATTTTCTCAGCTGGAATCGGCTCAAACCATCGCTCCGGGCGGAACTGGACTTGGGCTGGCTATCTCAAAAAAAATTGTGGAGGCGCATCACGGAACCGTTTCCGTAGAATCGGAGTATAAAAAAGGTAGCCTATTTTCCTTCTCACTACCTCTCTCCCAGCCCATTGCCAATCCGGGGGGCTAGAGGCGGTTGTACAAGTATTTCAGACCCAATATTTCTCAAGGGACTGGGAATCACAAAAGGAACTTACGGAACCGATTCTGAGTAGAAAGGCAAGCTATTGTGAATTTGAATGTTCTGCCAAAGGCACAATTGGAGAATCAAATTCGCAAACACCTTCTTATAATTCTAAAAACAATAATACCGGAGACAGCGGTTTTTAGTTTTAAGATCCGCTACCTCCGGTATTATTTTAATCCTCGTGTCTGATCTGCCGAACGCCACCCTCATCCAGAATAATTTTGATGTAGGGGTTTGGATCCTCATCACCCCGTCGACTGACACGAATTCTGACCTCAATAGTCTGATTCGAACTCATGCATTGCGGGTTAAGAGAAAATACTGGTTCTTGAGAGGTTAAAATTTCGCTTGGTTTCCGTCTTTGTGAACCGGAAAAAACTTCGGCAGTATAATCGATCGCGTCCGGATCGCCCCACCCGTAATGGAGGGCAAGATCTCTGAATCGCAAAACATTTCCGCTCAGTTCAAACTGATCCAGCGGTGTTGTCTGTGAAAACCAGTAACGGCCAATCATGTCCCGGCGCTCAATTAGCGTCTTCGTGATGTAGTCTTCATCTTCTTCTCTTGAATATTGCCCCGCCTTAACCATGGCACGAACATCCTCATCTGTAAAACTCATCATGATTTTTGCGGCCCAGAAACCGTCAGCCTTTGTCAAAACCCGGAAGGTTTCGTAAGGTAGCTGAACCTTGTGGGACTCAGGATCAAAACCTTCGTTGCTAAAATACCCCACGGCGGGCGACTCATGCGGCTGTTCATTAGCAATCCGCCATTTTTCCTGCCATGGTTTTTCCCACAAACCGAGAGAAAAAAACGCTTTAGCCGATTCCCCGTAATCGATCATGTGTTCATGCCCAAACATGGGGGGTTTGGGACCGCCGTGCGCGGCCCCGAGAGCACTATTAAAATCGATCAAGTAATGTTTAAGGACCGGCTTTCCGTTCTCTACCACTTCCATGTCCAGCGCATTACTTTCACGGACATCGTAGTTGTTGAGCCACATTGAAAAAACAGACAGCGCCCGGATTTCACGTCGGTCGCGGTGATTGACCGCATCTTCGGGATCCTCCTTGCGTCGGGAATGAAAACTAAAGTGCCCCGCATTCCTGCCGGGGACAATCTTACTGGCAGACGCCAGGTACTCCCCTTCTTCCGTAATGGGTAAAAAGGACAGATATTGATCTAACAAGTCGGTCGTCATTTTTTTTCGAAATCCGGTGTCATCATAGGTGTAGGCGTTCTCACCCACCACAATATCTTCTGCCCGAAATCGAAACATCGTGTACTGGGGTACGTTGTATCCGATCGCATGATAAAACCGGGACGCGATGACTTCCGCTGCGGTCGCCAACTCCAGATATCCTTCCGCATCAAATTTCAGACAATAGGCATCTCCTCTGGCATCCCGGATAAAAAAACCCGGATGGAGTCCCTCCTGTTTCCCCTTGGTCACCATCATCGGCGTACTCAAATCAGGCCCTTCGGTCTCAGAATAACCCTTCTCCAGTTCTTCCGCAGAGAGACGCTCCCGGGCGTGTCGATTAGTAAAAAATGCCGAATCCGGCACTTCATCAAAAATATTTACATTGGCTGCCGGAATTTCACGATCCAACAACTTCCTTCCCCACCTCCCGAAATCCAACTGATTCACACCTTCGTAATAGACGTTCTGGTCAAACACATCCTTGTAAAGGGTGGTCGCTCTTTCCTTGAATTGGGAGCTTTCCGCACGAAGCGTCCCGGGGAGCACTATCGCTAATAAGGCCCCAACCCAAAATATCATCCCCTTTTTCATCAATCGATCGTTCATCATATTTCCCCAGCGCCTAAAAAGGCACCCTGTTTTTAACATACACTCGTGTCCCCTCATCACCATGTGCAACGGTAAAATTCAAAAGCGTATGTTTGGCATAGCTAAGATAAAATCCAAGCCCGTAGGATTCACGAAAATCACTGAATTTAAACTTGTTAAATTCGTTAAAAACCTGTCCTTCATCCAAAAAAACCGAGGCATTCAGTCTGAAATCTCGGTATTCCCAGATGGCGTAACGGTATTCCAGGCTGAAGAGAACCGCGCTTTCTCCATAAAAACGGTTATAAACAAAAGCCCGGTGAGCTTCGCTCGTCCTTTGAGAAGACCCCATGCCGCCCAATCTTGCCATGTCATAAAAAGGGATCGTGCCATGATTGATTTCATCGTTGTGTTCCCCAAAAGCTCTGATCGCAAGCACTCTCCTCGGGGACTTAAGGCTAAAATATTTTGCTGTATCAAACTGATAGGTCAAAAACCGGGCCTTTGTGCTATCAACCCCTTCGGTCAACTTTACGCTCAGCTTCTGATAACTGCCTTTGGATGCCTCGTCTTTGGTGTCCCGCGTATCACGAACCAATTCCATCTTCCAGTTCAGCTCTTCTCCTCCGTAGATCCCCGGGATATCCTGACCCGCAAAGATCTCCGTCATATCACCCTTCCCCTTATGCGCGCGATGTTTAATCTGATTCTCTTTAAAAGCAAAGGTTCCGACCACATCAAGCGACGGGGAAAACTCATACCCGGCATTCCACGCCAGATACGTGGTCTCCATCCGGATCGAGGAACTGTCCCCGAGACTCGTCCTCGGACCGATTCCATAAAAAGGTTCCCTACTACGGTGATCAAAGTTAAAATTCCCGAACGTATAAAGACCGGTTCCGGCAATACGGTTCACCCCTACCTTCGAATCCACGATAAAAAGGTTGTGCATGGCATATCGCACGGAGGCGTTCACAACAATATCCGGATGCTCGGTTTTTTGCCGGGCCATCGACATAAGATCGAGCTCCAATCCTACCAGAGGGAGAATGGCAGAATCCGTAAAGGCAATGTGAGGCGTCACTCCGTAGCCCTTGATTTTGTCGTAAATGTGAAATGCCTTTTTGTCGACATGGTGTTTCCCAATGTAAACAAGGCTTTGATCAATAGGCCACCTGACAAGGCGGAAAGGCAGTTCCAACAGAGAAGAAACCGGATCCTTAAGGCTTTTGGCTTTGAGAGGTTCCTGCGGATAAACGGGGGCATACGCGTCCTGGGCATAAGAATTTCCGGCCAAAAACAACAGAATCAGTATTAAGGTGAGTAATTTTTTGTATATTTTTATCATGACTCCGATAAATTTCCCGTTTCGTTCCTTCTCTCTATTGCCATTTGATCCAGACGGGCCAGCTCTCTGAACAAGACAGCCCTAACTTCACATATTTCCCCATCGATTCTCGCCAGATAGGGCCGACCCGTTTTACGAGACCATGAGGCGATGCTTGTGATAAAGGCCTCGGCAGTGGGCGCCTCGGAACGGTACTTGGCATATTTGTATCTCAAATGAAAAGCCGCACGCCGACCATTAAAATTTTCCCCGTTCCAGATAAAATCGAAATCCGACTTCCCAACCCGCTCAATTAAAAAATCTATTCTTGCCCGCTGATACTCCGAAGTCGCAGGAGTTGTCCTCAGCAAACGTCGAAACGCCGGGGACTCTTCCGGAATCACCAACTTCTCCAGCATGCAGACGTCCCGAACTTCCGTTTCCTCTTCCGGAAAAACAGCCCGCGGCTCAGCCAGCATCAATCCAAGCAAGGCAACGCCGAACAGAATTACGGCTTTATTTGATTTTTCTTTAAAAACCTTCTTCAGCATAACGTCGGAGACGGCAGTGTATGGCCCAGGTGATAATAAACCAAAGTGGCATTAATAATAAGACAAGCAGTCCGAACTTTTCAACAGAAAAACCAAAGAGCGGCGCGCAAATGGCCATGTAAAGTCCGGCAATCGTCTTGGCGCCGCGATAACCCAGCATGTCGATCGCGGGCTTTACCCTGCGCCTGAGCGACGCCGGGATCGGGAGGTAAAGAATTTCTTTGCCGGCCTGCTGAATGGAATAATTCATCCCGGCATCATAGAGCTTGTAAAAAGTGCTCACAAAAAGTACCGGTGCAAGAAAGCTTACAAAGGAAAGTCCGGCAAGCCCCAGGGGGAGAATCCAAAGCGAGATCCCAACACCAAAACGCTTTAAAAGTTTCCCCGTAATTACGATCTGGAGAAAAAAGGAGAGCACGTTTAACCAGCCATAAAAATTTCCGTAAAAAGATGTGATCGCGTCCTTACCCTGGATCATGAGTTGAACCATTCCGCCAAACTGGTTCTCCACGATCGTAGAACTCATTTTTGCAAGCACGACGATTCCGACAACCAACGCAATATAAGAACCGGCCCCAAAGGGATGCTTCCCTGAAGCGTCCTTCTTGTTATTTTCGTTTCCTTCCTTTGCCTCTGGAAGAGGTGCCACATCGGCCGTGTTCCCCGACTGGTCCGTAGCAATCTCTTTCCAGAGAATACCGATCAGAAAAATACACGCCAGAAGGATAAGAGCAACCATCAAAAGCAGGTCTTCGGTCGGAAACCGCTTGACAAAAAGGCTCGTCAAAAACCCTCCGAAGATTCCCCCCAGTGATCCGCCGCTAATGATTAGCCCAAAAAGCCTTTTGGCTTCATTGGGACGAAAAATATCGTTCGCCAGAATCCAGAACTGGGTGGTGACCATCGCCGAAAAAGCGGATTGCCAGATATAAAAACCCGCGGAAAGATAGGGCAGATCGCGTTTTATAAAATACCAGAAAAGAAACATCGTCACGATCAGGAACCCAAGCACCAGCGGGTAAAGGACTTTATGGGTCAGCCGCTTCGCGAGAAGCGCATAAAGCCATACGATTAAAATCAGAAACAGCCCTTCACCGATGTTGATAAACCGCAGTTTTTCAGCGCTAAATTCAGAAAGGAAAAGAGAGCTCCGGACAGGTTTCAGGATATAGAGCGTGGAAATGGTCAAAAGAAAATAAAGGAACATGAGAAAGGTCTTCATCCTCTCTCCCGAGTGAATTTCCGCAAAAGGTTTCATGAGTATGGAAAAAATCGACGCCGCCTTCTTTCTCATCGCTCGTCTTCCTTTTCAAACGCACCCTCAATAAACCGAAAAACCGGCTCCCCGTTTTCTTTCCAGGTCACTCCAAGAACGTCCAGTGAAACTCGCGGATCCCGAAGCTTCATGGTTTGAAGGTACCATTCGGCCAATTTAACAACCTTGGCCTGTTTTTTCCGGTCAACGGCTTCCTCCGGGGCTCCGAATCCATGCCCGCTCCGCGTTTTAATCTCGATAAAATGAATTCTTCCGCCTTTTTCCGCGATAAGGTCAATCTCACCCATCCCACACCGATAATTTTTTTGGAGGATTTTAAACTTTTTGTTGCGGAGATATTCTGCGGCCGCAATCTCGCCGCGGGTTCCCAACGAGTAACAAAACGCCGACCGATTTAAAGATAATTTCATACACCGGCCGTCTCTCTCCGTGTCAAACGTCCGACTGGCGCAAAACTGAGACGGTGAACCGGAGAAGGTCCAAAGGTTCGGAGGGCCTCCAGATGCACCGCAGTACCATATCCCTTATGACGGTCGAAGGAGTAAGCAGGATAAAGTTCATGAAGGCGGCACATCCAACGGTCACGAAAAACCTTGGCCACAATGGAGGCCGATGCGATGGAAGCAGATTTTTGATCCCCGTTCACAATCCCCCGATGAGCCACAGGGATCTCCAGTCGGATGGGTCCGTCCACCAGAAGAAAAGTAGGGGTGTGACTTAATGCCTGTACGGCCCGTTTCATTGCAAGCCGGGTCGCCTCGTAGATATTGAGGGCGTCGATTATCTTTTCATCCGCCACGCCGACTCCGACATTGGCGGACCGGATAATTTTTTTAAAAAATTCTTCCCGCTGAGCCGGCGAAAGTTTTTTTGAGTCATTAACTCCGACCAGTTCATTCGTGGGCCCCAGAATAACCGCCGCAGCAACGACCGGCCCTGCCAAAGGCCCTCGTCCCGCCTCATCCACTCCCGCCAGTGTCCCGGGCCCCTTAAAGCAAATCCGGTCAAACTCTAGTAATCTTGCAAAGTTTGCCTGCCGGATTTCTTTTCTCGAACCGCCCGCGAGCGTAGAGTCGAGGGACATTTATTTCTTGTTTTTGAGATAGTAAAGGTTGGCCCGTCGCGCCTTGCCTTTGGAGCTAACGGCAATTTTCTCAATCGTCGGGGAATAAAGGGGGAAAATTTTTTCAACCATGTCCCCGTAGCTCTCTTTGGCAACCGAAAAACTCGCGTTTGCACCCCGACCTTTTTTCCGGATACAAATTCCCTCAAACAGCTGAAGCCGTGTTTTGTCCCCTTCTTTGACCCGGATGTGTATTTTCAGCGTATCGCCCACTTTAAAATCGGGCATTTTTTTTGTTTCAAGTTCTTGATTTATCAATTTCATTTGGCTCATGATTGTTCTCCTGGTTAAAAACAGGGGTGCTAAAAACGCTCCTGTTGATGGTTAACGCTACTTATTTTTCTTGCCGGAATGCCCGGGGGCCTTCCTAACTTCTTTGCTATTATTTTTAAAATTCGCTACAAGATCAGGCCTTTTTTCTTTCGTCGCCTGTACAGACGTTTTTCTCTGCCAAGCCTTCACTTCCTCATGGTGACCGGATACCAGCACTTCGGGCACTTTCCATCCCCTGTATTCACGAGGTCTCGTGTACTGCGGATGCTCCAGAACTCCGTGCTCAAAGCTTTCATTCGCGAGAGATTCTTCATTCCCAACCACTTCGGGCACCAGCCTCACGACCGCTTCGATCACACAAACCGCCGGGGCCTCTCCCCCCATCGTAATAAAATCTCCCACCGAAATCTCTTGGTCGATGAGGTGATCCTTCACTCGCTGATCCACACCTTCATAATGTCCCGCAATCAAGACGAGGTGCCTTTTTTTTGCAAGTTGACGGGCCAGCTTTTGGCTCATCGGATCACCCTGCGGATCCAGGAGAACAACCCACCCGTCTGCCGCAACTTCTTCCACACATTCAAAAATCGGCTCGGGCTTCAGGACCATCCCCGCCCCGCCACCAAACGGCTTGTCATCCGCAGTTCTGTGCCGGTCGTGCGTCCAATCCCTCAAGTTATGAACTCGCACGCTTACAAGACCGCGTTCCTGTGCTTTTTTGAGGAGCGACTCGCTCAACGGACTTTTAAAGAAATCCGGAAAAAGAGTGACAACATCAATCAACAATGCCATAGCGACACGGGGCCGAGGCAGGCTCTAAAATCTTAATCGGCTAAAAAGCTTTGAAACCCTTCGGGCTTTTTAAGACGCAAGCACCTTTAAACTTTTTGGCCTTTTAAGTTAAGCCTTTGCCTTCTGTTTTTTCTTCTGCCGACGCAAAAGACTTTTCAAGGCTTCGCTCACTTGGGCACCATTTTTCACCCAATATTCGAGGCGGGCTTCCTTGACCACCAGCTTTTCCTGCTTGGGAAGCGGATCGTAGTGACCGATTTCTTCGATGAAGCGTCCATCGCGCGGGGATTTGGAATCACACACGACTACGCGCCACTTCGCCTTGTCTTTCGTTCCGAAACGTTTCATTCTGATTTTAACTGACACTTTATTTCCTCCTTATTAGCGTATAGCGTCGAGCGTTTCGTGCGGGATATTTTCCCCCGCGCTCAACGCTGTCCGCTGAATTTATTCCTTCTCTCTTCTTATCACAGCACCTAGCACCGTCAATTTTCTTTCAAGATCTTCATAACCTCGATCCAGATGATAAATGCGCTGGACCTCGGTCTCTCCTTCCGCCACAAGGGCGGCAAGAACAAGCGCGGCACTCGCCCGGAGGTCTGAGGCCATCACGGGTGCACCGCTCAGTTTTCTTACTCCATGTACAATCGCGCTCGGTCCTTCAAGAAAGATCTTGGCTCCCATACGTCCGAGCTCAGGGACATGCATAAACCGATTGGGGTAGATCTTTTCCGTAATAATGCTGATCCCGGGGGTGACCGTCATCAGTGCCATCGCCTGGGCCTGAAGATCGGTTGGAAACGCCGGATACGCAAGCGTTGTAACGTCTGAGGCTCTGAGTTTCCCGATTCTCTTGACGCGCACTGCATTCTTGTACTTCTCAATCCGGACGCCAGCTTGTTGAAGCTTATCGATCACCGCATTCAAATGACCCGGTTCCATTTTCCGGATAAGCACGTCTCCCTGAGTGATCGCCGAAGCAAACATGTAAGTCCCGGCTTCAATCCGGTCGGGAATGACCCGGTAGTTAACTCCACGGAGCTTTTTGACACCTTCAATCTCAATCCTCGGCGATCCCTCTCCCTGAATTTTGGCGCCCATCTTTTTTAAAAAATTCGCAAGATCAACGACCTCGGGTTCACAAGCGGCATTTTCTATCACCGTCCTTCCTTGGGCAAGAACAGCCGCCATCAGCACATTTCCTGTGGCAAGCACTGACGATCCGTATCCTCCCCCAAGGTAAATGTCCGCCCCACGGAGACGGCTCACGACCTTCGCGCGCACATAACCGTGATCTATCTGGATTTCCGCATTTAACGCTTCCAGACCCTTAAGATGCAGGTCTATCGGCCGGGGCCCGATTGCGCATCCGCCGGGAAGAGAAACTTCCGCTTCTCCCAATCTTGCCAGAAGAGGCCCGAGCACGCACACGGAAGCACGCATGGTCTTGACCAGCTTATAAGGCGCAAGTGACTTGAGGTGATTTCCCGGCTTGATCTTTAAAACACCTGATTCGAGAATGGCTTTCGCCCCGAGTGACCTGAGAAGTTTCACCATGGTCTGAACATCCCAAAGGTTCGGGACATTTTCAATCACAGACTCCTCTTCGGAAAGAAGCGCCGCTGCCATAATCGGCAGAACCGCGTTCTTCGACCCGGAAATATCTACCTCACCTTTTAATCTGGTTCTGCCTTGAATAATCAGTTTATCCATATCATTTCCAGCCTATCGACCGGGTTTTTCCCTCTTGAGCGTCATCCCAACCCAACAAACACTGTTTTCTCTTCAGTTTCGTTTGGCGTTCCATGCCGTAACGACTCTTTCGATCCCCAGATAGTCCTTGAAACGGTGGATATTATCATAACCCGCATCCTGAAGCCACTTTGAAACCATTCCGGACTGTCCTGCTCCGACCTCTAGGGCCAACAACCCTCCAGCCCTTAACGGCCCCTTGGCAAGAGGGATAAGCTGTCTGTAAAAATGAAACCCGTCTTTCCCGCCATCAAGGGCTTCCCGGGGCTCATGCTTGAGCTCGGGCTGAATATTTTGAAAATCAAGTTCGGAAAGATACGGCGGGTTTGAAACGATCACATCAAACACAAAATGAGGGGTATCCCTTTCTGCGAGCCCCTGAGACAGCTTGAAAAAGTCACCCGGGATTAAACGGGCCCGCCCTCCTAACCTGTATTTCTGAATATTGCGCCGGGCCACTTCGATCGCTTCCTTCGAGATGTCAAGCAGGGTTCCTTGCGCATTCGGAAAAGTTCGAAGCAATGAAATCGCTATTGCCCCGGTACCGGTTCCGATATCAAGAAAGGAAAAATTTCCGGTAGGATTGTTTTCCCGGATCGGCAATCTGCAAAAATCCTGCTGTTTTTTTTGGATCGCCGCAACAACCTTTTCCACCAAAATTTCAGTTTCAGGCCGGGGAATAAGGCAATGCTCGTTGACCCACAACGTTTCTTCACAAAAACACGCTTCTCCCAAAATATACGCGAGCGGTCGCCGCGTCATTCTCTCCCCCACGATTTTCAAAAAACGCTGTTGCTCTTCGTTGGAAACTGTCCTGTCTCCATCAAGATAAATCGATGACCTTGAAATACCCAGTACGTTTTCAAGGATTCGCAGTATTTCTTCTCTCGCCTCTTCAATCCCCGCTTTTAAAAGACTGTTTTCTCCTTTTTGGAGCAGTGCCCTTATAGATCCATCTTTGGGGTCCGTGACCATCGAGAATGCACCTTATAAATTACTTTTTAAAAACTTCAAAATCCCGATCCTTGACCCACGCTGATCTATACCTGAGTGAGCTTGTGGACTTTTTCGTCCTCGGCCAACGCTTTGATAACTTCATCGAGGTGGCCTTCCATGATGTTCGAAAGATCGTGGAGAGTAAGGCCGATCCGGTGATCCGTCACACGCTGATCCGGATAATTATAAGTGCGAATTTTCCCGGAGCGGTCTCCGGAACCCACTTGCTCCCGACGGTTTTTTGCCATCTCAGCATCGCTTTTTTCTTTCTGAAATTCATAAATTTTGGCCCGCAAAATTCGCATAGCTTTGGCCTTGTTCTTGTGCTGGGACCTTTCATCCTGACACGCCACAACAAACCCTGTTGGAAGGTGCGTGATTCGCACCGCCGATTCTGTCTTGTTGACATGTTGGCCGCCGGCTCCGGACGCGCGGTACACATCAATCCTGAGATCATTCGGCTGGATGGCGATCTCCGTTTCATCGGCCTCGGGCAACACCGCCACCGTCACAGCCGAAGTGTGAATTCGTCCGCTTGACTCCGTTTTGGGAACACGTTGAACGCGATGAATGCCGCTCTCATATTTAAAAAGGCTGTAAGCGCGCTCTCCGCTTACTCCGAAAATAATTTCCTTCAACCCCCCGATTCCCGTGGGACTCATATCCATCACTTCGATCTTCAACTTGTGCCCGGCAGCGAACTGCGAGTACATCCGGAAAAGGTTCGCTGAAAATAGCGCAGCCTCTTCGCCCCCCGTCCCTGCGCGAATTTCCACAATGACGTCACGAGCGGCATCCGGCTCGCAACCTTCGAGCACCATATCTTCAAGCTGACCGTTGATCCGCTCAAGGTCAGATTGAAGAATTTTGATTTCTTCCTCAATCAATCCCCGCATCGCGGGATCTTCCTGACCATGCGCAAGATTGCCTTGAAGCTCCAACAGCTCTTTTTCGAGCTTTCGGTATTGCCGGAACGATTCGGCAATAGGCCGAATCTGCGCAATTTCTTTACTGAGCCGTTGGAGCTGATAGGTATCACGCATGGCTTCGGGCCTTGCAAGTGTTTCCTCAAGCTCGACAAACCTCGCCTCTATTTTTTCAAGTCGTTCGCGGATTCTCATCACCAAGACGCTTCGTTTACCCATGACCCTTCACCCACGCGCCAATGCAACAGCGCATGGAGCAGGGATCGTGGATCTGTTTTATTTTCCTTCTGCCTTAACCTTTTCTTTCAGCGCCTGAAAATTGCTTTTTTTCATATCAGCCACTCGAGCTTTTAATGCTGAGGCGGGCGTCGCCTTGGTGGATTTTTTCGCGCCAACAATTTTATCCTGAAATTTCTTCTTGAAGCGATCGATCCGCCCCGCGGTATCCATCAATTTTTGCTTCCCGGTAAAAAACGGGTGGCAGGCAGAACAGATGTCAACCTGGATTCGGGGCAAGACGCTCCGCGTTTTAATTGAATTGCCGCAAGTACAATCAATCGTGCAGGGCTGATAATTAGGGTGAATATCTTTTTTCATTTTATTGCTCTCCTTTTTTCGCTGACGTCCAGCTGTTTTTGTAGATCCGGCTCCGGGGTCTTTTTACCCCAAAAACCGGGCTAGTCCTTGGCATTGTTCATCTTTAAAAGAAATTCTGCGTTTGACTTGGTTTTTTTCAAACGATCCACCAGGAGCTCCATCGCCTCCGTGGGGTTCAGCTCGTTCAGGACTTTTCTCAGGATCCAGACGCGGTTCAGTTCATCCGGCTGAATGAGCAGATCTTCTTTGCGCGTATTCGACTTTTTAACATCGATCGCGGGATAAATCCGGCGCTGGAAAAGGTTGCGATCAAGCTGCAACTCCATATTACCAGTTCCTTTAAACTCCTCAAAAATAACTTCATCCATCCGCGATCCGGTGTCCACCAGCGCAGTCGCAATCACGGTGAGACTACCGCCTTCTTCCACGTTTCTCGCGGAACCAAAAAAACGCTTCGGCTTATGCAAGGCATTTGAATCTACACCTCCTGATAGAATTTTTCCGGAGTGCGGAGCTACCGTGTTATAGGCCCGGGCAAGACGCGTAATCGAATCCAGAAGGATAACCACATCCCGCTTGTGTTCAACAAGGCGCTTTGCCTTTTCCAGAACAATCTCTGCCACTTGAACGTGCCGGTCGGCGGGTTCATCAAAAGTCGAGGCAATGACCTCGCCTTTGACAGAACGTTGCATGTCCGTCACTTCTTCGGGGCGCTCATCGATCAACAACACAATCAGGTATGCATCCGGATGATTGGTCGTAATCGAGTTGGCGATCTTCTGCAAGAGAATTGTTTTACCGCTATAGGGCTGGGCAACGATCATCCCACGCTGGCCAAATCCGACAGGTGTGAGAAGATTCATCACACGCATCGAGACTTCCTCGGTCGTGGTTTCAAGCTGAATTCTCTTATTCGGGTAAAGCGGGGTCAGGTTGTCAAAAGCGATCTTGTCCTTCGCCTTGTCCGTTTCCTCGAAATTAATTAACTCCACCTTAAGCAGGGCGAAATAACGTTCCCCTTCCTTGGGCGGACGAATGAGCCCACTCACAACATCCCCCGTTCGAAGGTTGAAACGACGAATTTGGCTTGGGCTGACATAAATATCATCCGGTGAAGGAAGATAATTATAATTCGGTGACCGGAGAAAACCAAACCCGTCCTCGAGAATTTCGAGCACCCCTTCGCCGAACATGAACCCGGACTGTTGGGCCTGGGCCTGCAGAATTTTAAAAATCAAATCCTGTTTCTTGAGCCCGGAAGCGTTTTCGATATTGAGTTTGTGAGCCATTTCCTGAAGTTTAGCAATCTTCGCTCTTTTGAGACCGGCCACGTCCAGCGGCTTTTCCCCGGCCCGTTGTTGTTGCATTGCCTTTTCCAAAGCTTCGCCGTTCACCTGCGCGTCATCGTCACGCATCGGAGGGCGCTTGGAAGGGTGAAGATCCTCGCTTCGGCGGTGGTAGTGATGGTGGTTTTTTTCTTTTTGCATCGGGATGCTCTCCTTTAAATGTTTAAGATTCAACAATCAGATTTCAGATTTTCCAGCCGATTCCAGAGCCGGTTTGCGTTGTCTTGGGTCTTGGCTACAGAACCCGAGTTATCGATGACGAAGTCCGCCTTTTTTATTTTTAAAGATTCTTTCATCTGTGCTTTTTCCCGAGATGCAATCTCCTTACGGGAAAAACCTTTTGCAAGAAGACGCGCGATTTTGACCGACCGTCGGCACGTCACCGCCAGAGTCCTGTCACAACCTCGGTCAAAACCTGTTTCAAACAACAACGGAACTTCAGCAACCACAATTTTTTTTTTGGCCGTTACCGTTTTTTTTTGGATCTGCTTAAAAACATACGGGTGGATCAGGGCTTCCAATCGCTCCCGTTTCCCGGGATTTGAAAAAATTTTCCCCGCTATTTTTTTCCGGTCCATATGCCGGCCACATCGGCTCAGAGCCTCGGGGAAAAGGACCTTGATTTTTTTAAAAAGTGGGTTGTTTTTTTTAAGGGTCTGGTGCGCGATCTGATCCGCGTCAATCACAGTAGCACCCTTTTTTCGAAATATTTTCGCCACGGTGCTTTTCCCGCTTCCAAAACCACCCGTCAGTCCGATGACAAGTTTGTTTTTCATTAATCTAAAATTCCACCTTAAAAAGTGTCGGCGGGGTGCAAGTCACGCCCCCCAACCTTTTAGTTTTTGTACCAGGAATCCCCGATTGTCACATCCACCTTAAGGGGCACTTTGAGCTCAAACGCATTTTCCATTTCTTCTTTCACTCTTTTTTCCAGCGCCTTGGCTTCAGCCTCAGGGGTGTCAAATACAAGTTCATCGTGGACCTGCATCATCATGAGGGATTCGCTTTTTTCATCTTCAAGCCGTTTCTGAATACGCAACATGGCAAGCTTAATCAGATCGGCAGCAGAACCCTGAAGCGGGGCGTTGATCGCGGCCCGTTCGGCATAATTTCTTAATGCAACATTCGACGATTGTAAGTTCGGGAAATAGGATCGTCGGCCAAGGATCGTCGTGAGATAGCCGTTTTTTTTGGCTTTTTCTTTCTGGCTTTCAAGAAAGTCGTTCACCCGGGCGTAGCGAGCGAAATAATTCCGGATAAATTCATCGGCTTCCTGAATTGAAATCTGAAGATCCTGCGCCAGGCCATAGCTGGTCTTTCCGTAAAGGACGCTGAAGTTAATGGTCTTTGCCACGTTTCGCATTTCCCGGGTCACCTCTTTTTCCTTTATTCCATAAAGGAGAGTGGCGGTATAAGCGTGGATATCCCGATCTTCCTCAAAGGCCTTCATGAGCTGAGGGTCATGACAGAAATGAGCGAGAATTCTGAGTTCAATTTGCGAGTAATCTGCGGAGAGAATTTTCCCTTTTCCCTTTGACCGCGGCCGAGGGACAAACGCTTTTCGCACAAGCCGTCCCGCCTCGGTCTTCACCGGAATGTTCTGGAGGTTAGGTTCTGAGCTTGAAAGCCGCCCCGTATCCGTCGTGGTCTGATGGTAGGACGTATGGACGCAACCGGTCTCCTCATTCACCATTCCAGGCAACGCATCCAGGTACGTGGAGCACAGTTTTGCGCGTTCACGGTACTCAAGGACCAGTTTCGGAAACTCGTAGGATACCGCCAGTTTTTCAAGCACGCTCGCATCTGTCGAATACCCCGTCTTGGTTTTTTTCATCGTGGGAAGCTTTTTTTTCACGAAAAGAATTTCCGCCAACTGTTTGGGAGAATCGAGATTAAACTCCTCACCGGCTTCCTGATAGATTTTTTGGATAATCCCATCGATTTCCTTGCGAGTGCTCCGAGAAAGCTCCGCCAGCATTTCCGTGTCAAGCACCACTCCGTTCATTTCCATTTTCCCGAGAACATCGGTCAAAGGAAGTTCTACTTTTCTGTAAAGATCCTCAAGTCCAAGTTCCTTGATTTTTTCCCGAAGAACAGGCACCAGTCGCATCACACAGTCAGCGTCTTCACAGGCGTATTCTGATATTTTTTCAAGCGACACATCGGCCATTGAAATTTGGTCTTTCCCTTTGCCAATCAGGCTTTCTGTTTCGATTTTTTTTACATTTAAATAGTTGAGAGAGATGTCGTCCAGGTTGTGGTTCCGTTTCACCGGATCAATCAGGTAGCTAGCGATCATCGTGTCGAAAGAAATTCCTTTAAGTTCTACACCGTGCCGACGGAGTACCATGGTGTCGTATTTGATATTTTGTCCAAACTTTTCAATGGTCCCATCTTCCAACACCGGCCCAAGAATATCCAGAACCTCTTTCAGGCAAATCCCGGGCCCCTGATGCAAATCACTGGTCGTCGGAACATAATGAGCAATATAAGGTTCCATGGAAAAACTCATCCCAACCAGGATCGCTTTCATAGGGTCCGCGGATGTGGTTTCTGTATCAAAACTAAACAGATCGGATTTTTTAAGAACCTCGGCAAGCTTTTTCAGGCCGGCGATGTCCAGAACCGTATGATAGTCACGCTTTTCTTTTTCCTCTGTATTTTTTGAAGTAGACTGTTTCGCAAAACCCCTAAATTCATATCGCCTAAAAAACTCCGTGAGCGCATCCTCGTCGGCCGGCTGAACCTTGACCTCATTCCAATCGATCTCTAAATCCACCTGAGTGTCAATCTTTGCTAGCGAAAGTGAGAGCCGCAGATCAGCTTCATTTTCTTTAAGAGCGTTCCGGATTTTTTCGGAGGAAATCTCGTGTGAATTTTTTAAAATGTTTTCGACTGAACCGAATCGCTGCATCAGCTTGATAGCCGTTTTTTCTCCAATCCCCGGTACTCCCGGGATATTGTCCGATACGTCTCCCATGAGCGCGAGAATTTCTACTATTTTGTCCGGCCCCAGCCCGGCGAATTTTTTTCGAACACCTTCCGTATCATAAACAAGGTTATTTTTATGCGGCTGGAAAATTTTAACCTTGTCATTCACAAGCTGAAAAGCATCTTTGTCACCGGTCACAATCCAAACATCGATCCCTTTTTCCTGTGCCCGGACCGCCAGAGTCCCGATCACGTCATCCGCTTCAAAACCCTGTTTTTCAAACATGGAAAACCGGGACAGCCGGCAAAATTCCTTGATAGGCTCAATTTGGCTAACAAGTTCCGGTGGCATGGGCTTGCGATGCGCCTTGTACTCCTTGTACTGCTCATGCCGAAAGGTTTTTCCTTTCGGGTCAAAACAGACGGCCAGGAGCTCCGGATGCTGATCCTCGAGGAGTTTCCGCATCATCGCCACAAAACCATAAATCGCGTTCGTCGGTTCACCCCGGGAGTTGGTCAAACCCGGAATGGCATAGAAGGCTCTGTAGCAAAAGGAGTTTCCGTCCACAAGAAACAGACGCTCCTTCTGCGATCCCTGAGGGGATATCATCGACATAATTTTAGGCTCTGGCTATTTTTCTGGACATTTAGGATTTAAAATGGAAAGGCCTGAATGATGTGGTCAAAGACTTTCGTCGGAGTTTTGGGATGTGTTCGGTAGATTAAATAGGCACTTTCTGAAAAAACTGACACTAGGATATCGATTGCGTCTCTTGAGTCAAGTTTTTTATTTTCAGTTTACTATGCCGCGTCTGAATTCAACCCGTTGGCGGGGTTTGTTGCTACCCTGTTCTGAATCACTTGGTATAAGCAAATCGTTCCCAAAATCAGAAAAGCTCCTCATAAATACAAAACAGGATAGCTCTGCTTAAGAGAAAAACGCCCTGCGTTCCTCCCTATTTCTTTTTCCTAATGGTCACAGGCTGAATCTTGGAAAGCTGGATTCCAAGTTCCTTCGAATCAACAGCAACTTCCAGGGCAGATTCATAACTTATAATCCCTTGGGTGTAGAGCTGTTTCAAGTGGTCATCTAAAGTAATCATGCCGTATCGGCTCCCCGTCTGGATTTCCGACAAGACTTGATAAGTTTTAGATTCCCGGATCAGATTCCGGATCGCAGGCGTAGCAAACATAATTTCGAAAGCCGCGACGCGTCCGGTTCCATCAAGCTTCGGGACGAGGACCTGGGAAATTACGGCAACAATCGTTCCTGCGAGCTGGGCTCGTATCTGGGCTTGTTGTTCCGGGGGGAATACATCGATAATACGATCAACCGTACGCGGCGCCCCGGTTGTATGGAGTGTGGAAAACACAAGATGCCCTGTCTCCGCCGCACGGATTGCAGATTCCATCGTCGCAATATCACGCATTTCTCCGATCAGGACCACATCCGGATCCTGTCGTAACGATTTGATAATAGCCTCCGAAAAAGTCGGCACATCCTCCCCGACTTCGCGCTGAGTAACCACGGATTTTTTATGCTGATGAATAAATTCCACCGGATCTTCTGCTGTAATAATATGTTTCGGAAAATTTTCGTTGATGTAATTAAGCATGGTTGCAAGCGATGTTGTTTTCCCCGACCCGGTCGGTCCGGTAACAAGAACGAGTCCACGGGGAATATTCAAAATCTCAACCAGTTGCGGAGGCAGGCCAATATCCTGGAACGAGTAAAACTTGGAGGGCAGAAGGCGAAGCACCATGGCGTAGTGCCCCTGCTGTTTGTAACAGGAAACACGAAAGCGAGCTTTATCTCCAAAGGTAAAACCAAAATCAACCCCCCCCACTTCTTCGATTTTTTTTCGTTGGGCCTCCGTAGTAACCTCTTTGGCAAACGCCTCGGTCATTTCGGGAGTGAGCAGATTATCATCCACTGAGACAAGGTCTCCCACCATACGAAAAGTGACGGGACGGTTCACTGTCAGATGGATGTCGGACGCGTCTCGCCTGATTGCCTCCGTTAAAATTTCTTCGATCGCCATAAAATCCTCTTTCTTTATTTTCTGAGTTTATTTTGACTTTGCTCTCATGTTTCGTCTTTAAATAAAAAACCTGAACAACCGCCGGATCTTTATAATCCGGCACAACGCCTCGATCCCTTCGTCTCCCGTTCTTTTCCTCTCAGCTGTTTTTTGAGTTAGCCTAATTAAGCACAAGAAGGCCTATGCAAATTTAAACATTCTGCCCAAGACGAGAGGATCGTATCGAATTCATGGTAACTTGTGCCCTTTTACTTAGAAAAGAACGTCAAGCATTCCACTTATCACAACCGAAATACAAAACGCGATCAAACAAAGTGCTGGCCATCCCTTCATCGCCGGCGGAATTCCGGAAAAACGAATCGCATGCCTTAACCCCTTGAACGCCGCTTGAAAAATGAAAAGTCCCGACGAAATCACGAGCAGTAGCGAGCTTTGGATCAGCCAGCTCTCATTAACCTGCACGACGGCATGCGTGATCAACACGGCCGTAATCAGAAAAAGATCCGGCTTTTTTTGACACCTTGCAATCAGGTAGATAAGTAGCCAGAGAATTAGAAATCCGAATTCCCCGATGACGAGGGTCGCCGCACTCCATAACAGTAGGGAGTGATAAATTGTAACGGTCAAAATCTGTGTAAGGAAAAGATCCAGCGTTTCACGCCAAATCGCAACCAGTGAAAATCCTCTTTTTTGTTCTCCGCGCATAGATAGCAAAAACCCAAATATTGCAATAACCCACGGCCAGGATAACGTCATAAATGCACTTTTCCTTCCGAGACTCCACTGACATTTGTTATGTTCTCTCCCGGCCGCGATCCCACTGACCGCGGCACTCCGCTCGCGCTTGACGCGCTTCGCTCTGGCTGATTTTTCCAGAGATAGGCGGCTAAAAATAATAGAAAAAAAGCAAAAGCCGGACGATGTTCAATAACGGTATGCCCTAGACGCCTCATCGCTCCGATGATCACCTCAATGGCAATGATAAAAATAAAAAAACCAATTCCTGTCATGCCTCTCTCGAAAAAATATTGGGGAAACTTTTTAAGACCCACTTTCGCCCCGCGCCCCTCTTTTCTGTCCCGAAGAAAATCAACGGGAAACAGAAAAAAAACGCTGAGGATCCAAAAAGGCGGTAACCCCGCCGACTGCCAAAAAAACTGCGCCCAAAGTGCCAGGGCGAGCAAAAAAATCTGAACCCCGGCGCCGACCGGGAAAAAGCGATTTAAAAACCAGAAGATCGTGAGCATCAACCAATAAACCGCAACGATAAATCCTGCCACTCGCCAGGTATTAAAATACTCTCCCGAATAAAGCAAAAACGGCAGACACGCCAAAATCATTCTTGAGAGAAAGCTTTCGGGCATCTTCATCGGACGAAGACCTGTTTCATTTGAGCAAACCTTTCTGGGCGACTTGTCATTTCCCGGGCTTGAAGAAACAAAGCAGTCATGCCGGAAAGTACGACTATCAGAAAAAACCATCGGAGCGCTTTGGTAATTTTTTTTCTCATGGTGTGCTTCCCGATTCCGACCGTGCTCCAAACAACCGCCGTACTTCACTCGCGCCTGACGCAAATCGTTTGGGTCTCACCCAATGATCAATCCAGGGAACCGTCGCATTCATCATGAGAACCGCATAACCGATCGCCGTGACAGCAGGGTATTTCATGCCAAGACATACCCCCAAACAAGCCGCCAAGATCGCAAACCAGTTTGTCCCCCGGCGCGTCAGCGGGAGTGTAACGGTGTCCGTGATTAAAAAGTAACCGGCAAAAACGGCGATTCCGGACGCCCTTAAAATATCCTGCCCACCCGCAACCCACACGCCCAGAACCGTCACCCCAAAAAAATAAAGCGGCGTTTCAAAATAAATCCTTTTTTGAATAGCAAAAAGAAACGCGCTCAGAAGAATAGCTGAAAAGAAAATCGGCTCTCCGGCGGATTGAAAAAGTTCCGGTGATTTTATCCCCCCGGCAAATATAAGATCCAGAAAAATTCGCGCGAACACGGCAGGCTGAAACAGCCGCCCCCCCAAACCGCCAAAACATTCCTTGATCATAAGGGTCGCAACAAAGGCAGCTACCAGGACCAGCAACGCTGGGTAATGCGACGGAAGGAGGACGGCAAGCGTCACGCCGGTCAAAACCGCGTCACCATTTTGAAGGGAGCTTTTTTTCCGGAAAAATCCGGCGTTTAGCCACTCAAATCCTGCCACCCCCAACACGGAAACGGTCAGCACCTTCAGAAAATCCGCCCCGCCCGCTCCCAGCATCACCACGAGCACCGGCAAAAGGGCAGCGCTCTTAAGCCAAAATCTTTTGGCAACCGAGTCTCCGGAGGAAATATGGGGGGCTGAGGATTCAGGATAAACTCCCGGCACACTCATCGCAAGGCGCTCCTTTCTATTCTGACTTGGCGAATCAACGCAAGCATCGGCCGGTGAGAAGGACAGACAAAACTGCAAACGCCGCATTCAATACACTCATCCACCCCCCATTTTACCGCCGTTTCAAATTCCCCATTTTCGGCAGCGAGAGTGATCATGGCCGGAGATAAAAATACGGGACAGGAATCCACGCACTGGTTACACCGTATGCATGGCTCGGGATTTTTTTCCCCTACAATTTCTTTCGGCAGTGCCAAAATCGCAGGAGTATCCGCGGTGGTTACAGCCTCCGCATTGGCCTGTGCCGTGCCACACATGGGCCCCCCCGCAATTAACCGGGCAGGTTCACGAAGCAACCCCTTGCAAAGTTGAATTGCTGTCTGGAAGGATGTCCCGACGGGAAGCCAGAGATTCTTAGGCTCGGCAATACATTCTCCACCGACGGTAACAATGCGTTCAAAAAACGGCTTTTGAAGAAAGACGGCCTCATAAACCGCAAACGCTGTAGATGCGTTAAACACGGGACTATCTTCCGGTACCTCACAAGGCAAAAAACGGTTCTGCCCCGCGGGATAAAGCGCTTTCACGCTTCGCGCCTCAAACCAGTGCCACTTCAAAAAATAGATTTTGCTTTTAACTAGTTCAAAAAGTTCACGCTCGACATCTTCAACAACAAAAATCACCTTTTCGGCACCAACGACTTTGCGAAGAATGTCAGCTCCTCTTAACACTTCCAACAGGTGGTTGGTGATTAATGCCTGTTCAGCACACACGTAAGGTTCGGGCTCACATCCGTTGATAACAAGAACTTGTCCGCAAGCTCTTTTTAGATGTGAAGATGTCGGCTTTCCATGATCATAACTCGCAACTACGCCGCACTCGCGGATGATTTCCACTAACTCCGCTTGCGAGAGATCGTCCACGCCTTTTCTCGGCTCAGCCGGCCGAAAGGGGGGTTGTTTAAAATCATCTTCCGAAACAATCGCGACACAGGACTGCGTGGATCCATCAGGCATTTTTTTTTCAAACACTCCTTCCACCCTGCCCGCGATGCCGGAAAAAACAGACACCCCTTCACGCTGGTCTGATGCGGCAATTTTCGCGCCTTTTTCAACTCGCTCCCCAGTTTTCACACAGGGAACAGCCGCCAACCCGGTTTTCTGCGACACGGGGACAAAAACTTTTTTGACAAGGAAAGGACGCTTGAGGCCATTAAGAAGAATGGATTCTTTTTTCCGTTCAAGACGGATACCTCGAGGCAAAGTTCTGCTCCTTTCAGTTTAAGCTTTGGAAAGAGATCTCGGAAAGGCCCCACCTAAAATTTTATCCACCTGAATTCGCTCCCGGAAAACTTCCTTGAGTTTCCCGAACTTACAACTCTCAATCTGCAGATCGTCAATCTCGGGAAGACTTCCAAGAACGGGCACGCCGGAAAGGTCGTGAATCACTTTCGGGTTGGTCAATTCGGCAAGGGAGTAATTAACTACCGGAATCCTGTTAAAAATAATTCCTTTGATCTCAAGCCCACGAACCATCGCCGCATCCAGCGTCAAAAGCGTATGGTTAATGGCCCCCAACCCGGCGGAGCTGACAACGATGAGGGGAAGTTTCATATCCCGGATAAGGTTGGCCACATAATAATCCTTCTTGATGGGAACCATCAATCCGCCGATCCCTTCCACAATCACATAATCATAATGACTCCCAAGTTCATGGTAGCTTTTGAGAATATGTTCAACATTAACCTCTTTTTTTTCAAGCATCGCGGCAACATTCGGGGAAAGGGCGTTACGAAACCGGGACGGGCTGTGGAGCGGAGGAAACTGCCCTTCAGCAGCCTCCATCAAGAAAGCGGCATCCTGAGACACCAGGCGCTCTTCTTGACCGTAACACCCGGTGGCGATGGGTTTCATAATTCCAACTTTGATCCCCCTGTCCCGCAAACAAAGAGCGAGCCCCGCCGAGACAATCGTTTTCCCGACTTCCGTATCGGTTCCTGTAATAAATATGCCGGCTTTCATCACTCGACTCCAGAGCAAAAAAACACAAGCCCCCATGGCAGAAAAAACCTTTTTTGTGCGACGCGTAACATGGGGCGTGTGTTTTGCATTTATTAGTTATTCCTCGGTCACTTCTTTGATTGCTTTATACGTTATATCAAGTAGCTTGTTAATCTCTTTTACCGTCATCGCCAAAGGAGGCATAAGAACGATCACCGACCCAAGGGGACGCAAAATAGCTCCTTTTGTTCGCGCGCATTCAATCACGCGAGCGCCGATCTTTTCCCGCGGGTCGAAGGTTTCACGCGTCGCCTTATCTTTGACCAGTTCAATCCCGACCATGATTCCAACCTGCCGGATATCACCGACGGCTTTTAATTTATAAAAACTTTTCAGCCGGCGTTTCATCAAACTAATTTTCGGCTGGAGCCTTGCGAGAACCCTTTTTGTTTTGAAAAGATCCAAAGTTGCAATCGCCGCCGCACATGCAAGCGGATTTGCTGTGTAGGTGTGCCCGTGGAAAAAAGTCTTAAACTCCTCATAACGCCCGAGAAAAGCTTGATAAATTTCCTCGGTTGCCAACGTCGCGGCAAGCGGCAAATACCCGCCGGTCAGCCCCTTTGCAACAGTCATCAAATCAGGCGTTACCTTTTCGTGCTCTGCCGCAAACATTTTTCCGGTTCGCCCAAATCCCGTGGCCACTTCATCAAAAATCAGGAGTGTATTATACTTTCGTGTCAATTCTCTCGCGCGAGAAATGTACCCTTTGGGCTGATCAATCATCCCTGCCGCTCCCTGCATCAATGGTTCCACGACAAAAGCGGCCAAATCTTCATGATGTGTCCGCAAAACCTCTTCCATCGCCGCCAGAGATTCGGTTTTTACTTTTTTAGGATCCTCCCCCGAGGGCCACCGGTATCGATAGGGTGACGGGACAGTGATCGTTTCAAAAAGAAGCGGGTGGTAAATTTGATGAAAAAGATCAATCCCGCCAACGCTCACAGACCCGATCGTGTCCCCGTGATAAGCGTTGCTGAGTTTAGCAAATTTTTTCTTTCGGGGATGTCCCTTCTGCTGCCAATACTGGTAGGCCATTTTAAGAGCTATCTCGACCGCTTCGGATCCGGAGTCTGAGAAGAAAACGCGTTTTAGACACCCCGGCCCCTCTTTCGCTACACCGGATTCGGGTTTCGGAGCCATGGCAACCAGTTTTTCGGCAAGCTCGATCGCTAAAGGATGGGTAAGCCCAAGAAAGGTTGTATGCGCAATTTTTCCCAGCTGTTTTTTTATAGCACTATCGATTTCGGGGACGCGATGTCCAAACACGTTACACCAAAGCGACGAAACCCCGTCGAGATACCGGCGCCCTTCGGTATCGATCAGGTAACACCCTTCTCCCCTCTCAATAACCGGAAAATCTTCCTCTTGCCATTCCTGCATCTGCGTAAACGGATGCCAGATCCACTGCCTGTCTTTAGCCATCAACCGGTGCGTGTTCATAAGCTGCTATTCTAACCTGAATTTCTCCTGTCGAGTATGAGAAATCTCGCCCGAAAGATCGACAGAAGGAATCGCCAAGTCACTTCCTGGAAATAAAAATAAAGCGGAAAGAACCAGCGGGAACAGGGACCGTTTTAAAAGTTATTCGTAGCGAAGAGCTGTGATCGGATTCAAGCTGGAGGCCTGCTTGGCGGGCCATAGGCCAAACACGATCCCTACCCCTGCCGAGAAAACAAAAGCGAGAAAAAGCGACCCGAATGTAATAATCATCTTCCATTGCGCAAGAGTCGCGATAAGCCATGAGACAGCCCCGGCAAGCGCAATACCCGCTAACCCTCCGAGAAAAGTGATGAGAACCGCTTCCACAAGAAACTGGATAAGAATATCCCGGGGCGTGGCGCCAAGCGCTTTTCTCAACCCGATTTCGCGAGTCCTTTCCTTCACCGACACCAGCATGATGTTCATAATTCCGATTCCTCCCACAATCAGCGAGATCGCCGCAACGCTTCCAAGCAAAACAGCAAAGGTTTGGGTGGTGCTCCTGAGCGCTTCCTGGATATCAGCAAAATTCCGGATGTTGAAGCTATCATAACGGTCCGGCGTGAGGCGATGGCGCCGAATAATCAGTTCGTTGATTTCATCCTGCGCGGCAGACATCTGGTCCATCTCGGTAATTTCAATGTCAATCTGGTCCAGATAATCTTTTCCCATCAGCCGGCGCATGGCCGTAATAAGAGGGATCACTACCAGGTCATCCCTGTCACGAAACGCGTCAGCCCCGAGCGAGGGCAAAATCCCGATGACCTGGAAACTAACCCGGTTAATCTTGATAGTTTTCCCGATCGGCTCTTCGTCACCAAAAAGAACGTTCTGAATCGTAGGTCCGATCACAACAACCCGGGAGCGTGACAAATTCTCCTCATGCGTAAAAAACCGTCCCGCGACAGGTTCCTGGTTTCTTATGACCGCATATTCCGGAGTGGTTCCCATCACGCGGGTACTCCAGTTTTTATCCTGAAAAACCAGTTGTCCAGACCCCGTCACCTGCGCACCCACTCGCTTGACTGAATAGACCTTTTGGATTGCCTGCGCATCTTCTAATCTTAGGCGAGTCGCAGCTCCCGCCTCCACGCTGGCTCCGCGCACTTTGACCGATCCAGGACGGACCGTCAGAAGGTTCGACCCCATTCGGGCCAGGTCTTCCTTGATAGCCTCACCCGCTCCTCGCCCCAAGGCTAGCATCGTGATGACACAAGCAACTCCAATCAAGACTCCCAGCATGGAAAGAAAGGATCTCAGCTTATGGCTTACAATGACGCGCCGCGCCTGTCGAAAATGTTCCGAACATTCTGCATAATTGTATTTATTCTTTTTTGACAATCCGCTTTGTTTAAAAATATCCTCCTGCAACATCAGCTCGGCTTTCCTGCCACTCCGGGTTTCATCGCTTAGGATTTTCCCGTCTTGCATCCGGATTACGCGTTCAGCCAGTTTTCCGACCTCTTCATCGTGAGTGACTAAAATAATGGTCATCCCCTGGCTGTGGAGTTCCTTAAAAATCTCGAGAATTTCTTTCCCTGATTTGGAATCAAGATTGCCGGTCGGTTCATCTGCAAGAATCATTAATGGTTTATTCACAAGTGCACGGGCAATAGCAACCCGTTGTTGCTGTCCTCCGGAAAGCTCGTTGGAACGATGTTCCGTCCGATGTGACAACCCCACTTTTTCGAGCATTTCTCGAGCTCGTGCAAGATCGTTTGTGCGGTCCTCCGAGTAAAGAAGCGGAAGGCTGACATTTTCAACCGCGCTTGCCCGTGCCATCAGATTAAATTGTTGAAATACAAATCCGATGACGCGATTACGCAAGAAGGCATATTCTTCCTCCTGGAGCCTAGAAGTATCTTTCCCCATCAATCGAATGGTTCCACTGTCCGGACGATCCAAAAATCCGAGAAGGTGCATGAGCGTGGATTTGCCGGAGCCTGACGGCCCCATAATCGCGAGAAACTCTCCGGCCTGGATCGTGAGGGAAACTTCCTGGAGCGCGCGAACTTCAACTTCACCGATCTTGTAGCTTTTGGAAATCCGGTCAATTGCAAGTAGGTTCATGATCGCTTTTGCGATTCGCCCGACCGGGAGGATGAGGACGGTCTGAATGGGTTACCACTTTTTTCCTGCCGCTTCCTTACAATGGCAATCTCCTGGCCTTCTTTCAAGCCTTCCTTGATTTCGGTCATCCGCCCGTCGGTTTCGCCCATCTTGACCGCAATTGGTTCCGGCTTCCCTCCAAATCCTTTCCGGTAAACCGCGACATCCGCCCCGGACGGATTGGGAAATTCTTTGGGCCACACCGTCAACGCTTCGGAAGGGACCAGCAGGACATCCTTTCTTTCTTTGACAATGAATGTCACACTGGCCGACATCCCGCTACGAAAAGACGGTGGCTCCTCTTCCGGAACCACATCGATCGCGTAAATATTGACGTTGTTTTCAAGTCGGCTTTCAAACGCGATATGATCAACTCTCCCGGCAATCTTTTCACTCCGGTAGGCGTCCAGCGTGATTTCGGCGGACTGCCCAAGGCTGACAAGCGCAAGGTCTGTCTCATCCACCAGGGATTCCACAATGAGACGATCCGAAAGAACCAGCACGGGATCCGCAGTCGTCACCGTCTGTCCGGGCTCTACAGAGCGGACAATAATGGTTCCGTCAAGCGGCGCAAGGAGCGGCGCGGGGCGGTAGGCTTCTTCCCACCGTTTCACCGCTTCCCCTCCCCGGGAGCGCGCCGCATCAAGTAAAGCCGCCCGTTCAATCGAGCTCATTCGAGCTAACACTTGTCCCTGGGCCACCTCATCACCCTCGCGCACCAACACCTCGTCAATCCGTCCAGCAATCGGCGCTTTGATTTCGACCCGGTTGTAAGGTTTAACCGTTCCGGTCGCAGTCACGGTCAGAGACAAATTCCCACGCGTTGTTTTCTCAATACGAATCACCTGCAGGTCGCCTCCCGGAGCCCCGCACGACGAAAAAATTCTCGCCCCCACCAAAATTCCGGCAATCACGATTGCGATTTTTGCCGACCGTGGCAAGTTACTGATTTTGAATTTCATCATAAGCCTCCTCGAGTGTGACGCCCCGTATTTTTTCCCACTGGGATTGCTGAATGAAAACGTTGGCGAGACTTTCGACGTAATCTTTTTCAGCATTAGCGTTCTCTTGTTCTGCCGTATCAAAATCCAGAAAGTTCACTAAACCTGTTGCGTATTCCGTACGGATAATTTCAGCTCGTTCCCTTGCGGCTTCCAGAAATTTTTTCCGAACCTGCACCACTTCCACCGCATCAATGAAAGGCGCGCGTGCCGCAGCCAGTTGCGCAACGGTTTCATCACGGGCGCTACGAACCGCGTTTTCGGCTGCATCGTAATCGGCTTTCGCTTTCCGGATGGCCGCCACATTTTTCCCACCTTCAAAAAACGGCGCGGTGACGCTAATCCCGATCGAACTTTGATCTTTTAAATTGGACGTCCGGTCTCCTGAATAACCATACTCATAGGTTCCGTCCACCTGAGGCCAGACTGAAGACTGCGCCGACATAATTTCCGCCTTGGCAGACTCGGCAACCTTCAGAAGCCGCAGGACAGCGGGCGTTTCATCGGCAAGACCCGCATAATCCTCCTCCGGCAGTTTTACAAACTTCGTCATCTTTTCAAGATCATCATCCGCTCGCAACGGAAGTACAAATTCCCCGCCGCTTTCCCGGGCAAGACGAAGGGCTTCCTTTTCAAGCTGTCGTTCCGTCTGCCTGACATCAAAAGCCGCTTGCTCCGCAATGGCTTCCGCGCGAAGGGCCGAGCCAAGGTTTTCTCGGCCGGCCTCGTAACGGAGCCGGACCATTTCCGCGTTTTGTTTTCTTCTTTCGGAAATCAACCGGTTGGTCTCGGATAGTTTTTCAAGACGTATCACATTGATATAGGATGTTCTCAGCCGATGACAGATGTCCGCGCTCATTTCATCGTATGCGAATCGTGCCGCCTCAAGATCTTTCCGGGAGCCGAGCCACTTGCCTGTTGTTCCTAATCCGTCAAAAAGCGACTGTCGGGCACTGATGTCTAGGTTTAATCGATCCGATGTCGGGCTACTCGCTGTCGTCCGGGAAGCACTTTTGTGAACACCGCCATCGACCGCCGGCAGATAATCTCCAAAAGCGATGTCCCGGCTCCTAGCCTTTGACTCCACGTTGGCCCTGGCTTCCCGAAGATCCGGGTTGTTGGCAAGCGTTTGCCGAACCAGGGCGGCCCAGGCTACTGTTTTGGGTTCCGACTGCCGCTCAATCTCTGCCTTAGGCAAGTGTACTGTAAGGCATCCGCCCAAAAGAACCGCGATTCCAAGAACTGAAATGTATTTTTCAAGCATGCTCGTCTTTCGCCTGTCTGTTTTCTAACGTCCTTCTTGAATATACAATCCCTATACAATAGACCTTGAACGTCCTTCAAAAGTTCCCGTCTTTATTTTTCCCGGCATACCACCCCCCTACTTAAAATACTGGCATTCTTCAGGCCGGGATCGAAATGCACAGTTTTCGTCACAAGGAATCATGTGCACCCTCGCCTGACATCCGGAAATACTGCGCTCTAAACTTTTTTCGATTTCGCCGGCAAGCTTGTGGGCTTCGGAAAAAGACATTTTTTTCGGAAGGACAATTCCGCATTCTACAAATTTTTTCCGGCCAGAGTGGCGACTGCGGATATCACGGAACTCACAGCATCTCCCCAGATATTTGCCCAACTGTTTCATGACCTCCAGTTTGCTTCCCTCTTCCAGAGATGAATCAAGAAGCGCTAAAATGGCATGTTTCGCCATTTTAAAGGAAGGTGCAATGATCCAGACGCTAACGATCAACGTGGCCGCAGGATCAAGATAGGGCGCCCAGAGTTTGAAAGGGGTCGCGGCAAGAATCGCCGTCAGCAAAAACGCCGCTGCGATCGTCAGGGAAATATATCCCTCCAGCCGGTAATGAATCCCCTCGGCAAATACGGCGGGGGAACGGGAAATTTTAGCCTGAATAAGGATCCATCGCGCTCCCGCAAAGTTGATGATCGCACTGGTCATGCTAAAACCCAGCCCCAGCCATGGCAAGGCAATCCCCGGTTTGTGAATCAGGTGAATGACCGCCTGAACCGACATCACCATAGCAATCCCTATCAGAACGACTCCTTCGAGGGCCTCGCAAACATGTTCGATTTTTCCGTATCCGTAATTGTGAATGAGGTCTGCCGGGCGATTTGAAACCCGCAAAGATTGATACAAAACAACGGAAACCACTAACCCTGCCACCGTGATCCCAAGGTCGGTCGCAATCGCCAAAGAGTGAACCATCACGAGGGCTGTCAGCTTGAGGATAAAGAGAACAAGGTTGCCCCCGAGACTGATCCTGGCAGCCTTCAACATCGCCACATTCTTCGCGCCCCTCATGCCGGCTCCTCTTTTCTTTTTTTGTCGCGAAGGGATGTAAAAATAGTTTGGACTGCCCGTAAATCTTTTTTACTCACGAGCGCCAAGACCACGTCTCCTTCTTCAAGCACCGTATTACCTCTCGCAACAATAAATTTATCATCACGTCCCACAAGGACGGCCAGACTTTCCTGAGGGAAATTCAAATCGAAGAGTTTTTGCCCTGCCGCCTGCCCTCCATAAGGAACAAAAAACTCCACGAGTTCCGCATCGACGCCTTCGTGCTGTTCGAACTCCAGAGGGTAACGTAATCTGCGCTGTAGTGGAGCATGGAGACCAAGCCATTTGGAGATAGCCGGGATACTCGTCCCCTGAATAAGGACGGAAACAAGCACGACGAAAAAAACGATGTCAAAAATAAGCTGGGAGTTGGAAATCCCGGCGAGTAAAGGGAATGTGGCCAGCACAATTGGGGCCGCCCCCCGTAAACCCACCCAGGAGATCATGAGTTTTTCCTTAAAAGAGTCCATCGGCAAACACAGGAAAACCCCTATGGGTCTTGCTACAAAAAACAAAACGAGGGCGATCGCGATCCCGCCCCAAGCAATCGGAAAAAGACGGGACGGAAAGACTAAAAGCCCCAAAGTCACGAACATCGTGATCTGCATCAACCAGGCCAGTCCCGCGTGAAAACGCACCAGGTTTCGTTTATAAAAAAAGTTTTTCCGTGAAAGAAGAATACCGGCCAGGTAAACAGCTAAAAAGCCGTTGCCTCCCGTCGTTTCCGCCAGACCATACGCCAAAAGGGTAATCGAAAAAGTCAACGCGGCATAAAGTCCTTCATATTCCAATCGCAGTTGCTTCATGACCCGCAAAAACAATTCAGCCACGACCCATCCGGCCACCAGCCCAATCGCCATTTGGATAAAAAACATCCCGATCAGATGAACCCAGGACATCGTGGCGCTTTGAATAAGCTGGATCATCCCGAGGGTTAAAAAAACAGCCATCGGATCGTTGCTTCCGGATTCAAGCTCCAGCAAGGGACGAAGTTTCCCTTTCAAGCTGATGTTTTTGGAACGAAGAATGGAAAAAACAGCCGCAGCATCTGTGGACGAAATGATGGCGCCGAGCAGTAGTCCATCCTTGAGCGGGATTCGGAACACCCAAGAGGCAAAAATTCCCACCACCCCGGCAGTAATCAAAACTCCCAGGGTCGACAAGGTGATTCCTTTGGCAAAAACTCGCTTCGCCTCGCCAAAATCCGTTTCCAGTCCGCCCGAAAAAAGAATGAAGGAAAGCGCAATCACCCCGATTGATTTGGCCAATGCCGCATTATTAAACTCGATTCCTACAATTCCTTCGGAACCCGCCATAATCCCGATCCCGAGAAACAAAACAAGCGAAGGAATGCTAAAGCGGTCAGAAAGCTTGCTTGAAAGAACCCCGAGAAAAATGAGTAAGGCTGCTGCCAGTAAAATATGTCCTGTTGTAAGGGTCCACGAAATATCAAACACAAAAACTTCTCCGTTTTTTAAAAACCTTTTTCATGAAGCATGTTTATCAAAAAGTGAACACGCTAAATTCTAAACACCTCTTCACCCATGGCAGGTCGAAAAAACCGCCCCCACCGGCAAGGCGCCTTGTCTTCAGGATCATTTCTTCGGATAACCCACGGGTTGTGTCAAAATAATTTTTTGCCGTGGTTGAAGCCTCATCGTTTTAGCAAGCTGGTTCCTGTCAATCGTTCCAAGCACCACTGTTGAAAGCCCTTCCGAGGCGCAAAAAAGATAAACGTTTTGGCTAACATAGCCGGTATCGGTCGCGCTGTAAAACAAGGCGTCTTCTTCGGAACCACCCCGGAATTTTCCGGTATTCGCGACAAAGACAAGCCCTACCGGCGCATCCTGTACAAAAGCCTGTCTTCCGATCCGTGACCGGATATCTTCCCGTATCACGACTGTTAATGCGTGTTCCTTTGGGTTATAAAGATAAAGCGCTTCCTTTTTGGCAACGTAAATTTCGATTTCCTGTGTATTTTTCGCGGAGGGTGAGGTTCTCCGCCCGTCCGGACGGTTCACTCCGTTCGCGGCCCAAAGAAGATTGGAAAGAACCTGCGGAGATAATTCGCCGCGGCTGAATTCCCGGGAACTTTTTCTCTCTGCTAACGCTTGCATTAAAGGCTTTCCTCCCTCGGTATCAGGCGGCAGTAACCTCAGATTCTGAACCTCCGCAGTGAGCCCAGGATCTTGAAAAACCGTCATAAACAAAGGCAACATCAGGATGATGACAAGAACCCATTTCATTTCTTCTTAAGTCTCCTTTTTCCCATATAACTTTTGAAGGCCTTTAAAAGGGCCCGAATATCACACTGAGTGTGTGAGGCGCTGACCGTAATACGAAGCCTCGCTTTCCCTTTAGCGACCGTGGGATAACGAATCGCCGGGATAAAGATGCCTTCCCTCAGAATTGTCTGGAAAGCCTCCACCGCGCATTTTTCACTCCCCATCATAACCGGTAGGATGGCCGACTCAGGCCTTCCCAAAACAAACCCCGCCTCGGACAACCCAGTGTATATTGATCGGATATTATCCCATAATTTTTTTCTCAAGACTGTTTCTTTTTCAATCACTGAGAGGGATTCCAGGGCCGATGCGCTCAAAGCCGGGGGAAGTGCTGTGGTGAAGATAAACGGCCGGGAAAAATTGACCAGGTAATCAATGTGCGGGTCATTGGCCGCAACAAATCCGCCAAATCCGCCGATCGCTTTGGAGAGTGTCCCCATAATTATATCGATCCCTTTTGAAAATTTCTCGGTTGCTCCGTGACCGCGCCTACCGAGCACCCCCATTCCGTGAGCATCATCCACCACAAGCAACGCTTTATATTTTTTCTTGAGCCGAACAAGTTCCTTCAAATCCGCAAGGTCGCCATCCATGCTGAAAACACTTTCCGTCAGGAGGATTTTCCGCCGTCCTACGGCCTTCCGGAGAAGGGTTTCGCACTTTTCATATTTTTTATGCGGAAAAACTCGAAGTTCTGCTCGGGAGAGCCGAGCCCCATCCACCAGAGACGCGTGGCAAAGTTTATCCATGATGATCGTGTCACCTTCCCTCGCAAACGCGGTCAGGATTCCAAGGTTAGCGAGATACCCCGAGCCAAAAACAAGAGCGCGTTCCTTGTTTTTGAATTGCGCTATTTTTTTTTCAAGAACTTCATGAGCGGTTGTGCTCCCGGAAATAAGCCGTGCGGCTCCGGCGCCCACTCCGTATTTTTGCAGGGCCAGTTCCGCGGCCCGGATCACGCGAGGATGCCGGGAAAGCCCCAGATAATCATTCCCGCAGAAAAGAGTGATTTTTTTTCCACGCCATTCCGCATGAATCCCGTCCGAATTTTTCAGAACACGGATTTGTCGGTAGAGGTTATTTTTTTTGAGGCTGTTGAGTTCATCGGTGCCAGTATTCTTCATGTTCAAATCCGAAACCTCAAATTTTTCGCAGGAGTACTGCCATTGCATGACCGCCAAACCCCATCGAAACCTTGAGTGAGACAGTCATCTTTTTTTCTTTCGCCTTAAGAGGCGAGTAATCCAGATCACAAGCCGGATCTTTTTCTGCAAGATTTAGGGTGGGAGGAATAAAGTTGTCTTTCATTGCTAGTAAAGTTGCCGCAAGTTCGAACGCACCGGTAGCCCCAAGCATGTGCCCGGTCGCCGCTTTGGTTGAACTCATGGGTATCCCATACGCTTCCTCTCCCAGCGCCACCTTCATTTCCGCAGTCTCGTACAAATCCCCATGCGCCGTGCCAGTTCCGTGAAGATTAATATAGTCGATTTCGTGAGGACAAATGGCAGAGCGCTCCATCAGCTTTTTGATAGCTCTTGACAATGCGTGATCGTCCCGATCAAACAAAATCGCTTGCCTTGAGTCTTGGGCACAAGCAGATTCTACAATTTCACCGTAAATGCGGATTCCCCTCGCGCGCGCACTTTCAAGAGTCTCCAGGAAAAGGACTGCCGCCCCTTCCCCCACCAAAAAACCGTCCCGTCGTTTATCAAAAGGACGGATCTCCTGTTTCGCGAGCGCTTTCATATTGTTGTAACCTGCTAACATCAGAGGAACAATGGATGAATCCGCGGCACCAGCAAGACAGTATTCCGCCTGGCCTTCCTGAACCATCCGAAACCCCGCAATCGTCGCGGCGACGCCTGTCGCACAGGCGGCAACATAACACTTTGCCGGCCCCTTGATCTTCATACGCCGGGCAATCCACTGATCTCCAAA
>CAYULU010000010.1:0-3989 GCA_964445745.1 uncultured bacterium | reverse complement strand
AACACTTTGCCGGCCCCTTGATCTTCATACGCCGGGCAATCCACTGATCTCCAAAGTTAGGAACCGAACTGGAATAGATTCGGGCCCCCATAATCGCGCTGGGATGTTTCAAAAACCGGTCGCGAAACCGGTCCAAGGTATGCACTCCGCCTTTGGATGAGCTAACGGCAAGACCCACCACATAAGGATCGACAGAAGCTACGTCAAACTTCGCATCCTGGACCGCACTTTCTGCCGCCGCAACCGCATACTGGATAAAAGGATCGAGAAGATGTGTCCCATAATGGTGTGGATTAAAATTTTTGACTCGAAAAACGGGTGGGAATTGATACCCAAAGACATCAGAGACAAGGTCATCCTCTTTACCTGAAACCCCATTACGAAGGTTTTGAGTCATATCTTCGATTGTGTTGCCAATAGGCGAGAGAAAACCTATACCTGTCACTACGACGCGTCGTTTCATAAGTGGATCTATTATAGCGGGTGGTCATCGACCGTCCACCTATCTTATGCTTGAGTTTTGAAAATTCCCGCTTTTCATGCCGCCATTCTGTCCACGCCCCTGAGGGAGAAACTCAAGCGAGATCCTTTCCGCTAAAAAGCGTTGGATGGATCCGTCCTCCGGCCGCCACCGCATTCAGGATCACAGTTCTTTAAACCGCAACATGTGATAACCATTTTGTTGAAGGGCGCGGTCCTAGACCGTCCACTTCTCCAATAACAAACCAGCTTTCCTTAAAAAGCTGGTTTAACCATTTTGTTGAAGTGGACGGGATTCAAAATGGAACACTTGCCCTGTCACTCGACTCATAAAATCCGAGGAGAGATAAATCAAAAAATTGGCCGCCTCCGCCGGATCCGCCAAGGTTGCTAGCGGACTTCGTTCCAAGGCCCGTTGAACCACTTTTTCTGAAAGCGCGGCAGTCATTCGGGACTTCATAAATCCCGGGTTAACGGCATTCACCAGGATCTTTTTAGGGCCCAGTTCTCTGGCAAACGTTTGGGTCATCGCAATCAGCCCCCCTTTAGCCGCCGCATAATTAGACGCCCCCGCAAGGCCTTCCGTCCCGGCGCGACTGACAATCATTAAGATCTTACTTAAAGAAAAATCAGATGCCTTTTTACGAACAGGATGCGGGTCCTTTTTTTCAAGGAGTGGTAAGAGTTTTTGAGTGAGGTAGAAGGGCGCCTTAAGATTCGTTGCGAGAACCCGATCCCATGCTTTTTCGGTCATTTTCTCGAGAAAATGATCCGCTGTTGCCGCAGCGTTATGAATTAGAATATCCAGGGTTTGGTTCGACAAACAAAAGGCATCGAGAAAAGAGTCGATCGATTCGGTCGAAGAAAGGTCCACTTTGTATTTTTTTGCACCGATTGATTCAAGTTCATTAGCACGTTCGGTTGCGCTGAAAAACGTAAAATGAATGTCGGCCCCTTGAGCAAGCGCTTCCTTTATAAAAGCAGTCCCGAGTTCGCTTGTTCCGCCGGTGATGAGGATTTTTTTTCCGGGAAGAAGTTGATTCAAGGTTTATGCGGTTTTGGCAACAGCCGTTTCGCGCTCAACGGTATAGCCGGCCCGTTTAAGCAAGGCAAAGTCTTCAGCGATTGGATTCCCGCAAGTGGTCAAGTACCCGCCGACAACAAGTCCGTTCGCACCACCCTTCAAAGCTTTCTCCAGGAAAAAGATTCCGAGGTTGAGCTCTTTACCTCCCGCAAGCTTGATGTTCGCATGAGGGTGGATAAATCGGTAAATCGCGATCATCTTGACCGCTTCGGCAGGGTCGATCGGTGGTTGTCCAGCCAAGGGCGTCCCGGGACGAGGGTTCAAAATATTGACCGGCAAACAATGGGGGGAGTATTGTTTTAATTCAAAGGCAAGTTTGAGTCTGTCTTCGGGACTTTCTCCCATTCCTAAAATCCCTCCCGAACAAATTTCCACGCCATTCTTTTTTAAAAAATCGAGCGTTTCCATGCGCTCATCATACGTGTGCGTGGATACAATCTCAGGATAAAACTCACGGGAGCATTGAAGATTATGGTTAAAGCGCCGCAGTCCAACTTTTTTTAGCTCTGAAATCTGTTCCTCCGTAAGATTCCCTAAAGAACCGTCTATCCCCAGATCTGTTTCTTTAGAAAGTAGCTGGAAAGTTTTCTGGGTTTGCTCGAACTCTTCTGCGCTAAGGGTCTCACCGCTTGTGACAACGCAAAAGTTTTGTACTCCGTTTTCTTCACACTGCTTTGCAACTCCGACAATCTTTTCCGGACTCATCATGGGATATCGCCGGACTCCAGTGTCATACTTTGCGGATTGGGAACAAAATTTGCAATCTTCACCACAAAGATAGCTTTTGGCGTTGATTAAAGCGCAGAGGTCGGGTCGAGAACCCTTAAAACGAAGGGTCAATTCGTGGGCTGAACTTCGCAAAAAATCCAGATCGTCAACAGCGTGAATCGTAGCAAGCGAGAAGGCCTCTCGATATGAAATTTCACCGCCGGAAAGAACCTTTTCTTTTAGTTCCTGGATTAACGCCTTCGCAGAATTCGTACAGGAATCTCGAAACATGGCAGGCCCCTGGTTCTCAGGCTTGGGCAAAAACTTCGCGGGCTACAATTCCGACGACACCCAACGCAACAGCGTTTTCACCAAAAGCCGAGGGGATGATCTTGACCGGCGTCACGGCCTCTTCGACAGACCATTCCTTGACGCTACTCTTTATAGAATCAAGAAGTGGCGCCCCGCAATCTTCTATTCCCCCTCCGATCACGACCACTTCCGGGTTCAGCAGGTTAACGATAAAAGCCACCTTTTTCCCGAGATCCTGCCCCGCCTGCTCGGCAACCTTCATCGCGAGAGCATCTTTTTCTTTGATGGCGCGAATAATGTCACGAAAATGAATTTTTTCGAGCTCTCCCTTAACGTACTCCTTGATCACCGAGGTTTCGCCCTTTTCGATTCGTTCTTTCGCATGACGAACCATCCCGATATCCATTTCCCAACGGCCCAATTGCGTTGCAATCTTTTGTGTGTAGTCTTTGCTCGCATGGACACTGGTAATCCCGAGTTCACCCGCAGCCCCTGTGGCCCCTCGATAAATTTCCTCATTAATGAGGATGCCGCATCCCACCCCAGAAAACATGTACACCATGTTCCGGACATCCCGGTCAAGCCCCAGCCACTTCTCTCCCAAAACGGCCGCATTGGCATCGTTTTCAACAAAGGCAGGAACACCGAGGCGTTTTTCGAAAGTGTCTTTTATTGAGGTGCAAACCGAAATGTCTTTATCGCCAAGGCTCTGGGGCCAGCGAATCGTCCGACCCCGTTCATCAATGATTCCCGGGATTCCAACCCCCACGCCTACGATTTTAGTTTTATCAATTTCCGCTTTTTCTATAATTTCAGCGGCAAGATCCACCATCTGCTGGATAACCTTTTCGGAATTCTCGGGAAGTCTTTCTTTTTTAAGCTCCGTGACGACGTTAATCTCAAGGTCCACCAACACTCCCACCATACTCATCATGTTGAGGCCAACACCAATGATATAACCGGATTTGGGGTTCAGCTCAACCAGTACAGGTTTCCGGCCACCGGTCGATTCATCGAGTTCTCCTTCCACCACAAGCCCTTTTTTAATGTAGTGATTCACGTAATTAGAAACCGTGACAATATTGAGCTCGGTTAATTTTGAAATGTCGGTCCTTGAAATCGGTCCATTTTTCCGAATGACCTCGAGAATGCTAAGATTTTTCCTCTCTTTGTCTGTGAGCGCCCGATCTTTAAGCATTTGCTTGATCATCATAAGGTCTCTCCTGTTTTAAAATTTCTTTAACTTTTCTGTTTTTTATAACCCCAGATTTTACCGCTATATAAGCCCGACAAACGCCACTCATTTTAACCTCAAAAAATCCTTTTTCAAACCCTTGTTTTAGTAAAACATGGGAATGATACCATTGATCGTTACCCCCTCTGTGGAAGCGGGGTTTCAAAGATC
>CAYULU010000009.1:0-45273 GCA_964445745.1 uncultured bacterium | reverse complement strand
CACAGGAAAATATTGCAAAGCTCATAGACCAGTTTGTTAAAGAAAATGGGATCAAAACAGTTTTTGAGGAAGGCTATGAGGGGCCGGTACCTACAGATGAATTCTTCGGCTTCATAGAAGACCCTAAGATCAAACAAAAGGTCTCATATTTCCTTTTGGACAAGTTGCGGCTTGGCGGTGCCGAATATGCGCATGTGAACCGCACGCATGATTTCAAACTGATCGGGGTCGAAAGCCTCAAACTCTACGCAGAAAATATTAAAGCCTACCAGGATTCTTCCAAGAACCGGAAGGAGATCGAAGCTGATCTTTCCGAGCTTTTTGCTCGGATTTCAATTCTTGCCAACCGGCATTTCCCGAAGGAGCTGAAATCCTGGCTCCGTTCCAAAGAGCGATCATCAAAGGGAGAGCTGCCCCTTCTTAATTATTTAAAAGAATTGCGAGCTTTATATCTCAAGACTGTCGCTGATCCGGGCCGATTCCCTCAGGAATATCCCGCTCTTTCGATCCTTCTTGTTGCCGAAGCGACGAAAGACAAAAAGCTAATCGAGCAAGTGAACGCTCTGGATTCCAAATTGGTTTTTGAAGAAATGAACCGCTTGGAGAAAGAGCTTTCAAATGCGTTGCTTCAAAATGACCGGGATAAACAGATCTTTGATTATTATCAAGGTCTGAGTCTTCTCAAGCGGCTCAATCAAATCCAGTTGACCCAATCGGAATATGATGCGGCCAAAGCAGTGCTCCAGGAATTGGACACGCGGAAGCTGGCTGATTTCATCGTCTCTCTCACGAGCAAGTCTCTTCTTCTGTCCAAAGAATGGGAACGGCACATCAAAGATGCAGTACGATTTTACAATGCAGCTCAATCACGAGATGGATCTGTTGATGAATGCCTTATGAGTTTTATTGAAAATAAAAAAGAAGACACAGCAGCCCTTGTCTTTGGCGGGTTTCATGCGACAGCTATCAAGGATATCTTGCGCCAGCACGGGATCTCGTACGTAGTCGTTACTCCCCGGATCACTAAGATCGAAAAAAGACACCAGGATTACTACCGCGAACTTATGTCTGTCGGCCATTACCCTTTCGAAGCATCTTTTCTAGTTACCCGTGCCAACAAACCACCGAGCATTTATTTTTCGGCTGAGATTTCGAGCGGAGAAGTGGCTGTTCGTACTGAGCTGCGGGCTATTACTTCCACAATATCAATGCTCGGCGATTATTTTGATTCTCAACTTATTATTCAGCAGTTAAAAAAGACTAATATCACACAGCGCTCCGAGATGCGGGAAGGTCAGGCCTCTCAAGGGGAGACTTATGCTGAACAAAATTCAAGGCTTATTAGAATTTTGGAGAATACGGCGATACAGAACCTTTTCATCGAGTGGCTTGAGACCTATCCCAATAGCGGCAAGAAAGGAAACAGAGGGAGTCTAGAGGCTGCCATCGCGTATCTTGTCGCATCCGCAAAAGAAGAAGTAATTTTCGATAAGGATTTCATTGAAGCGACCGTTCAGAAATTTCCTATTTTGCAGGAAATGCGAGAACATGATTCGAAGATCCGGCAGGCTTCTGCCGATGAGTGGCCTCCTGGCTTTGTGGGAAGGGAAGAAGCCATTCACGATTTCGTGATTGGGCCCACCGTGCTTGATATCGGAGCAAATATGAATTTGCTGGCGGACCGCATCGCATTTGTTAATAAGAGTGTAAAAAAAGCTATCGGTGTTGATATTGAAGATCGGACAGGGAGTTCAAAACATCAATATCAAAAGAACGTGAGCTTCAGAGTGATGCCTTCGTTCGGTGAGATTCCCGTTAGCGATGGGGAAGCCGATACCGCCGTCCTTACTTATGTTCTTCATCACGTGAGCGTGGATATGCCCCACTATCTCCAGGAGGTAAACCGGGTTATCCGTCTAGGCGGGAAACTGATTGTGCTGGAAGATACGTTTAGCGATGCTCTGCCGATTCAAATGGCTGATAGGGAATCTGTCGAAAAAAGCACTCGGGTCAGTGAGCTGTTTCGCAATTTACAGACGAACGAAGATCGGCTTGCCTTTCTTAACGTTGTCGACTGGTTTGTCCACAATTTTGTTGGCGGGTCGCTTCCGCGGTCGCGGTTGCGGAATATAACCCCGCTGCTTCCGGGGAGCTATAATTTTAAAACCATGGAGAAGTGGCATTCCTTATTTACTGCATCCGGCTTTGAAGTCGAGAAACAAATTAATTTGGGCTTTTCTGCAATGAAATCCAAGCATCCGGTCAACCGAGGATTATTTGTTCTGAAAAAAATAAATTCATTCGCTTCCCGTTCCGAGATGCGGAACGACAGCTCGTTTCGGGATGTCAATCTCGGGGGCTTAGTCGCAATCCTCAAGCAGCTGTATAGCAATATAGAAGCTATCCAAGAAAAGGAGTTGGAAAACATTTTATTGATGCTGAAAGACTATTTAATGGGATTAAAGAGTGATTTGCGTACAAGAGAGGTTGATTTAGAGCGGCATATAACGATTGATGCGGTTTTGGCAGGCATTAGAGCCGATGCCGGAAAACCAATCAAAAAAACAAAATTTGTAAAGAAAATTAAAGGAGAATTATCTGACATTGTCAATGAAGAGGATGTGCCCGTTGGCGTAACTGAGGCTGGAATTAGTCATATGTTCGGACTGGGACATCGGACGGCGAATGGGTTTGTGTTTACCCCTACGGGCAAAGTGCTTCTTCAAAGGCGTGTTCACAATAAAGCCGAACCAAAACGATTATCGATATTTGGCGGACATGTTGTTGCTGGACAGCTTTACGCAGATTCTATGCGCCGAGAAATATTAGAGGAGCTGGGCTTGGACGCTATTGAAGATGATCTCGGGAATCAGCTTAATCTGATAGGAAGTGATGGACAATTTGTAAATGGAGATCCCAACAATACTGAATTCCGTTCTCTGTACTCCTATATTTTGACCGAAAAAGAATATGCCTATATCTTAAAAAAAATGCGGGAATTGGATGATAAAAAATCCGAATTGACCGTTCCTGAATTTGAAGCGTGGATAGAAAATGAACAAAGAAATAAATCGGGTTATGGCGAAGTGTGGGGATACCAGATAGCTGATTTTCAAGACCTTACATCAGGCCAAAGCATTACCTTGGAAGAACAGTTTAAAAATGGTCAGCGCGTCAGAGAAAATGTGGAATATACGAGTGATCTTTTGTTACCGCTTGTTGCTGGTAACGCTCCATTGAGACCAGGCGCCACCTCGATCCATCCTATGGAGGAAGTAAAATCAAGCGTCGAGCGCACGCTTCTTGGCACTCCCTATTACGGCATTCATTTGCAGCAATCTAACATTTCAGAAGCTCTACGGTATCCACGGAATTATTATGACGTGACAGCAGTGGTTGTAAAAAAAGATGCTGCTCCATACATGCTGGAAGAACTTCAAGATGCGAAGGGGCGTGTGATTCCCCTAAATTCCAACATTCAGATTGTTGATTTTTCCCAAGGCCGTCCGGCTGAAATTTCTGTCAAAAACGGTGTCCCCGTGATTCTTGTATGTATTGTGAGCGAAGATTCGGAAGGTGTGATTTCGTCGATCGTTGAAACCCTTGAGGGGTTAAAGACATCAGGCGTCAACGTTGGAGAGAAAAATGTTTCGATGATACTTACCGGGGGTTTGGGGTCACGGAATTATCCGATGACAGCCGTGACTGGAAATGGCAATAAGGGGTTGCTGAAAAGTATTAACGGGGAATCTAACGTTCGAGTTGCGTTACAGCAATCGATGCAGTTCTTTCGCCCCGATGGCCGTGGCGTGCTCATTTTTGAAGTGGATAAAATCATGGCAATAAGCCAGCCGATTCCGCGGTACCAAGAGCAGGACATTCAGCTAATTGGCGCCACAGTCCCGTTAACATACGAATTTTTGTCACTACATCCAAAGGTCGACGCTGATGCAAATGGCAATGTCCGTCGAATCATCAGGGAGAAAACGGACGAAGAACGTGTGTTTTTGGACGGTAAAACAGAAGTTGCCATGTATGACAACACAGGGCTTTACCTGTCGGGCAAAGCAGCAAATGCTCTTGTATCGAAATATGTTAACGCACAAGGACGGGTAACGGATAAAAAACTGAGCCTGCACCGCGGGTTTCTGCTCAAACACAAAGATGAATTCTCATCGCTTTCCATGGGATTTATCGATACTGGCAAAAAGTCGATGAGCGTTCACATCGGAGACAACGCAGGCTATCGCAACGCCATCAGGCAACTTTTTTACGATGCTGTTCTTCGGGCGCGGATGGGGGTTGTCATTGATCAGCATGCAGGCGCGATTATTGGCCGGGAAGTAATTCTCGGGGAAGATGTGGGCGTGGCCCCGGGTGCCGTTATCCTGGGGAAAACGGTAATCCAAGAAGGGAAAATACCGGGCGGTGTACTGATTGTTGATTCCAGAGTCAGGAAAACAGACCTTGAACCTGACAGTTGGTTGATCGGCGTTGAAGGGGATGGCATAGAGCCTGTTAAGACCAAACGGGGTGAAATCGTTAGTGATGTCCGAATTAATCAGGATGGAAGGTCTGTCAAAAAAAGGATCGTTACAAAAATTACTGATGATCCAAAAGCCATGTTCACAAAACCTCTATCTGGAATCCCATGGTCTTGGGATCAGATCAGAGAGAATTTGGATCTTACCGGGGTATGGAGTTTTCTAAGACAAGTTGTCGATATTACCTTTGGAGTCCGGACTTCTGATCGGTCTCTACTTCCTTATTCTGTCTTTTACGAGCGATATGGTTTCAAGAAAGTCTACTTCGAAAAGATCTTATTTGGCGGAGGTAGCTCAAAGATCGACGAATCTCCTTTTCTGATCAATGCGGACGGTCGGCAGTATGTTTTACGGTATTTAAAGGACCGAGCCGCGGTTGAATACATTGTGGCCTATCAGATGAAATTGAAAGGCAAAGGAATTCCTGTCCCGTATATTCGCCGGATGCTCGATGGTTCTTTGTATTTTCCGTACGGGGATAAGATTTACTATCTGGAGGAAATGCTCGATCAGGGACAAGAAGTTGATGCGGCAGATCTGACACCACTTCATTATGCGGGAATGGGCAGGATGGCAGCAAGGATGCATAATGCAGTTGAAGGAAAAATAAATCCGACAGGTATCAATACCGTCAGACTGAGGCAGGTTATAGGGACTTACGAAGCTGAATATGACCAACGATATCGCGAAATAGCAGCGAAACAAGGATTACATACTGAAGCGGAACAATTATTTTTGGATAGCTACTCATTTTTCAAAGCTCAATTCTCAAAATTCAAACAAGGTTATGCGCATTACCTCCAAAGCGGAATCTCTGATATCGCCATTCACGGTGATCTTGCTTATACCAACCTCATGTTCGATGTTAACGGGGAAGTAGTCGGGATATTCGATCTGTCGAGGGCTCATAACACTAAAGCGATTGTGGATCTTATTCAGGTAATATTCGGAAGAAAAAATGTTGGTCCGATTCACTTCAGCCAAGAGATCTTCCGGACAGCGCTTGGGGCATATCAAAAAGAAGTGGATCGCAAGCTTGGAACGAAGGATGTCCGTGCTTTACTTGAAGTTCTTCGGTCGCGTTTTCTTGAGGATGTTCGTAACAGTCTGGTCAATAAGGAGCATCGATATTATGTTGATCCATCCTCGGACACTTACGAACGGCGAGTTGAGGATATGAAGGCAGTTGTTTCAGAATTCAAAGCATTCTCAGACTATGCAAATGATATGGGGTCGTTGATAGTAGGAATCGAGGCTGATGTTGCAAAAGGCGCTGAAGAAGGGCGGCTGGTCGAAGATAGGATTTTCAGCGCCTCGCATCGATCTGAATCAAGATCTTTAGATGAGGAGGTTTCTTTTTATCAGAGCATGAACAGACGTGACAAGGGACGTGTTTTAGAAGCGTTTTCCGGGCTTATCTATCAAAATCCGGCTTCAGATATTGTTACCTTATGTATGAACAGACTTACTCAAAATTCCGGAATGACATGGGATGGGGCAATAGCGAAAAGTGGCAAGATGTCGATACCGGCTTCCATAGCTGCATTGAGAGAAATTATGTTAGATCCTCTTACGACAAACAAACAGATTTACGAAAGATTGGCAGTACATTATGGCATAGAAATATCTGCTCCCGAGCAGGTAGCGATCAATAGATTTATTAGAGGGCTGGCAGTTCTCCAAGATCTGATTCTTTACAAGTCTCGTAGACCAAGGACCGTTGGCATTATGAAATCTATAACTAACGATTCCGAAAGAGTGGATGACATTTTGGTTGGTAAATTTGCGCCCATGACTGGCGAAATCCATCCCGGGGTTTCTTGTGGCAGGATACGTTGTAGATTTTGCTACAACGCTCGGATGGCGAAAGACGGTTCTATGCTTAAACCGCTAGATTATGCTGGAAAAGAAAATGCCTTGAGTTGGGGTGAGATCAAGCGTTTGGTGGATGATTATGTTAGATCGGGTGTTAAGGAGATATATGTTTCTGGAGGAAAGGAACCATGGTATTCAGGCCGGTTTAAAAATTCAGATAAAACAACAGTCGATCTTATACGCTATATACGTGAAAAAAGCCCATCCATTGTCATCAGTATGCTGACAATAGGGTTAGAACTTTTTGATAATGAAGAGGCAAGAAAAACAGCGGTTGATGCAATGAATATCATAAGGGTCAGCTTGGATTCGGCCAGTCCCGAAGGTTACGATGATATTAAGGGGTTATCTTATATGGTCAAAGATGGAAAGGCTACCTCGGGTACATTTGAGATTGTGAGAGACGGTATTAAGAGGACTTTGGCGCTGCGGAACCGATCTCATGGAAAGACAAAACTCAAAATAGGTATGAGTTTCACGTGCACGGAAAATAATTATCAGGAACTCGAACAATTCTTAAAATTGGCGCAGGAATGGGGCGTTGATTTTGTTGATATCAAAGGGGTGTTGGCTAATCCGGATGCAGCAGAAAAGATTCGTGCGTTTATGGCGTATATTGCTGGTACGTATGATCGCTCCTTAATGGGCGATTTTGGAAATCTGAACGTTTATTTTCATGAGGATTTTTTCAAAAAAATGGGATTGAAATTCGATTTTGACCAGGAACTGAGCAATGTCGGGAAGGTTCCGGAAAAATGCTATCTGGCGCTATCAGGGATTAGGACGGCCGTGGTGATACCGAATGGTCGGGCCTTTACTTGTATTAATAGCGGCCAGCCGGGTTATGACACTATCAGAGGCGATGAGTGGGACAAATATCGGCTGGGTTTATATAAAAATGGTGCAACGATCCAAGGGTTAGTTGCCGATCACAAGTCCGCATCGTCACATATTAACTGTCGTTTGTGCAAGCATGGCACAAGTACGGATGAGAATATAAACAAGATTGTATGGAAATTGGAGCGGGATAAGACCGACGGATTTTCTCTGGAAGACCAACCGATAGCGTCCGAATCGGATAGCTTATATTACGACGGGCGGGCCATGTATCACAAAGAACTAAGCGATGCTCCGCAGCGCAGTGAATCGAGGGAAGGCATCTTATCGTTGGCTGCGGCGGTTCCGTTTGACGTTCCGACAATTTCAGAATCGACAGTAAATGTGGATGCCTACGTGAAAACAAAACTTCCTGCTGAAATGCTGGCAGGGTTTCAGAGTACCAAATTCCATAGCTTCGAAATCCATTTAGGCACAAGCGATGATACCCAAAGAATGCTCGAGAAGTTTCGGGCAAACGGCGCGAATGTTAACGAATTGCCGTTCCAGTTGCCGTATAGCCCTACGGGGGAAAAGTACTATCGGGTAACCCAAAAAGATGGCGCTGTCTCTTTTGTGATCTCCGCTGTGAGAGGCCGGCTTTTCCGATTTCTCGCTATTTTAAAGTATCTCAATGTGGATATGAACAAGGTTTGGATCCGTGATTTTAAAACGGATTGGACAGATACCTATAGAGATGAGATTTCTCTGAATATTAAGGGTGACGTTTCTAAGGTTGTTATTTGTCAGAGCCCTATGTTATTAGCGGAACGAATAAGAGCACAAGTTCCGACCTCAGACTATAAGGTGTTTCAATCTAAACATATTCAGTACGCAACAGTTCGTATTGAAGGAAAACAATTGGTCCTGATTAATCTATCTGATGCTTATGGTTCGCAAATAGCAAAAGTACTCGAATATGTGACTATGCCGAGAAGTTCTGGAGGGTTTGGGACAAAAGATATTTTGTTTATTGGTGAAGCCGGTGGTATAGGCATAGATATGAAAAGAGGGGATTTTATTTTGCCCGACAAGATTTATGAGGGCGATCAAATAGTCGGCGAAATCGAAAACGCTGACTTTCGAAGATATACCGCTCAGTTGGGAAAGGCAAATCACAACATATTGGTTGGATCGGTTGAAACTATTCCAACCATTTTATCAGAAGATAAAGGACGCTTTGCTCGACAAGTTGAAAAGGGAATACAAGGGGTTGAATTGGAGTTAGCGCACGCGGTCCGGTTACTTCGAGAAAAAAGCGGTATTAAGTTTAACGCTGTTTTAAAGGTCACAGATCTTCCTGGTCAAGCAATGCACCGTCTGGGAGATGTAGTTGTTCCTACAAAAAGTACGGATGACTCTTTTGCGGATGTGATCGCTGCAATGTTGCATAGCCGATCTGAAATGCGGCATGAACTACTGATGCAGGCGGTAAAAGCTTTAGAAGAGAGTTTGATGGAGCCGACCGAGATCAAAAATAAGATTTTTAATTTATTAAAAATCCTTGAGAACACAGAGAATAATTTTTTACATCAAAGCGAAAAAGAAAACGCTCGGGCGGCTCTGATGCGTTTGATAGCAGCTGCGGTAACGGATGAGGCAAAGGGCAGGCTCATGTATAGTGAAGATTTTCTGTCCTCGTTTCTGAAAATAACTTTTGATAGCTTGCATGAAGGAAAAGGAGCGGAGCACCTTCGTTTTTTGAAAACATTGTTTGATAATGAAAAGGCATCGCGCTTTTTTTTGCGGCATGTTAACCCTTTCTTTTTGCAATGGGGAGATTATTTGCCAAACGTTGTGCAAAAAACCGCACTGGAAGCAATAGAAAACTATGATTTTTTTAAACAAAAACAAATGGAATACCACGATGTTATTAAGGGGTTGATCTTATTAAAGATGATGAGTCCGCCTGCGAAAGCAGGGTTGACTTTTATAAGAGCCGATTATTTTTTTAATTATTATTTAGACATCGACTTCGATTATCAAAATGGAAAAATCCTTTTAAATACCGCATTTAAAAAGGAATCAATATGTGATCCAATGAGTTATAAGCATGACACATCGTGGTCAAAAGGCGAAGAAACATTTTTTCTTGAAAATATAGTCGGCTCTTCTGAAAAGCCAGCCATGATTTCTCGGAAAAGAAAATGGAAGCAGGATGATTATGACTATTTGCGCAGAATTCTTCCTCCTCGCGAGGCGGTACTGGCCATAGAGGCCTTACAGATCGGCTGGGATGACACAAAACAAAGATTGGCGTCAGGGGAGGTGCATTCCGGTTGGGATGATTGGATAAATGCAGAGACGCATGTTTTTGATACGGGCATTTCGGTATTCGTACAATCATTCGCGAAGCATCTGGGTGGAACGGAAATCAATGGCGAACCAAATAAACTATTTATTTCATTCAAAGACTTGCCTTCGTTTAAAAAGGAATCTGCTATTCGGCAGGCGGTTGCTGATTTAACTCGGGAGAATTTCTTATTTAAACGACTCATTTCAGATGAAGCTCAGCTTGAGCGGATGATCGAATTAGCTGTTCAACAGCCCGGCATAGCTCAATCGATGGGCGGATTGTCGCTGCTGGTCCATATGGGCAGCAAGGGATTCGAGGTGACCTATGCAGCCACGACGAATTCGAGCGACTATGGTCTGTTTTCCCATCATAAAAAAACCGAATCTTTCATTTTAAAAACTGATGGCGGCAAAGTGATCGCGGAAAAGAAAAAGCCGCTTTACGTTTTGACATCCGAAGATAGTGCGCATCTTGCTGCCGTTCTTCCTGAAAATGTTTCTCGGGCGGCAATCACCGGACTCGCAGCTGGCTGGGATGAGGTCGGTATCGAGGAACCTAAAGAAAAAGAAGTGGCGTGGACAGATTATGAGAAGACCGAAATCTTTCTCACAGCGGAAGGTATTTTTATCCGGAGATCCGGCTACGCGGAGCACCGCGGCGGAAGCAGAACTCCTTTGAACGATGGTGACCTCTTTATTCCGTTCAAGGACCTTTCTTCCCATCAAGCTCGAGAAGCCAAACTCCATGCAATGATCCGGGATGTTGCTAAGGAGTTAATCGAGCGTTACGTCCTTCCTGATGCCGAATACGAGACCGACGGTTCGTGTACGCTTTACGTTCCGAATATGTTTATCGAGCATCCCGACTGGAAATACACTTTGGATCTTGAAAAAATCCGGCACATTCGCGATGCGTTTTATGATCTTAATGAGCGTCTGAAATCGGTCGATCCGCAAAGCCGGCTCGAAATAGAAGTCCTCCCTGAAATTCCGGTCAACGAAGAAGGACCCGGAATGAAGGAAAATAAGACGCCGGTAAAAGTGACCTTGCATAAAGAGACTAATGACCGCGTGTTTTTTCCTCCCAGCGTGGCGATGGGAGAGATTCAACGGCTGCTTATCGAAAACCGGATTAATTTCGGGTCGTTTGCTGAAATGCTTAAGTCGGTCGAGCTGAAACTTAACGCCGGGGAAAAGGAGTTTAAGGAGCATCTCAGCGAGGGATTTGAGTCGGCCTCGGTGCATTTCAGTGTTAAACCGGATGCCGTGTATATGGATGTCATTGACAATTTTGCGCATATTTCCTCCCGGTATGAGTGGAGTAGAGCGTTTAAGATCAGTCTCATTCCGGGAAACCAGCCGCGCGAAATCACAGGTAGTATTGCTTCTCAAAAAATCATACGAGAAAAAATACGAAAAGAATTAGCCGAGCAAATTACCGAATTCGCATTTTACAAAGGGATTAATAATCTCCTTGATGAAGTTTCTCAAAAAATCAGTGAAGGTCAAACCGAGATTGGGCCATTTCATATTGATAATAGCAGTGAAGCCCAAACGGAATACGTTGATGGCCTTACATTTTCTGTGAAAGGTGAGAATGTTTTTATCAGCGGGTATCATGTTTTTCGACATTCTGTAACGGAAATGCAAGGCTCTATTCTTCATAGAATTGTCCTTTCTTCAGAAAAAATAAAAAAGGAAGCCTCTGAAATCGGAAGATATATTGTTGAATTGAACGGAATCCATGATTCTCTTGAAGCGGGCCGCAAAGCAGGTTCGTTTTTGTTATTTGATAGGTTAGGTCTTAAGTATCCCGAAGGAGTTGCCATCCTTCCGTCGGCAGTAAAGGCCATAGCTGAAGGAAATGAGAGCGTTTTGAGTGATGTTATTGATTATTTACTGATCCGATTTTCAGATTGTTCCCTTTCCGTTCGCAGCAGTCCGGAAATCTCGATGCCCGGCATTTTGAAAACCCGGACTAACGTCGCGATTAAGAAGGAAGATTTGCGGGCTGCGATTCAAGCGGTGGCGAATAAAGATTTAAAAATGGGGATCATCGTTCAACGAATGGTTTTCGGTAACCATAATGATCATTCCGCGACAGGCGTTATTTTTTCAAGGAATCCTAATACGGCAGAAGACCGCGTTTCCGGCAGTTTTCTCATCAAAGAACAGGGCCCAAGTCTTGTCTCGGGAAGAAAGGCGGGAAGTCCGATCGAACAGCTAGCTGAGAAGTTCCCGGAGGCCCTCGCGATGCTGAAGAAGGCGGCAAGCGACCTTGAAAAGTTAGCGGGTTTTCCTCAAGAAATCGAATTTACGATCGACAACGGCGTTCTGTATTTCCTTCAGACGCGTAATGTAAAATTTCCTCCTGCCGTAGAGCTTGAGTTTGTGAAGAAAAACAATAGTCAAGCGACACCTGATTTTGCCTTGGTTTCGGCATTGGAATCGATTCAAGCTCAATTGGGAAATCGCAAGATTTACAGATATTCCGATCATGATCTATCGTCTCGATTTAAAGGTGGGCTTGCTTCGACTCCGGGGGCCATGAGGGGGCAAATAGTCTCCACGGCCAAGGAAGCACGATCCTTGAATGAACAAGGTAAGGGCGCGATCGTGCTTTTGACGCCTGAAAATCGTAATGAGTTGGAGGAGATATTTAAGCTACCGCTTGTTGGTTTGATCACCACTTACGGAGATGGGTCTTCGCATGAAGCGGTGCTTACGCGTCTATCCGGGATTCCGTCCATCATTCATGTTAAAGAAGATGACCTTAAGAAGCTCTCCCATGGTCTTTGGGTCATAATTGACGGAGATAGGAACAAAATACACCTTGATGATTCGAAGGATATCTTGATTGAAGACAAGAGTGTTGTGGATGCAGGCTTTGGCATTAATATTGTTGAACAACGGAAGGAGTTTTTGAAGCCTTACCTGACCCTAGACGGGGCCATTCGTCCGGAGTTCACGGATACGCGGCTAAAAGAGCTCGATGCCGAAGCTATGACAAAATACATGCGTTTGGAAGGAAGTGATGACCGGAAAGCCGTATTTGTCGCAAATCTTGAAAAACATTTTTTACATGAATTACTAACACGGAAACGGAATGAAGAGTACACGAGCCGCTCGGAGATACGAGATGAACGTGTAAAATCTGAGGTCCGTTCGAAATTTCGGCGGGATGTTAGGGCTCAAGTTACGCCAAGGATGGATAGTGATGTCATTGTGTGGAGGATTCAGCAAAATATGCAGCCTGCGGTGGCATTTGTAGATGCGGAAGATTTTGCGCATCTTTCGTGGGCGCAGAAGGAAGAGTATTTCTTTGTAGCGCTTTCGAATAAGGCTGTTCGTGTGGTGGTTTATAACGAGCGTGGGCAGGTTCAGGATCGGGAGCTTGCGGCACTGCTGAAGCTAGATCGAGTGGAAAGAACGGATCGCGATCTTGTTCAAGCAGTTGGGATCTTTTCGAGATTGAATGTTCCAACAATTCATCTATCAAAACACGTTCTGCCTTCGCGGACGTCGATTGGTAGCCTTCGTAAGCGAGTGTCATTTTTCAAAACGAACAGTGACAAAAGCGGTACTCTTGCCACCGCTCTCCTTTGGGCCATTTCAGGAGGGGAAGACATTCGCATGCCGGGGATTCGGCAAGAGGACGGATTCTGGACTGTGGAAGAAAGCCTGCTGGATTCACTTCAGCGAACTTACGACAACAACTTTGTGATTTCGATAGCTGCATAACACTCCCGTGTAATACCCCAATAAATTCCGGGGACACATCACTTAATTCGAGAAGGAGTAAAGACCTGTTTTTGATACTGCGATTCCTGCCCCGACAGAACTTAACATCAGGAAGCCAATTAAGTGATGTGTCCCCGGAATTCTCCAGAGAGGATGGAATCTCGTCGAAGAAACATGGAAGATTTTGAAGAAAACATGGGGCTGGGTCACAAGACAGCTACGAGCGTCTCTCGTGGTAGCGACACCAAGCGGCTAAAGAAGCGCCGCTTGCTTCCCTGTATTTTATCTCGCGTGAAACGAAGTTGGCTGATAGCAGAAGCAGTTCGAAATAAAATCTACTGAAGATAAGGGAGTCGTGTTACTAATGGTCACTCCTATCAGAAGTTGGGGAATTTCTGATGAGTGTTTTTGGCTCTTTACGGCCCGCATTCTCCCGCCTCAACCCGACGGGTGGCTTCGCTCAATTCTTCAAGGAACTCGTTTACTTGCTCCGGAGAAAAAAGGCACAGTTCGGGATCGAAAAGCCCTTCGCCGAACAAAGAACGCCTGGAGTAACGGATCTTCCCACGGATCAGTTGGGTGTTCTGCGTCGGATGTGGATAATCCAGGATGAACCCTTTCCGTTCCGGCAACGAGATCTCCGGCTCGACGGAAATATTATAATACGCGGTGGCTCTACGCTCGCTCATCCGGTAGGTATAAACGATCTTGCGGCCCGGGTAGCGTCCCCGCAGGTCGAAATGAATTCCGAAGAACTTGTACTCGACCTCGGGCATTTCCAGAAGACTCTTGACCGTTTCCAGATTGGCATGAGCGGTCCGAATCTGCCTGCCGTAGGAGTAAACGAGCAGAACCAACATCGCAAAAAACGCCAGGAGCATCATGAAACTACTTGGATACATGTCTGAATTGTAGCAGATTTTTATAAAGCATGGAACGCTCATGACCTTGGCTAGCTGAATCGCCAGAAAAATATTTATCTCGGAGGCATTTCAGTGCATAATGACACGTGTTCTGACTTTTTGACATATCAACGACTAGGGAGCCTACAATGTTCAAAATGACCAAACAGTCTCTGAAATGGATCATTCTCGGGATCGCTATTGCGGCGGCTATATTTTTAGGTTTTCAGTACGTGAAGGCAAAGCAGACTTCGGTTCCCAAAGGAATTGCGTATGGGAACGGGCGTATCGAAGCGAAGCTGGTGGATGCGGTTGCGAAGGATGCGCTGAGGGTCAAGGAAATGCTTGTGGACGAAGGCGACCTCGTCAAGCCGGGACAGGTGCTGGTCACTCTGGATACCGCGACGTTTGAATCGCAACTGAATGAGGCCAAGCTGAAAGTGGCGACGGCGCAGGAGCGTGTCGCGAGCGCCAACTTTGCGATGCTTAAACAGAAAAGTTTGGTTGAAAATGCCAAGATTGAGTTTGAACGTACCCGCAAACTTGTCGAGGCCAACGCCCTTTCACAGCGTGAGTTTGATGAACGGAGTACTCAGCTAGCAACGAGCACGGCCGCGCTGGAAGAAGAGCAATCTAAACTGGAGACAGCCCGGCAAGAAGTGGAAGTGGCCCGTGCGAACGTGACGACGATCCAGACGCATATCGATGACGCAACGCTCAAATCTCCGGTCTTGGGGAGAGTGCTTTATCGATTGGCCGAACCGGGTGAAATGCTGGCGGCCGGGGGGAAAGCCCTGACCTTGGTTAATTTGGAAGACGTTTACATGGAAATCTACCTCCCGTCTGAACAAGCCGCGGGACTTAAAACCGGAGCCGAAGCAAGGATTACCATTGATGTTGCGCCCGGCCGTGCGGCCATAGGTTATGTCAGTTTTGTGTCCCCCGAAGCGCAGTTTACTCCCAAACAGGTGGAAACGCGAAGTGAGCGCGACAAGTTGATGTTCCGGGTCAAAATTCAGGTACCCAAGGAGTCGGTTTCTGCCTATATCGAGCATATCAAGACCGGGATACGTGGTGTTGGATACGTTAAAATCAATCAGGCCGCTGTCTGGCCGACCTGGCTGGAAAAGCGTTTTGTCGATTTGGAAAAAGCACCCAACTTAAAATAAATATCTAAAACTATCTCACATACAGTGGCGACTCAGCAACGGCTTAAGGGTGTCATGGGGGACCTCCGATGATGTGTGCGTCTGATCCCGAGTTTTCTTCCGTCCGATCCAACCTCTCGCCTGTCGTTTCCATCCGAAATGTAACGCATCATTACAACAAGGTGAAAGCTCTTGACGGGATCGCTCTGGATATTCCCGTGGGGCTCAGAGTGGGGATCATCGGCCCCGATGGTGTCGGAAAATCGACGCTGATGGGATTGATCGCCGGATGCAAAATAATCCAGCAGGGGAAGCTGATGGTTTTGGACGGTGATATTGCGGATTCCCGGCACCGGAGAGTGGTATGTCCCCGAATCGCTTATATGCCCCAGGGATTAGGAAAAAATCTCTATCTGGAACTTAGCGTCTACGACAATGTTGATTTTATGGCGCAGCTTTTTGGGTTATCACCGGTTGAGCGCCCAATGCGTGTGAAGGCATTACTCGAGGCAACGGGCCTTGCGCCATTTGCATCCCGTCCCGCCGGAAAGCTTTCGGGAGGCATGAAACAAAAAGTGGGATTGTGCGGTGCCCTGGTCCACGAACCGGATCTTTTGATTCTCGACGAGCCCACGACGGGGGTGGATCCTCTCTCACGCCAGCAGTTTTGGACCCTTATCGATGATATTCGTTCCAGCCGTCCTTCCATGAGCGTACTCATCTCGACTGCTTACATGGATGAAGCCCAGAAATGGGACTGGATTGTGGCGATGGATTCGGGACAAGTGCTTGCAACAGGGACGCCGAAGGAATTAATGGACCGGACGGCAACGAATGATCTTGAAAAATGTTTTATCCGGCTACTGCCCGAATCAAAACGTAGCGGGCATAAGGAATTAACCATCCCGCCACGATCGACCGAAAAGGACCAAATCGTGATTGATGCGAAGGGTTTGACCCGTCGGTTTGGAAGTTTTACCGCAGTTGATCATGTGAGCCTTTCCATCGAATGCGGAGAGATTTTTGGTTTTCTGGGTTCGAACGGCTGTGGCAAGTCCACGACCATGAAGATGCTGACCGGTCTTTTGCCTCCTACCGAAGGGACGGCGACCCTCTTTGGCAGTTCGGTTGAGGCTGGAAGTATGGAAGTGCGAAAAAAACTTGGGTACATGACCCAGGCTTTTTCACTTTACGGCGAGTTGACGGTTCGCGAGAATCTTGTTCTTGATGCACGCCTCTATCACATTCCTCCCCAAAAGGCGAAGGAGCGAATCCAGGAGCTTGTTGAAAGATTTGGGTTGGGGGCGCATCTGGATGCCCTGGCAGATTCGCTTCCGATGGGACTGAAACAACGGCTTTCCCTTGCGGTGGCGGTTTTGCATGAACCGAAGATTTTAATCCTGGATGAACCGACCTCAGGGGTCGACCCGGTTGCGCGGGACAGCTTTTGGGAACTGTTGATCGATCTTTCCCGTAATCAGGGGGTCACGATTTTTATTACGACCCATTTTATGAATGAAGGAATGCGCTGTGACCGCATCTCGTTTATGAATGCGGGAAAAGTTCTTGCGTGCGATGCGCCGCAGAAATTAATCGAGTCGCGGGGTGCGGCTGGTTTGGAGGAGGCTTTTATCGGGTATATGGAAGACGCGATGAGCGGAACAGAGACGAGCGAAAAAGACGGAGGTCCGCAGTCCGTTGGTAAGGGGGCAGTTGGCCAACCGGCGGTTTCGCCTACTCAAAAAGCGTCTTTTTTTCGATCGCGGTTTAGCCGGATGATGGCCTATGCGCGCAATGAAACGATGCAAATTCTTCGTGATCCCGTAAGGCTGGTTTTCTCGTTCATCGGTTCGGCATTGTTGATGCTCATTTTTGGTTTTGGGATTACAACAGATATCGAAAATATCCGCTATACCTCGTACGATCTTGACCAGTCGCCGGAAAGCAGGGCCTACCTGGAACAATTTGCCGGATCTAAGCCCTACTTTACTCCCGCCCCGCAGGTCCAGTCGGCGGAAGAGGGACTTAGAAAACTCCAGGCGGATCGCGTTTCGGTCGTCCTGGAAATACCTCCTCATTTCGGGAGAAACCTCCGAAAAGGACTGCAACCTGAAGTTTTGGCGCAGGTGGATGCCGCCATGACGTTTCGGGGTGAGACCGTTGCCCAGTATGTTCAAGGGGTTCATAACACGATGCTTCAAAACCCGGCAAGAGGATTGAACCTGAACCCGATGAAAAATACGGCTCAGTTCCAGGAACGATACATGTATAACCCCACGTTTGAAAGTGTATACTCGATGGTCCCGAGTATCCCGGCCTTGCTTTTGATTCTAATCCCCGCGATTTTGATGGCCGTGAGCATTGTGCGTGAAAAGGAACTAGGGTCGATGATCAATTTTTATGTGACCCCGACAAAGAGGATCGAGTACCTTTTGGGGAAACAGTTACCTTATGTTGCTATCGCGATGATCAACTTTTTTATCCTGGCGGCCATGGCGCTTGTCGTTTTTGGGGTCCCGGTCAAAGGCAGTTTTTTGCTATTGACTCTGAGTACGCTACTTTACGTTACGGCGACCACCGGGATTGGTATGGTGATTTCGACTTTTACTACGAGCCAGGTTGCTGCCGTTTTTGTGACAGCGATTATTGCAATGATGCCGACCATCCAATTTTCCGGTTTACTTCAACCGGTTTCGACTTTGGTGGGGAAGGCCAAAATGATCGGGATGATCTGGCCGACGACTTACTACATGCACTCCAGCGTCGGGGCCTATACCAAAGGATTGAGCCCGGGACTGATGATGCAAGACATTTTATTTTTGGCCTGTTGCATCCCGGTTCTTTGGGCGGTGAGCATGGCAGGTCTTAGAAAGCAGGAGAAATAATGGGGGCACTGTTGAATATCTTTTGGCTCGGGATCAAGGAGCTCCGGAGTCTTGTGAGTGATAAGGTGATGCTCTTGTTTGTGATCTATGCGTTCACGTTCGCCATTTATGTGCAGGCGACAGGAACCTCGAATGAAGTCAATAATGCCTCGATCGCTTTTGTGGACGAGGACCATTCTGATTTATCCGGAGAGCTACTCAATGCTTTTTATCCGCCCCGCTTTCAGGTGCCCGAGAAAATCAGTTCTGACGAAATCGAGCCCTCGATGGATCGGGGCCTTTTTATGTTTGTGGTGGTCATCCCCCCCCGGTTTGAGGAAGATTTTCGGTTCGGGCGAAATCCTGAAATCCAGATCAATATTGATGCGACGGCCATGCAACAGGCCGGGATCGGAGCCTCTTACATCAAGAATATTATTAGCAAGCGAATCTCTAATTTCCTGAAACGCACGGATGAGGATGACCCTCCGCCTGTCCAGTTGGTTATCCGCAAACTTTTTAACCCGAACGGGACTGCCTCATGGTTTCTGAGTGTGGTCGCTATTATCAATCAAATTTCGCTCTTGACGATTGTTTTGACCGGCGCGGCGGTGATCCGGGAACGCGAGCATGGGACCCTCGAACATCTGCTCGTGATGCCGCTTAACGCGTTTGAAATTGCCATGGCGAAAGTTTGGTCCAATGGGTTGGCCATACTGGTGGCCACGGGAGTTTCACTCTTTTTTGTTGTGGAAATGGCACTTCAGGTCCCGTTTGCGGGATCCCATCTCTTGTGGTTTTGCGGAGTGATTCTTTATCTTTTTTTTGCGACGGCACTTGGGATATTTCTGGGGACGATTTCCAGGTCCATGGCTCAATTTTCACTTTTGAATATTCTGGTTATTCTGGTGCTGATGCTTCTTTCGGGAGGATCGACCCCTGTGGAAAGCCAGCCCGAGTGGCTGCAGAATCTGACATTCTTTTTGCCGTCGAGACATTTCGTCAGTTTTTCCCAGGTGATCATTTATCGGGGCGGGGGACTGACGGCGGTGTGGCCCCAATTTCTGATGGTGAGCGTGATTGGACTTGGATTTTTTGTCTACAGCATTGCGCTTTTCCGAAAGTCGATTGCGGTGACGAAGTAAGCCTGGAGTGATGAATTTATTTTGAAGCAATCAAAACCTTTGGACGATTTTTAATTACAAGGAGAACGGCTCAATGAAAACAATAATTCCTTTTCTTACCCTGGCCACTTTTCTTTCGGGTTGCGCTGTCGGACCCCGGTATCATACGCCGGATACGGTTATCCCCGAAAAATATAAGGAACTTGAATCATCCCTGCTACCTGAAAGTATGGCGGATACTCCTTGGTGGGAAATTTTTAATGACCAGGCGCTCCAGGATTTAATCCGGGAAGCCCTCCGCAATAACTATAATCTTAAAACGGCGGCTGCCCGCGTCGATGAAGCTCGTGCCCTGATGGGGGTGTCCCGTGCGGCGCTTCTTCCCCAATCGGACCTTGTGGGTGGGGCTCAGAGGGACAGGAACTCCAAGGTTCTCTATCCTGCGGCGGAGCGTTTAACCTCCACGTATTCGGGAGGATTTAACACCACGTGGGAGATCGATCTATGGGGGCGTATTCGTCAGCAGGTGAGTTCCGCAAAAATGGAAGCGCTTGCGGCCGAAGAATTTCGCCGGGGGGTAATGATTACGCTTGTGGCAGATACCGCTCAGAGCTATTTCATGTTGCGTGAGCTGGATCTTGAACTTCAGATCGCGAAAGATACGTATGCGACACGGAAAGAAACTTATGACTTGTTCGTTGAACGGCAAAAAGGCGGGGTTGCCTCAGACCTGGAAGTGTCCCAGGCGGCGGCGGACATGCATGAGACGGAAGCAAAAATTCCGGATCTTCAAAGAAGAATTGCGATCGAAGAAAACCGGATTTGTGTTCTGCTCGGCCGGAACCCCGGTTCTGTCGAGCGGGGACTGGTTATCACCGATCAGATCCGGATCCCGGAAGTCCCCGCGGCGGGACTTCCCTCCGATCTTTTGAAACGTCGTCCTGACATTGTTGAGGCGGAGTACGTCGTGAAATCCGCGAATGCCCTTGTCGGGTCAGCGACTGCAGATTTTCTGCCCCAGCTTGATTTGAACCATTTTATCGGAGGCGAAGGTCATCGGCCGTCAGATCTCTGGGGCGATAAATCTTTTGCATGGACGATAGGCGGAGAGACTCAACTGCCGCTTTTTCACGGAGGCCGCAATGTTTATCATTACCAGAGCGTGAAGGCACAATGGCGTCAGGCTGTGGAGCAGTATAAACAAACTGTGATCAGCGCTTTTACGGATGTTGCAAACTCCCTGACCGACGTCAAACGTTTTGCGGAAATTCGCGCCGCACAGGAGCTCCAGGTTAAATCAGATCGTCGTGCCGCAGAACTTTCCAAGACCCGTTATGAGGGCGGTTTTTCGAGTTACCTTGAAGTCCTCGATGCGGAACGGCGCCGGTTTGCTTCAGAAAATGCCCTGGCCCAGACGATCGGGAATCAATTTATAGCCCTCTCCAATCTCTACCGAGCTTTGGGCGGGGGATGGCAAATGGACCAAGTCGGAAAATAAGATTTTTCTTTATCAGGGGCTCGCGGCCTTACGGCTTGGTGTTTTGTGATTGAATGGCGATCAGGCATGCGACAAAAACAGCCCTCTTGCTAATGTGACAAGGTAACGTTCTTTGAAGTTTAGCAAAAGAAGAATCAGTGTAATGGTTACCGTGTGATAATTAAAATTTATAAAACGGATTCGCGAAATGGACTATTTTAAAAATAAAAAAACTTTTTCATTATGGCATAATGTTTTCCATGCTTCTTCTTCGTAAAATCCTTTTCTATGTTTTTTTGATCATTTATCTGGTGATTTGCCCGATTGTGATTCTCTACTCATTTGGCTATATCTATGTTCCGACCCCTGAGGAGGGGATTGTCAAAACGGGACTTATTCATCTGGAAAGTCTTCCTCCAGGAGCGGAGGTTCGCCTTGATCAAAAATTGGTGCCGGATCGCACCCCATGCACTCTGAGCGAGTTAGTTCCCGGCCGATATTCCGTGACAGTAAGTTTGGAGAATTATCGGCATTGGTTCCGGCAGGTGACCGTCGAGCCAGGAAAGGCGGCCGTTTTCGATCGGATTCTTCTTATCCCCGAACGTCTCCGGCGTTCTGTTTTGAGAGATCAATCATTTGAGACAATTATCAATATCCCGGGCACCCGATTTTTACTTTTGCAAGCGGGGCAGAACGCCGGGGGGGTGACGGTCTATGACTGGAAAAACAACAGTTTTAAAAAACTGACTTTTCAAGGGGCCCCTTATGCGGAGGAAACTACGGAGAGAATTTTTACGGTCCAAGAGAGCCCCCACGTGCTTGTCCTGACCCAAGCGAAAGAAGCCATCCGCTACTTGTGGTGCGATCTCCGGGAGGAGCATGTTGTCATTTCAGAAATTACAGAGCTTTTCCGCGATACGGTTCCCGATGAAGTCAAATGGGAGGGGACCTACCCCAGATTTTTGTTCGCGTTTCAAAAGGGGCAACTGGATCGTTTGGATCTTGACGGGTCGAAGGTCGATCAAAACTTTGCCGAACGTATCAAGGGTTTTGGAATCCATAAGGGGAAAGTCTATATTCTCAGGGACGATTCTCTGACACGGATTCCCCTGGATACGAATGGTTCTGACGCGGACATTGTGGAACAAGGAAGGTTCCTTTCCGGAATTTTTGAAAGGGATGATACCTTTCGAATGGACTTTTTGAGAATAGACAAAGTTTTTTTTATTGGAAAGAAACAAACCCTTTTTGCCAACCGACTTCCGTATCATTTTGTCGAAGAAGGGTTTGTGGATTATTTCCCTGACGATGATTTTAAAATGGCGCTGATTTGGACGCCCAAGGAAATCGGACTTCTCAATTTTGAAAAACGGGTGCCAACCGGGGCGCTTTTTGAAAGGGGTGCCGAGGTGGACTGGTTCTTCCATCAAGGCTCAGATATCCGGCAGGTTTTTTTTGCGCATGATACCTCTCATGTGATCTTCAGTGACGAGGAAACTGTGTTTTTGTCGGAGATCGACGGTAAAGGGAAAAGGCCGGTCAAAATTACCGAGATTTTGAAAAGGAGCGGTCTGTTCTACTCTGAGAAAAAAGGGAGCCTGTATTACCTAGATCCCGAAACCCGACACTTTATGCTCTTGGAGATTTTACCGGAAGAAAAATATCTCGAACGGATGTTTCAGGAAATTGAAAAAACAAGGGGACGTCAAAAGGTATGAAGTTTTTTTATTCCAATCAGAACCTAAGCGGATCCGATAAAATGCTTCAGCGGGTTTTCGAGATCATTCCAGGCACCGTGAGCTGGGTTTTAGTGGTCGGACTTTTTCTGTTTGCGTTCTGGCAACCGGTGATGGTTGCTATCATTATTATTGTTTTCATGCTTTCGTGGGTCATGCGGCTTTTTTACTACCTGATTTTTCTGGGACTTTCGTATGCCCGAATTCGCTATGAGAAAGATACGGACTGGATTTCGAGAGTTCGGGGTCTTGACCATTTTGAGGATTATGCTGAACAGGTGTTCCGGGAACAACCGACCGGGAGTTTCGGAGCTTGGCTCTCTGCGTGGTCCCTCCGTAAGGATCTTGAGGGAATCAAGCGCCGGAACGCTTTTCCTCCGCGTTCTGATGAGATCTACCACATCATTCTTATCCCCGTGATCAAAGAATCGCGAGAAGTCCTTGAAGGAAGTCTCAAGGGATTGTTGCAGAATCGGGAATTTTTGAACCGGATGTTGGTGGTGGTGGCTCTGGAATCCCGGGCTGAAGATTCGATTAAGTCGGGTGTTCGGGAATTGAAAGAAAGGTATGCCTCTCAATTTCTGGGATTCCAGGTGGTGGAGCATCCGGATGGATTGCCGGGCGAATCGAGGGTCAAAGGGGCCAATATTTCCTTTGCCGCAAAGGTAGCGGGAGAGTTTTTGAAGGAAAGAAATATTAATTTTGATAATGTTATTGTCTCTTGCCTCGATGCCGACACGATTGTCGGGATCGATTATTTTTCCTGTTTAACCTACGCGTTCATGGTGTGTCCCGACCGGCACCGTGCCAGTTTCCAACCTATCCCGGTTTATCATAATAATATTTGGGAGGTCCCGGGTTTTGCCCGGGTGATCGAAACAGGTTCTTCTTTTTTTCAGCTTGTTGAAACAACCAATCCCGAAAAACTTGTCACTTTCTCCAGCCACAGCATGAGTTTTAAAGCGCTGGTGGACGTGGGGTACTGGCCTTTGGATATGGTCTCCGACGATTCCAGTATCTTTTGGAAGGCTTACATCCATTTTGACGGGGATTATCGGGTGGTTCCCATTCCGGTTACGATTTCGATGGATGTGGTGAATTCGGGCTCCTGGTGGCGAACCTGTGTCAGCCTATATGAACAGAAAAGACGATGGGCTTGGGGGGTTGAGAATTTCCCGTTAGTGATCCGGGGGTTTTTAAAGAATAGCAAAATCTCTTTCTTTGACAAATGCCGGCATGTGTTCAAATTACTTGAGGGACATGTGACATGGGCGGCCATGCCGTTTTTGCTAACGTTTGCCGGATGGTTTCCCGCCATTCTTGCCGGTAAAGAATTCTCGAGTACGGTACTCTATTTTAATGCCGGCCGAGTTACCCAGACTATTTTTGGGCTCTCATCCCTGGTGGTTATCGGGACTGTCATTTTCAGCATGTGGCTTCTGCCACCCAAGTGCAAGCGGTTCAACCTGTTCTGGACGTTTGTTCACAGTTTGGAGTGGTTGCTCGTTCCGGTCATTCTGATCTTTTTTAGCGCTCTACCAGCGCTGGATGCCCAGACACGATTAATGGTAGGAAAACGCCTGAGTTTTATGTCGTCTGATAAAAAACGTAGAAGATTGACCTGAGTTGTCGCTATCTCTTATAGCATCATATAGCATTTACAAACATCATGTTGACACAGTGCAATTCCCCGATTACACTCAGTTCAATCGGTAAGATTTGAAAAGTGTTTCAAAATCTTATTCAGATGAATCGATCATACTTCCCAGAGGTGTATCCACGGGGAGTGTGGGATGCGAATCCAGAGTAGTTTTTTCCCGGAATGGTCCGGGGGATTTCGCGATAGATCTTGAAAGGAGATCCTTCCATGAAGAAAGTGATTGTTGTAATGCTCGCCTTGGCGTTTTTTGCTGCTCAGGGAATTGCCTGTGCCGAGGACGTTATTGCTGATGTTCAGGCTCAAGCGGATGATATGGTGGTGGACACTCTTGATGTGGAAGATGTCATCACGGACGAGGGCGATGAGATGATGCTGGTAGAAGAGACCGAGGAAGTGGTCCCCGTCGAGGACGAGGAGCAGATCTAAGGCAAGGGGTTCGCCGAATCTCACTGTTTTTGAGAACGGGAGAGATGTTGAAAGGGTCAATCTTGCCGGTAAAAAGGTGAGACGGGCTAATCTGCGGCTCGAACCAGTGAACTAATCCCGTAGGCGTTGCAGATCGGTTTTATCAAAATAACCGGGGCCAGTCCTTACGGACTGGCCCTGATTTTCTATTCGTTAACAAGTTTTTTGAATCAACCTTTTTATTCCACTGGGGAAAATGATGTCGGATATGCTGGCCTGGTCAATATTTGGTGCGATTGTTATTGCTCTCCTTGCCCTGGATCTCGGGGTTTTTCATCGCAAAGCCCATGAAATCAAAATGAAGGAAGCGCTTCTCTGGAGCGCTGTCTGGATTGCTGTGGCGTTGATCTTTAACGCGGGTGTTTATTGGGTGAAAGGCAAAGAGCTTGCGATCCAGTTTTTGGCGGGTTATCTTCTCGAGAAGTCTCTGAGCGTCGACAACCTCTTTGTTTTTCTCCTGATCTTCAACTATTTTCACCTTCCTGCACGGTATCAGCATCTGATCCTTTTCTGGGGGATTATCGGCGCGCTTGTCTCGCGGGCCATCTTTATTATTTGCGGCTTAAGTTTGTTGCATTATTTTTCTTGGATGATTTATGTTTTTGGACTGATCCTTGTGTGGACAGGTGTGAAACTGGCTTTTGAAAAAGACAAAAAAGTTGAACCGGAAAAAAATGTTTTCGTGAAAATGTTTCGCCGTTTTTTTTCGCTAACTCAGGACTATCACGAGGGAAAATTTTTTATCAGATTAAACGGTGTTCTTTATGCCACGCCGTTGATTGTCATTCTGATTGTAGTGGAATCCACGGACATTATATTTGCGGTTGATTCGATCCCTGCCATTCTTGCGATTTCCAGGGATCCGTTCATCGTTTACACTTCGAATGTTTTTGCGATCCTGGGACTTCGAGCGCTTTATTTTGCGCTGGCTCAGTTAATGAAGCTGTTTCATTATCTCCATTATGGTCTTTCACTGATTTTGGTCTTGATTGGTGTCAAAATGATTGCGTCACACTTTTTTCATATCCCAACCGTAGCAGCTCTCGGAACCATTCTGCTGGTTCTGATCCTTTCAGTGGTGGCTTCGATTCTTTGGCCTCAGTCGGCAGGTGAGGCGAAAGCAAGTTCCTGAGATTGTTGATTTGGCTAGGAACCGGGTTGTTAAAGAACAAAGGCGTGACTGATCCGATCGATGTACTCCAATATAAAAAAAAAGCCCCGTCGTTAGACGGGGCTTTTTTTATTGATAGTATTTTTTGAAATCTTTGAAAAAATCAGCTTTGGATTTTTGCCGTGATCTCCAGCTTCGGGATTCTCATCTTGTAAAAGGATCTCCACACAAAAAATAGTCCTGCTATAAAAAAGATGGCTCCGCTAACCGTGGTTGTTGCCGGATTCATCTTGATCGCAATCTCGACAGCAAGCATACCGAAAAGGGTCGAGAATTTGATGATCGGGTTTAGCGAGACCGAAGTTGTATCTTTAAACGGGTCTCCGACGGTATCTCCGATGACCGTGGCTGCGTGCAGAGGAGTATTCTTCTCGCCGAGATCGACTTCAACATATTTCTTGGCATTGTCCCAAGCGCCGCCAGCATTTGCCATAAACATAGCCTGGAAAAGCCCGAAAACAGCGATGGCCAAAAGATAAGCAATGAAGAAGTAGGGATCAAACATCGCAAAAGCGAGGGTGAGTGAAAGCAGGCCGAGGAAGATGTTCCACATTCCTTTTTGGGCATACTCCGTGCAAATTTGCACCACCTTGATCGAGTCCTCACGCTGAGCTTCTTTCATCTCAAGGTTCATGTTCTTCTTGATGTATTCCACTGCTGAATAAGCTCCCGTAGCGACCGCCTGGATGGAGGCTCCGGAGAACCAGTAAATAACGGCTCCTCCACAAATGAATCCAAGCAGAATAGGAGCGGCCGTGAGGGATAACTGCTGGTGAAGCAGGATTTCCCCGATGTTGGCCGGTACAAAACCTCCCGCGGCTTCGGCGATCGCAGTCGTTTGCAGATGTTCCTGCAAAAGAAGGATGATCGAGAAAATCATGGTCGTAGCGCCCGCAACAGCGGTGCCGATCAGCACAGGTTTTGCCGTGGCCTTAAAGGTATTCCCGGCGGAGTCATTGGCTTCCAGATAACGTTTACCGCCCTTGAAATCAGGCTTGAATCCGAAATCTTTCTCAATCTCATTCTCAATGCCGGAGATTGACTCGGTCTGGGCCAATTCAAAAATGGATTGAGCGTTATCGGTTACCGGGCCATAGGAATCCACAGCAATATTGACAGGTCCCATACAGAGAAACCCATAAGCGACGAGACCAAAAGCAAAAATTGAAGCATGGGGCATGATATTTTGAAGTCCGGTTCCGGAGATCAGGAAAGCCGCGAACATCAAAGCCGCGATGAGGATCCCTTTCCAGAAAGCGGAAAAATAACCTGCCACGAGGCCTGAAAGGATGGTGAGTGAAGCTCCTCCTTCGCGGGATGCCGTTACGATTTCGTGGACATGTTTTGAGTGAGATGACGTAAAAATCTTGGTGAATTCAGGAATAAGAAATGCGGCGAGCGTTCCACACGCAATGATCGAGGCGAGTTTCCACCACAGTGAGCTGTCGGGGAGATCGCCCACGAGCAGGTAGGACATGCCGTACGAGGTGGAAATGCAAAGTACCGTTGCGATTTTGATCAAGCGCATCAAGGGTTCTTCGAAATCAAACTCTTTCAAGTGCTTGTACTTCGCTTCCGAAATGGCTTTGTTGATAAAGTATGAAACACCGGACATGAAGTCCATCAGGAACCGCATGGCAAAAATCCAGACAATCAGCTTGGCCTGAAGAGTCGGATCTTTTACGGCGAGCGTAATAAACGATATAAGAGCGACGCCCGTCACTCCGTAGGTTTCGAAACCGTCCGCGGTGGGTCCCACGGAGTCGCCGGCATTATCGCCCGCACAGTCGGCAATGACACCGGGGTTACGGGGATCATCTTCTTTGACTTTAAAAACGATCTTCATGAGATCCGAACCAATGTCGGCAATCTTTGTGAAGATTCCTCCTGCGATCCGGAGGGCACTGGCCGCGAGCGATTCTCCGATTGCAAAACCGAGAAAACAATAGCCCACGATATCCCGCGGCACAAACAAAAGAATGATTACCATCATGACCAGTTCGATCGAGATCAAGAAAAGACCGACAGACATTCCTGCCCGCATCGGAATATTCACGACGTCCCACGGCATGCCACGGAGAGAGGCAAAAGCGGTTCGGGCATTAGCGTAGGTATTCACCCGAATTCCATAATAAGCGACAAGGGTGGAGCCCGCCATCCCGACGACCGAGAAGAAAAGCACGAGGCTTAGGGTTGGGAAAGATTCGTGCTGGAGACCCATGAAGTAATAGCTCATCGCGCACGCGATGATGGCGAAAAGAATGGCCAGGAACTTAACTTGTTGCTTGAGATAGGTTTGGCAGGTTTTGAAGATGGTTTCCGCAATGTCCAGCATCGACTTGTGAGCCGGGAGTGATTTGATCTTCACAAACTGGTAGAGTGAAACGCCGACAGTTCCGAGGATGACCAATGCACCGTAGAGCATGATTTGGAACCCCGAAAGACCGCCAAAAAGGCTGAACTGCCCTTCGTGGAGATCGGGAATTTTTAAGTCTGCTTCGCTGGCCCATGCAACAGCTTGGCAAAGACAAAGGGATCCTAGGATCGAAAGATGTGTAAAGAGTTTTTTCATATGTCTCCGAATGAATTAATAGCTCAAGGTTTGCCGGTGTTTTGGTGCTGGCATTACTTCTGTCTCAAGTGCAACCCACGATGATCCCCATCGGGCACCTTTTCGACGGGCGGGCGAACTGACAGAATAATACAAAACTCAAGCTAATAATTATTTTTGATTTGCTTGTGGTTAAATAAAGTTCCTTGAAGGATTCAATATGGTGAATGGCTGTTAATGATAGCGCAATGCCAAAAAAATTCCACTTAAAATTTTATTTTTCACTCACGAAATTGGGAAGGCTTTCCCTTGACAGAGGTAGCGGGCTTCTTATAATACACGCTCCACCATGTTAAATTTCCTTTTTATCCCGATCTTATGATTAAAAGTATGACGGCCTTTTCCCGTGTGGTTCTCACCGCCGGGGGCAAACAATGGGTAGTTGAGATCAAGTCACTGAACCAACGTTATTTTGAGCTTGGTTTGAGATTGCCGATTCCGTTGTTACCGTATGAGGCACAGGTTCGCCAGCTGGTTCAGGGAATGATTCGTCGTGGCAAGGTGTCGCTGGCGGTTTTTGAAGAGGGGAACGGTGCGCAGTCTCTTTCGTATGAGCTCGATCCCGCACAGGTCAAGGCGTATCTCGACTCAGCGGTAGCTCTGAAAAAAAAGTTTAGACTTGAGGGAAAGCTCTTATTAGCAGATGCCCTGCGGCTACCCGGAGTAGTGCGTGAGAAGGTAAATGCCCGCACGAAAGCCCTTAGCTGGCCTGAATTTCACCGTATCTTGGTCAAAGGCATTGAAAGAGCAATTTCCCTCAAATGTGAGGAAGGACGTAAACTTGCCAAGGATTTTCGCGAGAGGCTTGAGAAAATTTCGCGAACCACGGATTCAATTGAAAAACTTGTGAAGCTTAAACAATCCGAGTGCTTTGTGAAGGTCAGTCGCAGGATCCGGGAAATCTTGGGTGATGAAAAGATGGATCAGGATCGGATAGCGAGGGAAGTCGCTTTTTTGGCTGATAAAAGCGATATTACTGAAGAGTTGGTTCGGATGCGAAGCCACCTGGAGCTTTTTACGAAGTGGCTTTCCAAAGCGGGAGAAGTCGGGCGCGAAATGGATTTTCTTTGCCAAGAAATGATGCGGGAGGCAAATACGATGGCGTCCAAGGCGCAGATGTTTGAAGTCTCGAAGGAAGCGATTGCAGTCAAAAGCGAGATCGAAAAAATCCGCGAACAGGTTCAGAATGTCGAATAAGATCCGCCGGACGCAAGGTTTGCTTGTGGTATTGTCGGCCCCTTCGGGATGCGGAAAAACGAGTGTCGTCGAACGTCTCTTAATTCGTCATCAGGACTGGATGAGGTCAGTTTCTACCACGACGCGTTCTCCGCGCCTGGGCGAGGAAAACGGCACCCATTACCATTTTATTTCGAAAGAAGCGTTTGAGTGTGAAAAGGCCCGAAATGCTTTTCTGGAATGGGCTGAAATCTATGGGCAGTACTACGGAACTCCGCGCCAATGTGTGACTGATGCGGTGGACAGCGGGAAGGTCATGATTTTGACTATCGATGTTCAGGGGACCAAACAGATCAAGGAATCCTGGGGGACTGACCGGCCGATGATCAGTGTTTTTCTCCTCCCGCCATCTATCAAGGCGCTCAGGGAAAGACTGACAAACCGTAATACGGAAACACCCGAGGAGATTGAGCGGCGAATCATGATTGCGCAAGACGAGATTAAGGCTGCGACGCTCTATGAGAAGACGGTGATTAATCAGAATCTTGATCAGGCTGTTCTTGAGGTTGAATCGATTATTCTTAACGAACTGACAAAAAGGAGCAAAAAGTAATATGGCGTACATCGCACTTGAAAAGATACTTCCCCAAAGCAAAGATGCCAGTCTTTATAAAACCGTGCTGATAGCAGCTGCTCGGGCGAACGAGCTTGCTCAGGGTGCTCAGCCGCTTGTGAAGACGGGATCCAAAAAAGCGGCGACGGTGGCGCTCCTCGAGATGGCCGCACAGAAAGTGAAGTATGTCGAAGTCAAGGCCAAGAGTAAAAAGACTCTCGAATAAGACCGTTCTTCAGATTGTTACCGGTAGCATTGCCGCGTACAAAACGCCTGATCTGGTCAAGATGATGAGAGAAGACGGAGCAAGGGTGGTTTGTGTGCAAACAGATTCTTCCAAGAAGTTCGTGACGGAAACTGTGCTCCGGACGGTGACTGGTGAAAGGGTTTATTCTGACCTGTTTCCAAATGAGGCGCCTTGGGGAGTCATGCATACATCCCTGGCTGATCTTGCCGATGTTGTTTTGATCGCGCCGGCTTCGGCCGATTTTATTGCGAAGCTCGCCTCCGGGATAGCCGATGATCTTGGAACCTGTGTTTGTCTTGCAACTCGGCAGCCTATTTTGATCGCACCGGCTATGAATGACCACATGTATACACACCCTCTGACTCAACGTAACATGGCGCAGTTGAAGGCGATCGGATACCGTTTTGTGGGTCCTGTCGAAGGAGATTTGGCGTGCGGACGAACTGGTGTGGGGCATATTGCGCCGTTGGCAACGATCCTGGAATCTCTCGTTTCGGTTTTGAAAACCGGTAAGAAATCTAAATAATTCCCCTTGCTATGGCGATAGTAAAAAAACTTCTGATCACAGCTGGTCCTACCCGTGAACACCTTGATCCCGTTCGTTTCATTACGAATCTTTCTTCGGGCAGGATGGGGTATGCCTTGGCTGGAGTTGCGGCCGCAAAAGGGTATCAAGTGAGTCTGGTTAGCGGACCGACCCACCTTAAAGTGCCAAGGGGCGTTCAATACTATCCCGTGATTTCCTCTCACGAAATGAAACGGGTTTGTTCGAAACTTTTTCCTTCTCACGACGGTCTAATCATGACGGCGGCGGTGTGCGATTACATGCCGTTTACGGCTAATCGACACAAACGATCGAGTGTTGGAGGCTTGACGCTTAGAATGAAGAGAACGCCTGATATTCTGGCGGATCTTTCGAAAAGGAAAGGGCATCGAATTGTCATCGGGTTTTGCCTTGAGACCCAGAGTCTTGTTCCAAGAGCGAAGGAAAAGGTCAGGCAAAAAAAACTCGACGGTATTGTCGCGAATTTTTATTCTCCCAATAGACAAGTACCTTTTGGGGACAGTAAAGTTCGTGCCATCTTGATTGACCGGGATATGAAAGTGATCCGGGAGCCGATGCAAAACAAAACGAGTTTGTCGTGGCGGATTTTGAGATGGATGGAAGGATTGAGCCGCGAAAGGTAAAAAACTGTTTTTCGAAACAGGAAAACGATTATAATGATCGCTCAATTTTCGCTCTGCGAAACATTTTAAATAAGGAGATGCGAACATGATGAAACAAGCCATGATATTTTTTATAATCACCGGGATGTGTTTTTCGGGCTGTGCAACGGAGTCAGGATTGACGGAGCGTGAGACCGGCGGGTTGGCGGGTGCGGCGCTTGGAGCCGGGATTGGGGCCTTGGCTGGTAGCGCTACGGGACATGCAGGTGTGGGTACCGCGATCGGGGCGGGAGCCGGTTTGCTGACCGGAGCCGTAGCCGGTGAAATGGCGCGTCGTCAGAAAGAACAAACGAAGAAAGAACTTCGTGAAGAAATGATGCAACAGCAGTATCAGCCAACGTATGCGCCTCAGCCGTATACGGCAACTTCGGTCCAGACCCAGCCTGTTTCTACTTCGCCGGTGGTGCGGCAGGAGTTGAATACGAAATACAACCCGCGTACCGGGCAGACTTTCCCCTCCACTTACACGTATGATCCTAATACGGGAGAAGCGTTAAAAACGCTACAGTAATCGAGTGAAATCAAGAAAAATTCGTAAAATTGGGATATTGACGGCCGGGGGAGATTGCCCGGGGTTGAATGCAGTGATTCGAGCGGCTACCAAAACAGCCATCCAGGCGTACGGGTGGAGCGTGTTTGGTATTGAAGACGGGTATGCGGGCCTTATTGAAGGTCGAGGGCATGAACTTACCAATGAGTCTGTTTCAGGAATTCTTGTCCAGGGAGGAACGATCCTTGGGACGTCCAACCGTGCAGATCCTTTTCGGACTCCGGTGGTGGAAGGACGGAAGGTTCGATACGAAGATCGAACGAAGGAAACTCTCCGAAATTTTCGTGAGTGGGGACTGGATGCGCTTCTGGCAATCGGAGGCGATGGAACTCTTTCTATTGCGCATAAGCTTTCCGGGCTTGGAATCCCCGTGGTTGGAATTCCCAAGACCATCGACAACGATTTAAGCGGGACAGATTTTACGTTCGGATTTGATTCGGCGGTGACGATTGCCACTGAGGCGATCGATCGGTTACATACGACCGCAGCGGCGCATCATCGCGTCATGATCCTGGAAGTCATGGGACGTCATGCGGGCTGGATTGCCTTGCACGCGGGTTCGGCCGGTGGAGCAGATGTGATCTTGATCCCTGAAATCCCTTTTTCAATGGAGCGGGTTCGGGACGCTGTGATTAAACGGGCCAGCTACGGAAAAAAGTTCAGTCTTATTTGTGTGGCCGAAGGCGCCAGAGAAAAGGGGGGGAAGGTTATTGTGAAGAAACGTGATCTCTCGAACCCTTACCCTGAAAAACTGGGCGGAGTGGGAGAGTACCTGGCGGAGCGAATCGAAAAAATTTGCGGTCTTGAAACCCGTGCGGCAAAACTTGGACACGTTCAGCGCGGCGGTTCTCCCACGCCCTTCGATCGGAACCTCGGAACTCTTTTTGGAGCTTATGCCACCGAACTTGTTTCTGAAAATCGATTTAGCGAAATGGTCTGTTTGCAGGGGATGAAGGTTCGTTCGATTCCGATCCTGGATGCGGTCAAAAATTTAAAAACAGTTCCGCCCGACCATTATCTTGTCCAAACGGGTGAGTCCATCGGGGTCTGTTTTGGCCGTTAAGTTTTTTTCGCTTCGAGGTGAATTCCTGGCGCGGTAGCAAAGTGGTAATGCATCGGTCTGCAAAACCGATATGCGGCGGTTCGATTCCGCCCCGCGCCTCCACATGAAGCCTGCAAAAAGACGTCGATCTTTTCTTGAAAGATCGTGATCAGTCTCTAAATTGCTCAGGTGGCGAAATTGGCAGACGCACAGGACTTAAAATCCTGAGGGACCTAATAATCCCGTGCCGGTTCAAGTCCGGCCCTGAGCATTGAATCTCTTTCAATTCAACATTCTTATGAAACCGCCTTTTAATTGCTGATCGAACATGGATATAGGAAAAGCACAATTTCTCATCACTGAATACTACTAAGAGGAGGCAAAAATGAAAGTGGACAGTATGGTTGGAGTCTTGCTTGTGGTTTTGATGGCGGGTTGCGCGACGAAAGACATTTCGGATCCGAAGGTGGTTGTCTTAGAAACTTCGGATGTGACGAGGGCCTATGACGTGCTGGGTTCAGTTTCGGTGAACGAACAAATTGCGGAAAGTGCGGCCGATACGTTCAAGGGGCTTGCGGGTTATGCTACCAAGGACGAGCGTGTTTCGAGCCAGATCCCGTCGGATACGAAAGCGGCTTTGGATGCCAAAACGGTCCAATACAAGGAAATGATTTTTGAAAAGCTGGGAGCAAAAGCCCAATTGTCGGGTGCTAACGCAGTCATCGGCGCTCAGTACCATTATGTTCCCGCTTACGTGAATCTTTCGCAGAAAGCGACGGTTTCTGCCGAAGGAACCATGATTAAATACAAAAACTAAAGAGACGTGATATTTTTTTAATGGATCAACATATGCTTGGAAATATATTGTTCGACCTTGAGCGTGGAACTTTATGAAACAGAGGGAGTATGAAAAAATCTGGATGGACGTTTATGTTGGCGATTTTGGCGTTATCGGTGGCGGGTTGTGATGCTTGTAAAGAAAACCTGTTGACCAAGATTGGCGATACGGTTGCGACGATCGGAAAGAGCGGTGTTGAAAAGGATAAGATCCTGGTGCAAAGAACAGCGGACCGCGCGGCAAAGTGCACCGAGCAAAAAACGGCAGAGCTGAAGAAAAAAGTTGGGTTTTAAACCTTTAGTGAGCCGTCGGCCGGGAAACGAAGTGTGACAGGAAAAGAGGTAGGTCCGTTTGGCGAATCGGGCACGCCTCTTTTTTTGCTTTTACGAGCTTATTCGCAAGGGAGTGGAATCTCTGATTTGTAAAGATTAGCAGAGCACCACTTCGACGGATTTACGATACTGGCGGAGGACGTCGGCGATCATCCCTACCAGATTGGTTCGGATGGAAACGTTTTTGGGGAGCAGAGGATTTTGGTAAAAAGGGTTGATAGTTTGCCCCACGAGGAATCGGATCCGGTCTGCCTGCATCATTTCCGCGGCGAGTAATACCGCGGCGTTTGCGTTCTGTCCCTCGTGCTCCGTTCGCCCTGCGTCCTTTCGTATCAGTTCCAGAGTCCGGGAAAGGGTGATAATACCTTCGGTCACAAGGTCGATTCCGTCCAGTGTTCCCGCAGGCGGAACATCGCCCAATTCACCGTCCAGGCGTGTTTCTACTTTACGCCCCAGTGCTTTGGCAACCAGGTTAGCCGTTGTGCCGCCACAAATGACTTTTCTTCCGGGCACGTTGAGAAACTGACGAACGTAGAATTCTTGACGGTTTCGGTCGGCGGGCGGGCCAGTAAAAATATGGAGGGCGGCGCTTTCTCTGACCAGAGTTCCGACGAAGGTTGCATCGTCGCCGGGTTTTCCGCCGTAGAGGCGCAGGGTTTGGTTCATGACCGTCTTGACGGCCTGCGATGATGAAGTGATAGGCTTTTGAAATGTATCTTCGAGAAATGCGGCGATATTGTCCCATCCCCAACCGTAGTTGAGCGTGTCGCCAAGCCCCGCGTATAGAACTCCATCGGACATCATCCCTAAAAAATCGCCCTTTTCAAGGTCGCCTTCCGAAGACGCGACTTTTTTACCGAGGATTTCTGTTGTGCGGATTTCATGTCGGAGAATTTTGCCGTTCCTCAGATGGAGAACGAGCGGGTTGTCGACGTTCATGACTTGAAATGATTGCTCGTGTTCGTTGATGGCGAGAATCGTAAAGGTGGCGTAAGCCAGATTCCGGATTTGGCAAGTCGGGAGTGTTCCGAGAATGGTGCGGATAATCTCCGGAAGGGGAATGTCGTGACGAAGCATTGTTATGACAATCTCGGTGGTGAGTGTGGCCAGAATGTTGGCTTTGACGCCGCTTCCAAGTCCGTCGGAAAAGACAATCAAAGTTTTTCCGGCCTCTTTCAAAATCTTGACCTTGTCCCCGCAAAGCTCTTCGCCGGTCTTCTTCAGGTTTTCCTCAAATACGTCATAGAAAAGTTCCATGATTCGCTAGTCCTTTTGAATCGCCTGTAGCAGTTGTAACAGACTCACTTTGGTGTTGGCCGTTGTCTCCCCGAGCAGACTTGCGATTTCCTGCGCGACTTTCATTTGTTGGTCGACGACTTCGCGTACGTGCTGGATCGTTTGATTCTTTAGTTTCTCCAACTCTTCACGTTGCTTCCATTCATGGGTCGTATCCACGACAATGCATGCAATCAGGTTGTGGCTTTTGAGGGGGAAAATGACTTCCCGAACGTGGAGTCTATGCTGAGGGTATCCTTGCTCTTTGGCCCGAATGATCTGGTTTGATTCCCATGCATTTTTTAAGTCCTGCGTGTCACCGCGCAGGTCAGCGGCATCGCGACCGATTATTTTTTCGGGTACGGTGTTGAACATTTCACAAAGTGAAGGGTTTACCAGTTTTATGCGCATTTGAAGATCCACGACCAACAGTCCGTTGGGATCGTATTCCCAAAGTAATTCCCAAAGTGTTTTTTCTGCGTTTGTGTTTTCCATGATTTAAGCTCCTTTCGGGGTGCCAGTTAATCAAATGACGTCTAGCGGCGTAATTTTTTTTCTAAAAAAACTTATTGAGTATTGACATACGTAAGAAATTAAGTATACTTCGATATATAAATATCGATGTAATTATATCGATAATAAAATATCTGTCAACTGTGTCAATATGGCACATCTAAGGAGGTGGCGGAATGTGTCCTGAAAGCAAACGAATTCTCAGCTATCCATCGATTCGGCGTATGCCGGCTTATTTACGAATTTTAAAGGAGCAGGTGGTAGCGGGACAGACGTTTGCTTCTGCGACGACTCTTGCAACGGCGCTTGCTCTGGAGCCGATTGTGGTTCGGAAGGATTTTGACCCGCTTCCTGTGATGGGTAAATCGGGCGTCGGTTATGAAATTCATGAGCTCATCAAAGCGATTGAAGACCATCTGGGCTGGAATAATGTGTCGGACGCATTTTTGGTCGGTTCGGGAAATCTCGGCGCGGCATTGCTTGGGTATCGTGGTTTTGAACAGTACGGTATGAAAATTGTGCTCGCGTTTGATTCGGATCCTGCGAAGACGCATCAGGTGATACATGACGTGCATATTTTGCCGATGGAAGAACTCCCGTCAATGGCGGAACGTATGAAAATCCAAATCGGGATCCTAGCAGTACCGGCAGAACACGCCCAGGCGACGGCGGAAAAAATGATCCAGGCTGGTATCCGGGCGATCTGGAATTTTGCCCCGGCGAAGTTGTTTGTCCCCGCGAATGTGGTCGTTCAAAACGAGGATCTGGCAGAGGGCCTCGCCGTACTTTCTGTAAAGCTTGCGCGCACGAAAGAAAAAAATCTCGCGGGACTTGAAACGGCCCCTGAAACTCTGCGGGCGCAGAAGGAGAAATGATCGATGCCTAAAGCGATTTTATTTAGAAAATTTCAGAAGGTCGGGGAAATCCTCGAACAGCATCAGTATGAAGCGTCTAACCTGATCGCAATCCTGCAAAAGGTTCAGGATGAATATCGTTATTTGCCGGAAGAAGTTTTGCTTTACGTCGCTGAAATGTTGCACATTCCGCCGGCTCGAATTTATGGAGTTGCCACCTTTTATTCTCATTTTACATTGGCGCCGAAAGGGAAATACCTGATCCGGCTCTGTGACGGTACGGCCTGTCACGTTAAAAGTTCGACCGGTATCCTTGAGGCCTTGCGAAAGAAACTAGGGCTGAGCGAAAGTAAAATCACCACTGACGATATGCTCTTTACGGTAGAAACCGTCTCGTGTCTTGGGGCTTGTGGCCTGGCGCCGGTGGTGGTTGTGAACGGAGACATTTACGGACAGATGACACCCGAAAAAGCGGTTGAGCTGGTGGATTCGATCCTGGTGAAGGAGGAAAAAAATGCACTCAAAGCTTAGTGTTGCGGTTGAAATGCCCACCGGCACGGCCCGGAAAGTGACGGTTTGTACCGGGACGGCTTGCCGGGCGAACGGTGCCCTAAAAGTGTATGAGGCTTTTTTGAAAGAAATAAAAAAGGCGGGTTTTGAGATAGTTCAAACCTTGGCCGAAGAGCATGCCCCAAAGGATCTTTCGAATACGTTTCGGACTTCCAAAAGCGGTTGTCAGGGATTCTGCCAGATGGGGCCGCTTGTGACACTCGACCCGGAAGGAATCTTGTACGTCCGTGTGAAGGTGGAAGACGTCCCGGAAATTGTGGAGCGTACGCTGGGTCGCGCGGAATTGATAGACCGCCTTCTTTATGTAGATCCGGCAACGAAACAGAAACTTGCCAAACAAGCGGATATCCCTTTCTATAAAAGACAGACTCGCACGGTTTTGAAACTTTGCGGCTCGATTGATCCGGAAAGTATTGAAGAATATTTTGCGAAGCACGGCTACGAATCAGCACGGCGTGTGGTGACGACGATGACCCCGGAGGAAGTTTGTCGGGAAATGATCGCTTCAGGGCTCCGCGGTCGAGGTGGTGGTGGTTTTTTGACTGGCAAAAAATGGGAGCTGACGCGAATCCAGCCGGGGCCTAAGAAGTATCTGATTTGTAACGGTGATGAAGGGGATCCGGGTGCGTTTATGGATCGCAGTGTGATGGAAGGTAACCCTCACAGCGTTCTGGAAGGAATGTGTATTGCCGCTTATGCGATCGGCGCCAACCAGGGAGTGATCTATGTTCGTGCGGAATATCCGCTTGCAGTTGAAAATATGCGCAAGGCCGTTATGGCCGCTGAAAAAGCGGGGATGCTTGGGGAAAGTCTTTTTGGAACATCGTTCTCGTTCCGGTGCAAGGTGGTGGAGGGGGCGGGCGCGTTTGTGTGCGGCGAAGAAACGGCATTGATGGGATCGGTGGAAGGGGGCCGCGGGATGCCTCGTCCCAAACCGCCGTTTCCGGCACAGCAAGGACTTTGGGGAAAACCCACCGCCATTAATAACGTCGAAACGCTTGCGAGTGTGCCGCTTGTGTTTCAAATGGGTGCAGACGCGTTTCGAAAAATCGGCGTGAAGGAATCCTCCGGGACAAAAACCTTTGCACTCACGGGACACGTTGCCAATACAGGATTGATCGAGGTTCCGTTTGGAATGACGTTGCGGGAGATTATTTTTGAGATCGGGGGTGGGGTGACCGACTCCAAGGGGAGAATTCTTAAAGAGGGTTTTAAGGCCGTTCAAATCGGCGGCCCTTCCGGGGGGTGCTTGACGGCAGAGCATCTGGATCTTCCGCTGGAATATGAATCCCTGAAGAAGGTCGGCGCGATGATTGGGTCGGGCGGGCTTGTGGTGATGAACCGGGATACCTGCATGGTGAGTGTGGCACGCTATTTTATGCAGTTTACCCAGAATGAGTCGTGCGGAAAATGTGTATTGTGCCGCGAGGGAACAAAACAGATGTTGGCCCTGCTGGATGATGTCATCGAGGGTCGCGCCACGATGGAAACGCTGGATTTGATGGAAGAACTTGCACATGTAGTGCAAAAGGGCTCCTTGTGCGGACTCGGTAAAACCGCGCCGAATCCCGTGCTGTCCACCTTGCGCTATTTTCGCGATGAATATGAAAAACATGTTCGTGACAAGTGGTGCCCGACGGGTGCTTGTAAGGCTCTGGCCCGGCCGGAAATTGTTGTGGAAAAATGCAAGGGCTGCGGGATGTGCCGGAAGGTTTGTCCCGTGGGTGCGATCCAGGGTGTGCCCAAGCAGGCGCATACCATTAATGCCGCGATCTGCATTAAATGCGGCGCGTGCGCACAGATTTGCAAATTCAACGCGGTTGTGGGGGTGTCATAATGGAAACTAAAAATATTATTCAAGTCGACGGGATGGAATTCCCGGTGAACGGTGAGCGAAATCTTTTGGAAGTTATCCGTCAGGGTGGAATCGATATTCCGACATTTTGTTATCACTCGGAACTTAGTATTTACGGCGCGTGTCGACTGTGTATCGTGGAGGTGGAGGGTCGCGGGATCGTGGCGTCATGTTCCACGTTGCCCGAGGCTGGGCTTAGTGTTCACACGAGTACGGCAGAGGTGCGACGCATGCGAAAGGTGGCGCTGGAACTTTTGCTTGCGGGTCACGAGCAAAATTGCACGACATGTTATAAAAACACGGTGTGTAAACTACAAACACTTTCAAAAAATTTTGGAATTGAAAAAGTCCGGTTCAAACAGATTCCCAAAGAGCTTGCGCCGGATTTTTCGTCGCCTTCGATCACACGTAACCCCAATAAATGTATTCTTTGCGGCGACTGTGTGCGGATGTGTACGGAAGTTCAGGGAATCGGGGCGATTGATTTCGCGTATCGCGGACATAAAGCTTGCGTGATGCCGGCATTCGGGAAGGATCTGGCGCAGGTTGAATGTGTCAATTGCGGTCAGTGTGTTCGCGTGTGCCCGACGGGAGCGCTTACTCCTCGTTCGGAAGTTACGGAAGTTTGGCGGGATGTACATAACCCTGCGAAAAAGGTTGCGGTGCAGATTGCGCCGGCGGTTCGGGTTGCTCTCGGGGAGGAGTTTGGACTTTCGCCCGGGAGTTTGACGACGGGCAAAATCGTGACGGCGCTTAAGATGATGGGATTTGATGCGGTCTATGACACTTGTTTTTCGGCGGATCTCACGGTCGTGGAGGAAGCGGAAGAGTTTTTGCGTAAAGTGCGGGAGGGCGCCGTCCTGCCTCAGTTTACGTCATGCTGTCCGGCGTGGGTGAAATTTGCAGAGCAGTATTATCCGGAGCTTTTTAAAAATGTGTCGACCTGCCGCTCTCCGCAACAAATGTTCGGATCCGTCGCGAAGGAAGTTCTGGTCAAGAAGGCCGGGATGAGTCGCGCTGATTTTGTGGTGGTCTCGGTGATGCCGTGCACGGCCAAGAAGTTTGAGGCCAAGCGCCCGGAATTCACGAGGGACGGTACGCCGGACGTTGACCATGTGTTAACGACACAGGAATTGGCGCAAATGATCCGCGAGCGTGGAATTTGTTTTGACCAGCTTAAGGCGCAGGAATTTGACCGACCGTTTGGCGAAGCAACGGGTGCCGGAGTCATTTTTGGTAACTCGGGAGGAGTGACGGAAGCGGTTCTGCGGTATGTCGCGGAAAAGGTGACCGGTCAGCCTCTCTTGGATGTAGTGTTTCGCGAGGTTCGAGGTGAATCAGGATTGCGGGAGGCAAGTGTTGAACTGAACGGAAAAACGTTTCACCTGGCAGTGGTGCACGGGCTGGCCAACGCCAGGCGGGTCTGTGAGCAGGTGAAAGCGGGCAACAGCCGATACCATTTGATTGAGGTGATGGCATGCCCTGGTGGTTGCGTCGGTGGTGCGGGCCAGCCCGTTACTTCGGGAGGCGAAGTGAGGCGTAAACGTACGCGCGGTCTTTACGATGCAGACAAAATGATGAAGTCTCAGAAATCTCAGGAGAATGTGTCGGTGACGCGACTTTACGCGGAACATCTCGGAGACGTGGGCGGTGAAAAAGCACACCATCTTTTGCATACCAAATATCAAAGCCGTCGGCGTTTTACGTCGAAAGGTTTGCCGCTCGTGAAGGGTGGTCCGACGGAACGCGTGAACGTGGAAGTTTGTGTCGGTACTGGATGCCACACCCGTGGATCCGAGTCGATTTTGCACGGTTTGGTGAAATATGTTGCGGAGCAGAATCTAAAGGACCTGATTGGGATCAAGGGGACCTTCTGCTTTGAGAAGTGCGGAAAGGGCCCCAATGTCCGGATTGGTGACAAGATTTACAGCGGATGCACGCTTCAATCAGTCAAGGAAACTCTGGACGCCAAACTGGCGGAAATTCTTCCCACCTCCACTTCGGGAGTCTGAGAAAATATCGAGGGGCTGGCTTGTAGAGAAATTCCCAATATCAGCGTGTTGCAGGATTCAGTGAGTTTGACAGAGAGGGGGGAGATTTTTCCGCGAGGGCTGGTTTTTGCTTTTGAGACGGTGAAAAATTTTAGGGCGCAAAACTATTAAGGATGTTTCCGAAGGGGTACTGCAATTCCTTGCGTAAGATTTTTTGAAAAAGCCAGAAGCTGTTTTTTGCAGTATTCAAGGCTCTTGTGAGACAGGATGAGCTCGACAATTGTGATGGCAAAAGCCTGATGGGTGATCAGAGGGACTAGTTCGTCGATGTTTAGGTCGGATCGAATCAACCCTTTTTTTTGAAATAACGTGAGACGCTCCGCGAAAAAAAGATCCGAAGGTTTTCGTTTTTGAAGCTCCAATCCCGTCCGGGAATCGAGCAGGATTCTTGAGAGAATGACGCGAAAAAACCGAATGTTTTTATTGAAGCTCTCGAGTTTATTGACGAGAAAACGATAAATTTCCTCCTGCGGAGTGTCGGCAAAGGGATAGGGTTTTTCATTGCTGAGAGCATCAATGCATGAATAGGTGACTTCGACGAGTAAGTTTGATTTGCTTGTAAAATATCGCTGGATCAATGACTCATTAAGCCCGGCCCGCTTTGAGATCATCTTTGTGGTGGCGGCGTCGTAGCCGACTTCCGAGAAGATTTCAAGTGCGGCTTGAAGGATTCGCTGGGAGCTTTTTTCCCGGCTTCGTTTCTTGATTTTAGCAGAGGTTGCAAACCTCTTCTTTGGGTTTTTTACCATAGTATTTTGCACCCCTTGAATGATCCTCCCGCCTGCATTCTAAAGAGAAAAGGGTGAAAGTCAATTATGTAAGTGATTACTTGACAATATTCGCTAAATATCTTACGCTTGGAAATGTAAGTGATCAATTACATACCCATTAAAAGAGAGAAACGATGCTAATTCAAAACGGTTCTTCACAAACTCAGTTTTTATTACTCCCAATAACGACTCTTTCATTCTTTAAGAGGCTCCCTTTTCGTTGTGGTTCTGCTTTAGGGATTTTATTTTTTGTTTTTTTGATTCCGATGATAGGAGGATGTAAAGCGAAAGATGCATCCCGGATGATGACCCCTGAAGTAGCGGTCGTGACTTTACAGACCGAAAAGGTGTCCATCACTAATGAATTGCCGGGGCGTACCAGCGCTTTTCTGATAGCTGAGATCCGCCCCCAAGTGAACGGTATTATTCAAAAGAGGTTGTTTGTGGAAGGGGCTGATGTGAAGGCCGGACAGGTTCTCTATCAAATTGATCCGGCTCCGTTTCAGGCGGCTCTGGACCGGGCGGAGGCACATTTACCCTCGTTGCGGTTGAGGGTGGATCGTTATAAAAAAGCATTGGTTGAACAGGCCGTAAGCCAGCAGGACTTTGATGATGCCAACGCCGTACTCAAACAGGCTGAAGCGGAATTAAAAACTGCCCGCATTAACTTGGACTACACCCGGGTCATTTCCCCGATTTCCGGTCGCATCGGAACTTCGAGCGTCACCGAAGGCGCTATTGTGACAGCGTATCAGCCTATGGCTCTGGCGACCATTCAACAGTTGGATCCTATTTATGTGGATGTGCCCCAATCCGCGACTGAATTACTTCGATTCAAGCGAGCTGTGGAGGAGGGCAGTTTGAGCCATGACCAAGCGCGGCAGAATAAGGTCAAACTTGTTTTGACGGATGGGACAACTTATCCTCTGGAGGGCGAACTCCAATTCAAGGATGTGACGGTTGATCCGACGACTGGATCCGTTATTTTACGGGCGGTTTTCCCGAATCCGGACGGTTTGTTGCTTCCGGGGATGTTTGTGCGAGCTGTGATTACGGAAGGGATGAACGAACAGGCAATTTTGGTGCCACAGCAGGGGGTTGCCCGCACTCCGAAGGGGGAGCCTGTGGCCTTGATTGTGAACCGTGAAGAAAAGGTGGAACAGCGGATCCTGACTTTGGATCGCGCGCTGGGTGATCGTTGGCTCGTGCGATCCGGTCTTGAATCGGGTGACCGGGTGATTGTTGAGGGGCTTCAAAAAGTAAGGCCGGGTGCTCCGGTCAAGGCAGTCCCATTCAACGCGGATTCGAACAAAGATTTGACCGCTTAAAAGTTTCTACCGAAAATCAAGAAAAATCCTATGTTATCAAAATTCTTTTTAGATCGTCCGGTATTTGCATGGGTCATCGCCATTATTCTGATGGTGCTGGGGTTGTTGTCCATTTCCCAATTGCCCATTTCACAATATCCTCCCATCGCACCGCCTTCCATCGCTATTACTTCGTTTTATCCGGGGGCCTCGGCTGAGACGGTGGAAAATACCGTGACCCAGATCATCGAACAAAAAATGACCGGATTTGAGGACTTAATTTATATGTCCGCTAAAAGCGATTCAGCCGGTGCTTCCCGTATCGAACTAACTTTCAAAGCAGGAACCGATCCGGATCTTGCTTGGTCGAAAGTTCAGAATAAACTTCAGCTTGCGATGTCCAGTCTCCCGGAAGTGATTCAGCGCTCCGGTGTCACCGTCAGTAAATCCACGCGGAATTATCTCCTCATTGTAGGTTTGATTTCGGAAGACGGCAGTATGGACGGTAATGACCTGAGGGATTATGCCCAGTCCAATCTGGAAAAAGTTCTCGCGCGCGTGCCTGGGGTCGGGGAAGTTGAAAATTTTGGTTCCCAGTATTCCATGCGAGTCTGGCTGGATCCTAACAAGTTGACTGATTATAACCTTACGGTCGAGGATGTCGTCGGTGCGGTACGAACCTACAATGTGGAAGTTTCTTCCGGACAGTTCGGCGGACTTCCGGCTGTACCCGGTCAGCGTTTAAATGCTTCGATTGTTGTCCAGAATTTGCTGCAGACCCCCGATGAATTTGCGGCGATTCCTCTCCGTACCAATCCCGACGGATCGATTGTCAGGATCAAGGATGTGGGGCGGACGGAATTGGGAACTGAGTCCTATGACGTTGAAGCCACTTTCAACGGTAAGCCGTCCGCTGGTTTGGCTATTCGTCAGGCACCGGGCGCCAATGCACTTGATACAGCCGATGCGGTTAAAGCGAAGCTTAAGGAAATGAGCCAGTATTTTCCTCACGGGATGAAAGCGGTTTACCCATACGATACCACGCCGTTTGTGAAGGTGGCGATTGATGAAGTGATCAAGACTTTGTTCGAGGCAATCCTGCTGGTCTTTCTGGTGATGTATCTTTTTATGGGAAATCTTCGGGCGACGCTTATTCCGACGATTGCGGTACCGGTGGTTCTTTTGGGTACTTTTGCCGTGCTCGGAGCTTTCGGATTTTCCATTAACATGTTGACGATGTTTGCCATGGTTTTGGCTATCGGTCTTTTGGTCGACGACGCGATTGTGGTGGTTGAAAACGTGGAGCGGGTTATGTCGGAGGAAGGGCTCCCTCCGCGTGAAGCTACGGCCAAATCGATGAACCAGATTACGAGTGCCCTGATTGGAATCGGGCTGGTGCTTTCGGCGGTTTTCGGTCCCATGGCATTTTTCCCGGGTTCGACGGGCGTGATTTACCGTCAGTTTTCCATAACCATTATCGCTTCCATGTTGTTGTCGGTTGCGGTGGCGCTGATCCTGACGCCCGTTCTTTGCGCTTCATTGCTTAAGCCGGTGGCCAAGGGGC